>NZ_JBSSGJ010000015.1:0-109271 GCF_054063535.1 Sinomonas sp. RB5
ACAGGCACATTTGACAACCATAAAAAATGGCATCAACAAACTTGGCACACTATTGAGTTCTCAAACAACACGCCGCACCCGGTAACAACCAGAACCAATCAGGCCCTCCCGGAGCAACTTCTCAAACCTACCCGCTCGCCCGCTCCGAGTCAAACCGGGCCTTGCGGCTCGATGAGCGTTCGCGAACTGTCGGGGTTGGTTGCGCCTTGCGGGATGCTTCCCGGTCTGCGGCGCGGAAAAAACTATACCACCGGCTCGCCGGCAACGCCAACCGGCCCGAGACGGCTGTGGGGAGGCATCAGAGTGCCTCCCCACAGCGGCCGCCGATAGGCCCGCGGCTGGCCCGCCGGCTGCGGCTACTCGGCCGTCTCCGTGGCGACATCGGGGACGAGGTACACGACGCCCAGCGGGGGAAGCGTGAGCACCGCCGAGGCCGGCTTGCCGTCCCACTCCCGCGCTTCCGCGACGACGAGTCCGCCGTTCGTCACGCCCGAGCCGCCGAACTCGGTGGCGTCCGTGTTGAGCAGCTCGCGCCAGCGTCCCGCCTGCGGCAGGCCCACGGTGTAGTCGATGTGCGGGTTGCCGGCGAAGTTCGCGATGCACACGAGGGGCGCGCCGTCGTCGGACCAGCGGATGAACGAGATGACGTTGCGCTCCGCGTCGTCGCCGCGGATCCACTCGTAGCCGGCCGGATCGTTGTCCTTCTCGTAGAGGGCCGGCGTGGACCGGTAGACCGAGTTGAGCTCGCGGAAGAGCCTCTGGACCCCTTGGTGCGGCTCAAGGTCGGCCATCCACCACTCGAGCCCGTGCTCCTGGTTCCACTCGGCCTCCTGGGCGAACTCGCAGCCCATGAAGATGAGCTGCTTGCCCGGGTGGGCCCACTGGAAGGCGTAGAACGCGCGCAGGTTGGCCAGCTGCTTCCACCGGTCCCCCGGCATCTTGCGCAGCATCGACCCCTTGCCGTGGACCACCTCGTCATGGCTGATGGGCAGGAGGAAGTTCTCACTGAACGCGTACACGATCGAGAACGTCATCTTGTTGTGGTGCCAGGACCGATTCATGGGGTCCTCGTGCATGTACTGGAGCGAGTCGTGCATCCAGCCCATGTTCCACTTGATGCCGAACCCGAGCCCGTTGAGCGAGGTGGGCTTTGTGACGCCGGGGAAGGCGGTGGACTCTTCCGCGATCGTGACGATGCCCGGATTGCGCTTGTAGGCGGTCGCGTTCGTCTCCTGCAGGAAGGAGATGGCCTCGAGATTCTCGCGGCCGCCGTACTGGTTGGGCCGCCACTGGCCTTCCTGGCGGGAGTAGTCCAGGTAGAGCATCGACGCGACGGCGTCGACGCGCAGACCGTCGATGTGGAACTCCTCGAGCCAGTACAGGGCGTTCGCCACGAGGAAGTTGCGCACCTCGGTGCGGCCGAAGTTGAAGATGAGCGTGCCCCAGTCGGGGTGCTCGCCCTGCATCGGGTCGGCGTGCTCGTACAGCGGCTCGCCGTCGAACCTCGCCAGGGCCCACTCGTCCTTCGGGAAGTGCGCGGGGACCCAGTCGACGATCACACCGATGCCCGCCTGGTGGAGGCGGTCGACGAGGTACCGGAAGTCGTCCGGGTGCCCGAAGCGCGAGCTCGGGGCGTAGTAGGACGTGACCTGGTAGCCCCACGAGCCTCCGAAGGGGTGCTCGGCGACCGGCATGAACTCGACGTGGGTGAACCCCATGCGCTGGACGTACTCGACGAGCTCCTCGGCCAGCTCGCGGTATCCGAGTCCGAGCCTCCACGAGCCGATGTGCACCTCGTACACGCTCATGGGGGCGTTGTGCGGATCCTTCGAGGCCCGCGCCGCCATCCACTCGTCGTCCTTGAAGACATAGTTCGACTCGTCGACCCGGGAGGCGGTGAGCGGCGGGACCTCGGTGGCGAAGGCCATCGGGTCCGCCCGCTCGACCCAGTGGCCGTGGCGCGTGAGGATCCCGAACTTGTAGCACATGCCTGCTACAACGCCGGGGATGAAGATCTCCCAGACGCCGGACGTCCCGAGGCTCCGCATCGCGTGCTCGCGGCCGTCCCAGCCGTTGAAGTCACCCTTGACCTGGACAGCCTGGGCGTTGGGCGCCCAGACCTTGAAGGACGTGCCCTCGACGTTCCCGAGCACGGAGTGGTGCCGCTCCACATGGGCGCCCAGCGCCTTCCACAGCTCCTCGTGGCGCCCCTCCCCGATCAGGTGGAGGTCGAGCTCGCCGATGCTGGGCATGTAGCGGTACGGGTCATCGACGGTGACGAGATGGCCGTCCCCGTACTCGACCTCGAGCCGGTAGTCCGGCACGTGGCCAGGGTCGGCCTCCGGGACGGTCCCGACCCACACGCCGTGCGACTCGTGGTCCAAGGGGACGCGGCCCGCCGGCGTGACCGCCGTGACGGAGCTCGCGAGGTGCTTGAGCGCGCGGATCGTCACCGTGCCCTCGTCGTCGAGATGCGCGCCGAGGACGGCGTGCGGCTGGTGGAAGGCACCGGCCGCGACCTTGGCCAGCACGTCCCGGTCGACGGGGACGGGCGCCTTCTCGCCGGCGCCGGGGACAGTCCCCGACGGTGCCTCCACGACGTCGCCTGCCAGGCTCTGGGCGCGGACCGCGCCCTCGTGCTGTGCGGCAGTCTGGTCTCCGGCGCCCTGCGCCGCTCCCCCTGCATGCTCTCCGTGTGCCACGTGCGCCTCCTCTCCGGGCGGCGGTGCCGCCGCCCCGACTGCTGACCCGCCCGGTACGCCTTCGGGCCCACCGGGGATGCCTTCCCGTGATCGGTCCTGCTCCTGGCCCGGAAGCCAGGCCCCCAGCGCCGTGCGTGCGGCGTGCAGGGGGATCTCGGCCCACGCTGGCCGGTTCCGCTCCTCGTAGGAGACCTCGTACAGTGCCTTGTCGAGCCAGAGGGCGTCGAAGAGGGCGGTGCCGAAGGGGCTGTCGCCGCCCGCCACGGAGGCGTAGCCCTCCCAGTAGGCCCGCCCCGCGGCGTCGGCCCACCCTTCCGGGACGCGCGCCGCGGGATCCGTGCGGCGCGCCGCGCCGGCCGCGTAGTCGAACGAACGCAGCATCCCGACGACGTCACGGAGGACCACGTCGGGCAGGCTGCGCTCGGCGACGGGCCGGAGCGGCTCGCCCTCGAAGTCGAGGATGGCGAAGGGCCGCTCGCTGCCGGCGAAGTGGAGGACCTGGCCCAGGTGCAGGTCCCCGTGGATGCGCTGGAGGACGAGGCCGTCGCAGGCCGCGGGCAGCGCCGCCAGGAGGGCGTCGAGGGCCGCGTCGGGCACGGCCACGCTCGCGCGCACCTCGGCCCAGGCTTCCCGCAGGCGCTCGGAGATGCGCTGGATGAACGCATCGGCGGCGTCGGCGTCGAGCGTCTCGGTGCCGAGCGTCGTGGCGAGGGCCGTGTGGATCCGGGCCGTGGCCGCGCCGAGTCCGCGCGCCGCGTCCGAGAGGTCCCGACCGTCGGCAGCGGCGTCGAGCGCGACTCCCCACATGTCCGCGCCGCCGGCCAGGAATTCGTGCGCGACGGCGAGCTGGCCCTGCTCGCGGCCCCTCGAGGGCCGCTCCCACTCGACGTCGATCCAGCCGAGCGCGGTCGGGGCGTCGGTGGCGTGGGCGCGGGCCAGGGCTGCGCCGAGCTCCACCTCGGGGTTGAGCCCCTCCGAGAGCTGGCGGAAGACCTTGACCATCGCATCGCCGGCAGCCGAACGGACCACGATCGAGGTGTTCGACTGCTCTCCCCGCAGGACCGACGCGGTGAGTGCGCCGTCGGGGAGGGCGCCCTGGCCGCTGGAGGAGCCGACGGCCTCGGCGTGGTCGCCCTGGAGCGCGGCGCCGTCCGCCATCAGGCCCAGCAGCGCCACCGAGAAGGCGGGTTCGTGCACGGCGTCGTACACCCAGACCACGGTCCCGCCGGGTCCGCCGACGGCGCCGATGAGGGCGGCCTCCCTGTCGTCCTCCGGCCGCTCGCGCAGGCTCAGCGGCACGTTGAGGATGGTGTCGAGCCGGCCGGCGCTGGCGCGGACGAAGTGCACCTCGAGGCGCGGGGCATCAGGGCCACCGGCCGAGAGCACGAGGCCGCCCACCGGGGTGAACTCGACCTCGCGGCCCTTGGCCGGGAACCACCGCTGCCCGGGGATCCACTCGGCCAGCAGCGCGTCCAGGGACGGGAAGAGGCCTCGGGCCTCGGCGTCCGTCACTGGACCAGCTCCCCGGCCGGGGGCTCAGGGACAATGACCGGCAGCGCCGTGGTCAGCGGGCTGGTCGGGACCGAGGCCGCATTGCGGACGCGCAGCCAGAAGTACCCGTGCGCGCCGAGCGTGACGTGGAAGCGCCCGTCCTGCCCGACCTGGGAGAACGGCTCTCCCCCGAAGATGTCCCGCAGGCCGCGCCCGGCGAACTCCGGCATGTCGAGCCCGGCCGCCACGGGGTGCCCGGCGAGGTTGAACACGCACAGGATGGCCTCGCCGCGCCTGCCGTGCGCCACGTCGTCGGGCATCTCCCTCAGGTAGGCGAGGACGCGATCGCTGTCCGTGGGGACGTTGCGGTAGCCGCCGAGGCCGAAGACCGGATGCGCGCGGCGCACGCCGAGGATGTTGCGGATCCACCGCAGGAGGCTGCCGGAGTGCGCCATCTCGGCCTCCACGTTCGCCATCCCGTAGTGGTACACCAACGACTGGATCGTGGGCAGGTAGAGCTTGCCCGGGTCCGCGGTCGAGAAGCCCGCGTTGCGGTCGGGGTTCCACTGCATCGGCGTGCGCACCGCGTCGCGGTCGTCGAGCCAGATGTTGTCCCCCATGCCGATCTCGTCGCCGTAGTACAGGAAGGGGCTGCCCGGCAGCGAGAGCAGGAGCGCGTTGATGAGCTCGATCTCCCCGCGGGAGTTGTCCAGCAGGGGCGCCAGGCGGCGGCGGATGCCGACGTTGGCCCGCATCCGCGGGTCCGAGGCGTACCAGCCGAGCATGGCCTCGCGCTCCTCCACGGTGACCATCTCGAGGGTCAGCTCGTCGTGGTTGCGCAGGAAGGTGCCCCACTGGGCACCGTCCGGGATGGCCGGCGTGTCCACCATCGTGTCGATGATCGGCTGCGCCCTCTGGTCGCGCAGCGCGTAGTACAGGCGCGGCATGATCGGGAAGTGGAAGGCCATGTGGCACTCGGGCTCGGTCTCGGTGCCGAAGTACTCGACGACCTCGTGCGGGGGCTGGTTGGCCTCGGCGATGATGATGCGGCCCGGGTACTTGTGGTCCATGAACTCCCGCAGCCGGGCGAGGAAGACGTGCGTGGCCGGGAGGTTCTCGCAGTTCGTCCCCTCCTCCGCGTACAGGTAGGGGATCGCATCGGCCCGGATGCCGTCCACGCCCTGGTCGAGCCAGAACTGCACGACGTCGAAGATCGCCTGCTGGACCTTCGGGTTCTCGTAGTTCAGGTCAGGCTGGTGGCTGAAGAAGCGGTGCCAGAAGAACTGCCGCCGGATCGGGTCGAAGGTCCAGTTGGACTCCTCGGTGTCGATGAAGATGATGCGGGCGTCCTGGTACTTCTCGTCCGTGTCACTCCACATGTAGAAGTCCCCGTACGGCCCGTCCGGGTCTCGCCGGGACTCCTGGAACCAGCGGTGCTGGTCGGAGGTGTGGTTGAGCGGAAGGTCGATGATGATCCGCACGCCGCGGGCATGGGCCTCTGCGACGAGCCGCTGGAAGTCGCTGATCGAGCCGAACTCCGGCAGCACGGACTCGTAGTCGGAGACGTCGTAGCCGCCGTCGCGGAGCGGGGACTCGAAGAACGGCGGCAGCCACAGGCAGTCCACCCCGAGCCACTGCAGGTAGTCGAGCCGGTCGATCAGGCCCTGGATGTCCCCGGAGCCGTCTCCGTTCGCGTCGTTGAACGCCCGGACGAGGACCTCGTAGAAGACCGCCTTCTTGTACCAGAAGGGGTCGTGCTTGAGGCCTGGCGCGTTGACGTTGAAGTTCGGCTGTGCCTGCTGGCCGATGTTCATGGACTCTTCAGGTCTCCTTAACGGCGGGTCACGCTGGTTCGGGTCTACGCCACGTTAGCGTGGCGCCTGAGGGACCGGCTACCGGCGCACGTGGAGGATGTGCGCCGGTTCGGCGTGCGCGTCGAGCCGCACGTAGTTGTGCTCCCCCCACATCCACGACTGCCCGGACAGGAGGTCGTCGACCCGGAACCTGCCCTCGAGGTCGAGGGCCTCCCGGTCGAGGTGGAGCGCCGGGAGGTCCAGGGTCACGGTGCTCTCCCGGGTCGCGTGGGGGTCGACGTTGACGACGATGATGAGGGTGTCCTTGGTCCCGTCGGCGTTCTCCTTGTGCTTGGAGAACACCACCGTCGCATCGTCGGTGCTCGAGTGCAGGGTGAGGTTCTGCAGGTCCATGAGCGCGGGGTGGGCGCGCCGGATCTCGTTCAGCCGGGTCAGGTACGGCGCGAGCGAGCGGCCTGCGGCCTCCGCGCCGGCCCAGTCCCGCTGCTTGTACTCGTACTTCTCGTTGTCGATGTACTCCTCGGCGCCGGGGCGGGCCACGTGCTCGACCAGCTCATAGCCGGCGTACACGCCCCACAGCGGGCTTGCCATCGAGGCGAGGACGGCGCGGATCTTGAAGGCGGGCCAGCCGCCGAACTGGAGGTACTCGGTGAGGATGTCCGGGGTGTTCACGAAGAGGTTCGGCCGGTAGAACGGGGCCCAGTCCTTCGAGATCATGGTGAAGAACTCCTCGAGCTCCGCCCGGGTGTTCCGCCATGTGAAGTACGTGTAGGACTGCTGGAACCCGGCCCGGCCGAGCGCCTTCATCATCGCCGGGCGCGTGAAGGCCTCGGCGAGGAACACGACGTCGGGGTTCTTCTTGGCGACCTTGCCGATGAGCCACTCCCAGAACCACACGGGCTTGGTGTGCGGGTTGTCGACGCGGAAGATCTTCACCCCGTGGTCGATCCAGAGGTTCACGATCCGCAGGATCTCCTTGGACAGGCCCTCGGGATCGTTGTCGAAGTTCAGCGGGTAGATGTCCTGGTACTTCTTCGGCGGGTTCTCGGCGTAGGCGATCGAGCCGTCGACGCGGGTGGTGAACCACTCGGGATGGGACGTCACCCAGGGGTGGTCCGGCGAGGCCTGCAGCGCGAGGTCGATAGCCACCTCGAGTCCGAGCTCCTCGGCGCGGGCCACGAACGCCTCGAAGTCCTCGAAGGTGCCGAGGTCCGGGTGGATCGTGTCGTGGCCGCCCTCGGCGGCGCCGATGGCCCACGGCGAGCCGGGATCCCCCGGGTCGGCGGTGAGCGAGTTGTTCGGGCCCTTGCGGAAGGCGCGCCCGATCGGGTGGATCGGCGGCAGGTAGATGACGTCGAAGCCCATGGCCGCCACGCCGGGGAGGCGCTCGGCGGCGGTGCGCAGCGTGCCCGAGGTCCACGCCCCCGTCGCATGGTCGCGCACGGCACCCTCCGAGCGGGGGAAGAACTCGTACCACGCGCCGCGCCCGGCCCGCTCGCGCTCGACCAGGAGGGGGAAGTGCTCGCTCTCCGTGACGAGCTCGCGGATCGGGAGGCGTTCGACGGCGGCCCGCACCTCGGGCGCCTCGCCCGCGGCGAGGCGATCCTCGACGGAGCGGGAGGCGTCGGCGAGCGTGTACGACGCCGAGCGGAGCGTTGCGCGGTCCGCCTCGCTGCGGTCCTCGTCCTCGGCCGCGGCGGCGAAGAGCGCCGCGCCCTCGGCGAGCATGAGCTCGACGTCGATGCCCGCGGCGATCTTCACGGCGGCGTTGTGGTGCCACGTGCCGTAGCGGTCATGCCAGGCCTCGATGGTGAAGGTCCACTCGCCCTCCTTGGTGGGGGTGAGGATGCCGTGCCAGCGGTCCAGGCCCTTGCCCAGCTCGCGGAGCCGGACGCGCTGCTTCTCCTTCCCGCGCGGAGAGTAGAGGACTGCGCTCACGCCGAGCGCGTCGTGGCCCTCGCGGAATGCGGTGGCGCCCACCGCAATGCCCTCTCCGGCGACGGCCTTCGCGGGGAACGCCCCGCCCTCGACCACGGGTGAGACGTCCGTGATGGGGAAGCGGCCGAAGCGGAGCTTGCCGGGAATGTGCGGTTCGAGAGCGGGCACAGGTTGTCCTTTCGCATGGCGGGCGTGGTCCCTGATGGCCTGTCCATCCGTCACGATAGCCCGGCTCGCGGACGATTGCGAAGGACGTGACCGGCCGCCGGTGACCCCGCTCCCCGACCCATACCCGCAGTTCACCGCCATGTAACGTGGCACTCTTCATCGGTGCTCGCGGCTCGGCTAGTGTGGCGCAGGTGAAGGCCATCCGTAGATTCACCGTCCGCACCGTGCTCCCTGAGCCGATCGCTGCGCTCGACACGCTCGCCACGAACCTGCGCTGGTCCTGGCACCAGCCGACCCGTGAGCTCTTCGCCGGTCTCGACCCCGAACTCTGGGAAGAGAGCCGGCACGATCCGGCAGGCCTGCTGGGCCTCGTCACCCGCGAGCAGCTGCAGCGGCTGGCCCTGGATCCGGACGTGGTGGCCCGCGTGCGCGCGGCCGAGGAGGACCTGCGCGCCTACCTCGAGGAACCGCGCTGGTACCAGGGGCTCGGGGACGCGGCACCGAGGTGCATCGCCTACTTCTCCCCCGAGTACGGGATCACGGAGGTCCTCCCCCAGTACTCCGGCGGCCTCGGGATTCTCGCCGGCGACCACCTCAAGAGCGCCTCCGACCTCGGTGTGCCGCTGATCGGCGTCGGCCTCCTCTACCAGGCCGGCTACTTCAAGCAGTCGCTCTCGCGCGATGCGTGGCAGCAGGAGACCTACCCGGTGCTCGACCCGGACGCGCTGCCCCTGACGCTGCTCAAGGAAGCCGACGGCACGGCGTGCGTGGTGACCCTCCCGCTGCCCAACGGCCGCAAGCTCCACGCCCACATCTGGCGCGCCGACGTGGGCCGCGTCCCGCTGCTGCTGCTCGACTCCAACATGCCGGCGAACGACGACGGCGCGCGCTCCATCACCGACCGCCTCTACGGCGGCGGCGGAGACCACCGGCTCCAGCAGGAGCTCCTGCTGGGCATGGGCGGCGTGAAGGCGCTGCGCATCTTCCAGCGGCTCACGGGCGGCCCGGCGCCGGAGGTCTTCCACACGAACGAGGGCCACGCGGGCTTCCTGGGCATCGAGCGGATCCAGGAGCTGATGTCCGCGTCCGAGCCCCTCACCTGGGACGAGGCCCTCGTGGCCGGCCGCGCGTCCACCGTGTTCACGACCCACACGCCCGTGGCCGCGGGCATCGACCGGTTCGATGCGGCGCAGATCAAGTACTTCTTCGATGCCGGCCTGGCCCCGGACGTGCCCACCGCCAAGGTGCTCGAGCTCGGGCGGGAGAGCTACGAGGGCGGGGACCCGTCCGTGTTCAACATGGCGGTCATGGGCCTTCGCCTCGCCCAGCGGGCCAACGGCGTCGCGAAGCTGCACGGCCGCGTCTCCCGTGAGATGTTCTCCGGCCTCTGGCCGGGCTTCGACCACTCCGAGGTGCCGATCACGTCCGTGACGAACGGCGTGCACGTGCCCACGTGGATCGACCCGAGCGTCAACTCCATGGCCGAGGACCTCGCCCCGGGCTCGGGGGTGGGCGGCCGCTGGGACGTCGTCTTCAACGTCTCGGATGAGAAGATCTGGCAGATCCGCCGCGAGCTGCGGACCCGTCTCATCGAGGACGTGCGCCGGCGCGTGCGCGCCGCCTGGCGCAAGCGCGGCGCTGGCGAGGCCGAGCTGACCTGGACCGACTCGATCCTGAACCCGGACGTCCTCACCATCGGGTTCGCGCGCCGCGTCCCCACCTACAAGCGCCTCACCCTCATGCTCCGCGACCCGGCGCGCCTCAAGCGGCTGCTGCTGGATCCGGAGCACCCGATCCAGATCGTCATCGCGGGGAAGTCGCACCCGGCCGACGACGCCGGCAAGAAGATGATCCAGGACCTCGTGCGGTTCACGGACGACCCGGAGGTCCGCCACCGCATCGTGTTCCTGCCGAACTATGACATTGCGATGGCCCGCACCCTGTTCCCCGGCTGCGATGTGTGGCTGAACAACCCGCTGCGGCCCCTCGAGGCATGCGGGACGTCCGGGATGAAGGCGGCGATCAACGGCTCGCTCAACCTCTCGGTCCTCGACGGCTGGTGGGACGAGCTCTACGACGGCTCCAACGGCTGGGCGATCCCGACCGCGAGCGGCAGCGCGAGCGCCCACGAGCGGGACGACATCGAGGCCGCGGCCCTGTACGAGCTCATCGAGTCCCAGGTGGCCCCGCGCTTCTACGGTCACGCCGGCACCGAGACGGGCGCCGAGTCCGCGGGCGCCGCGGGGCCGTCCTCGGGGCGCCCCGAGGGCGAGCCGACCTCCTGGATCTCGATGATCAAGCACACCCTCTCGTTCCTGGGCCCTGCCGTCTCGGCGGACCGGATGGTGGGCGACTACGTCACCGAGCTCTACACCCCGGCGGCCAAGGCCGGCCGTGCGGCGGTGGCGGAGGACTACCGGGCCGCGCGCGAGCTCGCCGCCTGGACCAAGCACGTGCGCAGCAACTGGTCCCAGGTCCACGTCGAGCACATCGACTCGGGCGGCCTCTCGGAGGTCCCGCAGATCGGCGACAAGCTCAACGTCAGCACCTACCTCAACCTCGGCGTCCTCAACCCCTCCGACGTGCTCGTGGAGCTCGCCTACGGGAAGGTGGACGACGCCGACCAGCTCACCGGCGTGGGCCTGACGGAGCTGGAGCCGAGCGAGCACCTCGGCAACGGCCGCTACCTCTTCACCGGCGCCGCGACGATCGAGCACTCGGGCGCGTTCGGCTACACCGTCCGGGTGATCCCTCGGCATGAGGGGCTCGCGTCCAAGGCCGAGCTGGGCCTCGTGGTCAACGCCTGATCAGGCGTCCACGACCCGCACTGTGAGGGCGTCCTCGCTCGCGCCGACGGCGTCGGCGAGGATGCCCTCCACGGCCGCGAAGGCAGGGGTTGCCCGGAAGGCCTGGCTCACCCGCCATTCGATCTCGAGCGGGCGGCCCTCGCCGTTGGCGAGCTCGGAGGCGAGGTCCTGGAGGCAGTCGTTGAGCGCGTCGAGGTTCGCCCCGTAGTAGTCCGGGAAGCCCAGCGCTATCCCGAACGCGGCGAGCACCTCGCGCTTGGACGGCGCGGCCGGGACGACCACCCGGCGGCGCTCCCCCGATGGCCGGCGTGCCGTCACTGCCCCTCCCGGATGAATCTGAACGACGCGTAGTGGTCGTCCGTGTAATAGGAGTCGCCCTGCTGGCCCGCCACGATCCGCCGCGCGCCGCGGTCCGACGAGCCGGGAGTGGGCACGGTGTACTCGTGGTAGTACCCGCTGGGCCTGGCCGGCAGGATCTTCTCGAAGTTGCTGTACACGACCCCGTCGCGGCTGTAGGGGTACGGGCCGCCCCGCGCGATGAGCGCGAGGGTGTCCCGGGCCTCGCGCGGCAGCTGGGACGCCTTCACCTCCGCGAGCCGGCTCGGATTCGCCCGCCCCGCTGGGGCCGCGGCGGAAGCGGGAGCGGAGGCGGAGAACGACGGCGACCGCCCGGCGTCGGCCGTCAGCCCGCCGCAGGCGGACAGCAGGCCCGCAAGCGCCGTGGCGAGCAGCACGAGCGGGACCGCCGCGCGGGCCATGGCCCGCGTCATGCCGCGGACCGGGCCCGGTAGATCGTCAGGGAGTACGGCTCGGCGGCGTCCTGCTGCCCGGAGGCGAACACCGTGCCGATGCGCTGCTCGGCGTGGCGCGCGGTGGAATAGCGCAGCTCGTACGCCATCGCGTGCCCCTTAGCCTCGGGGAAGGTCACCACGGTCCGCTCCGGGCTGCCGTTGACCACCACGAGGCCGTCGAGGTAGCCGTCCTTCGAGCCGAGGAGGAACTGCAGGAGCCGCTCCCGCGGGTCCTGCCAGCGGGCGGGGTCCATGGGCTCGCCGTCGGGGCCGAACCAGTGGAAGTAGTTGCTCTCCTCGCGGGCCGGGTAGCTCGGGGGCTGGCGCTGGAGGAAGTCGCGCCGGATGCGGATGAGCCAGGCCGTGTGCTCGAGCAGGTGCTGGCCGGTGGAGTCCAGGTTCCAGTTCAGCCAGGTCAGCTCGTTGTCCTGGCAGTAGGCGTTGTTGTTGCCCTGCTGCGTGCGCCCGAACTCGTCTCCGGCCGTGAGCATGGGCACCCCGAGGGAGACCATGAGCGTGGCCATGAGGTTCTTCACCGTCTGGGTCCGCGCCTCGAGGATGGACTCGACCTCGGTGGGGCCCTCGAAGCCGTGGTTGTAGGAGCGGTTGTGGGTGGCACCGTCCCGGTTCTGCTCGCCGTTGGCCTCGTTGTGCTTGCGGTGGTACGCCGTGAGGTCCGCGAGGGTGAAGCCGTCATGGGCGGCGACGAAGTTGACCGAGGCCAGTGCCGTGCGGCCCGATGCCGCGAACAGCCCGTGCGAGCCCGAGAGCGCGTCGGCGAGCCTCGCCGTCGGGCCTCCCAGTCCGCCCGCATCGAGCTCCGCCCGGTCCGAGAGCCAGAAGTCGCGGACGGTATCGCGGTAGTGGTCGTTCCAGTCGGACCAGCCCAGCGGGAACCGCCCCGTCTGCCAGCCGCCGAAGCCGAGGTCCCACGGCTCGGCGATGAGCTTGGTGCGCGAGATCACCGGGTCCGCGGCGGCCGCGACGAGGAAGGGGTGCGCCGCCGTGAACGAGTGCTGCCCGTCGCGGCAGAGGGACACGGCGAGGTCGAACCGGAAGCCGTCGATCCTGTAGTCCTCGGCCCACAGCCGCAGCGAATCGAGGGCCAGCTGGACCACGCGCGGATTCGAGAAGTCGAGCGTGTTGCCGCAGCCGGTGGTGTCGATGTACCGGCCCTGAGGATCGCAGCGGTAGTACTCGTGGTCGCCGAGCCCGCGAAAGCTGACGGCCGGTCCGTCCTGCCCCTCCTCCGCCGTGTGGTTGTAGACCACATCCAGGAGCACTTCGATGCCGGCCTGGTGCAGGAGCTTGACCATGCCCTTGAACTCGTCCTGCACCGCCTGCGGCCCGGCCGCCCGGGCGGCCTCGGTGGCGTAGGCGGGGTGGGGGGCGAAGAACGCCGCCGTGTTGTAGCCCCAGTAGTTGGTGAGGCCGAGGTCCTGGAGGTGCGACTCGTCGAGGTGGAAGTGGACGGGCAGGAGCTCGACGCTCGTGATGCCCAGCCGCCGGAAGTAGTCGATCATCACCGGGTGCGCGAGGCCCGCATACGTTCCGCGCAGGTTCTCGGGGATGTCCGGGTGGAGCATGGTCTGGCCCTTGACGTGGGCCTCGTAGATGACGGTGTCCCGCAGCGGGACGGAGGGCCGCTCCACGTCGCCCCAGTCGAACCCATTGTGGACCCGCACGTTCAGCCAGCGGCCCTCGTCCTCCTCGACTGCGCGGCCATAGGGGTCGAGGAGCAGGGTGCCCTCGCCGGGCGCGGGCACCTCCCCGGCCTCGTCGGTGCGGGCGGCGAAGGCGTACCGGGTGCCCTCGGGGATGCCGGCGATCAGGCCGTGGTGGACCCCGTCCGTGTACTCGGGCAGGGGCGCCTTGCGCCAGGTGCCGCCGTGGTCGAGGAAGTGGACGTCCACCGCGTCGAGGCCGGGGGCGTACACGGCGAGGTTGACGGTGTGGGTTGCCTGCTGCTCGGCGGATCGGCCGGGGGTGAGACCGAGCGGAAACGGCTGCGACGGCGTCACCACGAACGCCAGCGGCATCGTCATGTTGCTCATGCTCATAGCATCCTTGGCCCGTCTGGCAGGGCCGTGGTCCTTCCTCGTCGGTGCCAGGGTCGACAGAGCGTGGGGGCCGCCCCTTCAGCATGCTCATCCTAGTATCCGGACCCGAACTGCCGAGAAGGCCGGGCCTTCTGCGACGCCTTCGGACATACTGGGGGCATGCGGATCGCACTCGTCCAGCTGACCTCGTCCCGCTCCGTCGAGGACAACCTCGCCCTCGTCCGCGCGCGGACCGCCGAGGCGGCCCGCCGGCATGCCGACGTCGTCGTCTTCCCCGAGGCGACCATGCGCGCGTTCGGGCACTCGCTCACGGAGATCGCCGAGCCCCTCGACGGGCCGTGGGCCCAGGCCGTGCGCGCCGCCGCCGACGATGCCGGGGTGGTCGTGGTTGTGGGCATGTTCACGCCCGGAGTGGGCGGGACCGTCCGGAACACCCTCCTGGTCCACGGCCGCGGCGTCGAGACCCACTACGACAAGATCCACCTCTACGACGCGTTCAGCTTCCTCGAGTCGGACACCGTCACCGCGGGCAAGGAGCCCGTCACCTTCACGGCCGGCGGCGTCACGTTCGGGCTCGCCACCTGCTACGACGTGCGCTTCCCGGACCTCTTCACTTCGACGGCCGACGACGGCGCCCAGGTCCAGATCGTGTGCGCCTCGTGGGGTCCCGGGCCCGGGAAGGCCGAGCAGTGGGACCTGCTCGTGCGGGCGCGGGCCGTGGACTCCACCTGCTTCGTGGTGGCCGTGGGCCAGTCCGACCCGGAGGCCGCGGGCGTGGATGCGAAGCACGGCGCGCCGACCGGGATCGGCCGCTCCGCGGTGGTCAACCCGTTCGGGCACCTGCTCGAGCGGGCCGGGTCGGGGCCCGAGACGCTGTACGTGGACCTCGACGTGGCCCAGGTGGCGAAGGCGCGGGAGGCCCTGCCCGTCCTGGCGAACCGCGTCCGCCTCTAGGGCGGGGTCACCCCGCGGAACGCGCGAGGTCACCCCGCGGACCCGCGGAGTGACGTCGCGGAGCGCTATTTGGCCTCGGCGGCCGCCCGGCGGGTCGAGACCTCGTAGAGCGAGATCGCCACGGCCATGCCGGCGTTGAGCGACTCCATGTCGGAGTCGATCGGGATCGAGACGATCTGGTCGCACAGCTCGCGGGTGAGCCGGGAGAGGCCCTTGCCCTCGGACCCGACCACGAGGCACACGGGCTCGGTCGCGAGCGCGAGGCCGGGCAGCGAGACGTCGCCGTCGCCGTCGAGCCCGAGCACGAAGATCCCGAGCTCCTTCATCTGCCGCAGCACGGTGTTGAGGTTCGGGGCCTTGGCCACCGGGACGCGGACGGCCGCGCCGGCGGACGTCTTCCACGCCGCGGCCGTCATGCCCACCGAGCGGCGCTCGGGCACGATCACGCCGTGGCCCGAGAACGCGGAGACCGAGCGGATGATCGCGCCGAGGTTGCGCGGGTCCGTGATCCCGTCGAGCGCCACGAACAGCGGCGCGTTGGCGATGTGCCCCCGGCGCCACTTCTCGATGGTCTCCTCGGCCAGCTCGAAGGCGTCCGGATACTCGTACGGGGGGACCTGGAGGGCGAGGCCCTGGTGAATCGCATCGTCCGTCATGCGGTCCAGCTCGGGCTTCTGGGCCTCGAGCAGCGCGATGCCGGCCTCCGCGGCGAGCTTCATGGCCTCGCGCACCCTGTCGTCCATCTCGATCCGGACCGCCACGTACAGGGCCTTCGCCGGGACGCCCGCGCGGAGCGCCTCGACCACCGAGTTGCGCCCGGTGACCATCTCCTCGGCGCCCTTGGTCCGGCCGGTCCCGCCGCGCCCGGCGGCGAGCCGCCCCGGCTGCCCGCTGCGCTTGGCGGCCGAGCGCTCGGCCAGCTCCTTGGCACGGTGCGCCTTGTGGTACACGCGGTCCTCGGCCTTGGGCGTGGGGCCCTTGCCCTCGAGGGCCTTGCGGCCGTGGCCGCCGGTGCCGGTGGTGGGGCCCTTCTTCTTCCGGGTTGCTCCCGGGCGTCCCTTGGCGGCCATCTAAGCTCCCATTCGGTTGGTCTGTGCGGTGTGCGGGGCAGCGAGGCTCCAGGCGGCACCGTCTGCTGAGTCCTCGACGGCGATGCCCGCCGCCGAGAGGGTGTCTCTGATCGCGTCTGCGGCCGCCCAGTCCTTGGCGGCCCGTGCGGCGGCCCGCGCCCCGAGCTGCGCGTCGACGAGGACGGCGAGGGCGCGGTGGGCGGCGCTGTCGGACGACGGCGCGTCGCTGCGGGCGGCGTCGAGGCCGAGGACGGCGGTCATCGCCAGCACTTCGGCCAACGCCGCGGAGGACGCCTCGGCATCGCCGTCGGCCAGGGCCGAGTTGCCGCGCCGCACCGTCTCGTGCAGCACGGCGAGGGCCTGCGGGATGTTGAGGTCATCGTCCATGGCCTCGGCGAACGCCTCCGGCACGGAACCGTGCGCCTCCCCGGCCTGGCCCGCGCGAGGCGAGCCGCCGCCGTCGTACGGGGCGAAGTCTCCACCGGCCCGGGCGCTCGCCTTGGCGATGAATCCGTCGATGCGCTCGACCGCGGCCGCCGCCTCCGTGAGGGAGGTGGGCCGGTAGTCGAGCACCGAGCGGTAGTGGGCCTGGCCGAGGTAGTAGCGCACCACGCGGGGGCTGGCGAGCGCGAGCATCTCCGCGGGGGCGATGACGTTGCCGATGGACTTCGACATCTTCTCGCCCTCGTAGGTGACCATGCCGTTGTGCATCCAGAAGTTCGCGAAGCCGTCCCCGGCCGCGGCGGACTGGGCGAGCTCGTTCTCGTGGTGCGGGAAGCGCAGGTCGAGGCCGCCCCCGTGGATGTCGAAGCGGGCGCCGAGGTACTTCGTGGCCATCGCGGAGCACTCGAGGTGCCAGCCCGGCCGGCCGCGGCCCCACGGCGAGGGCCAGCTGGCCGTCTCGGGCTCGCCCTGCTTGTGGCCCTTCCACAGCGCGAAGTCCCGAGGGTCCCGCTTGCCGCGCGGATCGGCGTCCGCGGCGGCCTGCATGTCCTCGATCCGCTGGTGCGTCAGGGAGCCGTACTCGGGCCACGACCGCACATCGAAGTACACGTCACCGGAGCCGTCCCCGGCGGGGTAGGCGTGGCCGCGCTCGACGAGCCGGGCGATGAGATCGTGCATCTCCGTGATGTGGCCGGTGGCGCGGGGCTCGTAGGTGGGCCGCTGGACGCCCAGGACCTCATAGGCGGCCTCGAACTCCTGCTCGTACCGGTAGGCGAGCGCGAACCACTCCTCGCGGGGGATGTAGGTGCCCTCGGGGACGAAGTCCGGCGCGAAGCTCGCCTCCGACTTGGCGAGGATCTTGTCGTCGATGTCCGTGACGTTGCGGACCACCGTGGTCTCGTAGCCGCGGTAGGCGAGCCACCGGGTGAGCTGGTCGAAGACGATCGCCGAGCGCACGTGCCCCACGTGCGGGGAGCCCTGCACGGTGGCGCCACAGTAGTACACCGAGGCCTTGCCGGGCTCGAGTGGGACGAAGTCGCGGACTTCGGCTGTGGCGGAATCGTAGAAGCGCAGGGTCACTGGATAAGGGTATACGGGAGGGTGAGTGGGACGCGGGGCGGCCTGGTCAGCGCCGGGCAGCCGGGTCAGTTCGGGCAGACCTTGCCGATGCTGTTGAGCGCGTCCGTGAACTGCTTCTGCTGCTCGGGCGTGGCCACCGCCGTCGAGGAATCGGCGACCTTCTTCTGCAGGTCTGCCATGCCCTGGATGATCGTTCCGATCGACGGGTCCACCTTCTTGGCCAGGTCGGCGTAGTGGTCGGCGACGGCCTTGGCCTGCTGGACCTGGTTGCCGGTGGGCTTGAACTGGTCGTTGCTGAGCAGCTTGCAGCTCTCCTGGACGCTGAGGCGGCCGTCGCCCCCACAGGCGGTCAGCAGCATCGTGGCGGCGAGGGCGGTGGCGAGCAGGCCTCTCTTCATGCAGTGGCTCCCTGGGGATCGGCGACGGCGGGCGTCGCGGTATGGCGGGTGGTCGGAACGGCCCACCAGTCTAGCGGACGGAAATGGCCCCCCGGACCGGGGCGGCCTACCGGACCGGCGCGACGAGGGCGGTGGCGAGGGCGGCGACGCCCTCCCGGCGTCCCGTGAACCCGAGATGATCCGTGGTCGCCGCGCTGATGCTCACCGGTGCGCCGACGATCTCGGACAGCAGCGCCTCGGACTCTGCCCGGCGGGGCCCGAACCTGGGGCGCTGGGCGATGAGCTGCACCGCGACGTTGCCGATCTCGAACCCGGCCTCCCGCACGATGGAGGCCGCCTCCGCGAGCAGCGTCGTCCCCGAGGCGCCGGCGTACTCCGGCCGGTCGGTGCCGAAGTGCGTCCCCAGGTCCCCGAGGCCTGCGGCGGAGAACAGGGCGTTCGCGGCCGCGTGGGCCACGGCGTCCGCGTCCGAGTGCCCGGCGAGCCCGCGCTCGCCCTCCCACAGGAGGCCGCCGAGCCACAGCGGGCGGGGCTCACCCTCCGGGGCGAACGCGTGGACGTCGATGCCGATCCCGGTGCGGGGCATGCTCATGGGGTTCTCCTGGGTCAGGTTCCGGGGCTCAGCCCTGGGCGGCGACGAGGGTCTCCGCCACGTGGAGGTCCATGGGGGTCGTGACCTTGAACGCCTGGAGGTCGCCGGGCACCACGTAGACCGGGGTGCCGATCGACTCGATGAGCATCGCGTCGTCCGTGATCGCGGCGACCTGCTCGGGGTCCCACGTCGCGGCCAGCTCATGGGCGCTGCGGAGGGCGGCGACGTCGAACCCCTGCGGCGTCTGCACGGCCCGCAGCTGCTCCCGCACCGCGGTGCCCGTCACGACCTCGGCCGCGACCGCCGCCGCCTCGCCCTCGGTGGGTGCGGTGGACTTGATGGTGTCGACCACCGGGATGGCGGGCACGACGGCGCCCGCGCCCCTCTCGAGCGCCTCGGCCACGCGGTGGAACACCTCGGACGGCGTGAGCGGGCGGGCGGCGTCGTGCACGAGGACGTGGACGGTGCCCGGCGCGAGGGCCGCGAGGGCGGCGCGGACCGAGTCCGACCTCGTCTCGCCGCCCGGGACGACGGTGATCTCGGGGGCCAGCTCGCCGAGCTCCTCGGCGAAGGTGCGGCACAGCTCGGTGAGCTCCGTGTCGTCCTCCGGGACGGCGACGCAGATCTGGCGGGCGATCCCGGCGCCGGCCGCGCCGCGGAGCGCGTGCAGGAGCAGGGGGGCGCCCGCGAGCGGGACCAGCGCCTTGGGGATGCCGTATCCGAGCCTCATCCCCGAGCCCGCCGCCACGATCACGACGGCTGTCGGGGACGCGGGCTGCGGGGAGGCTTCAGTCATGGGCTCCAGCCTAGACGAACGCGGCGGGAGCCCCGGAAACGCACGAAGGCCCCGGCATCCGCCGGGGCCTTCGTGGACATCCTTGCCTCTGGGGAGGCTGCCTCAGGAGGCGAGGACCTCGTCCAGGACCGTCGCAGCCTGCTCCTCGTCCGTCTTCTCGGCGAGCGCGAGCTCGGAGATGAGGATCTGGCGGGCCTTGGCCAGCATGCGCTTCTCGCCTGCGGACAGGCCGCGGTCCTGATCCCGGCGCCACAGGTCGCGGACGACCTCTGCCACCTTGATCACGTCGCCGGAGGCCAGCTTCTCGAGGTTCGCCTTGTAGCGGCGGGACCAGTTGGTCGGCTCCTCGGTGAATTCGGCACGGAGGACATCGAACACGTGCTCGAGGCCTTCCTTGCCCACGACATCGCGGACCCCGACAAGGTCCACATTCTCGGCCGGTACTTCAATCGTCAGGTCACCCTGAGCCACTTTGAGCTTGAGATACATCTTCTCTTCGCCCTTGATCGTGCGCATCTTGATCTCTTCGATCTTGGCTGCACCGTGGTGGGGGTAAACAACCGTCTCGCCAACCTCAAAAACCATGTGGACATTCCCCTTTCCCGCAGACTAGTCTACCACGTTCCCCTTCCGGACCGGGCCTCCGGACGCCGCACGAAGCCCGGAATCACGCGGAAGTCGGGCCCTTTGGGTACCCCCAGGGGGGTTGACCCGGCTCGAAAAGCATGCTTCACGTCCGCGTCGCGCGCGCGCCGCGCGCGGTCAACAGGGCACGCTGGGGCGGCCGCGCCGAATCTACAGAACGTCGAAATTGGCGATACGCTAGGGGCGACCAGACACCTCCCACCCTCTTCAGGAGCCAGCTGTGCGTTTTTCTGCAACGAAGCCGGCCAAGCGCGTCGCTGTCCTCGCCGCGCTGGGCGTCGGCCTGCTGACCGCCACGGGCTGCGGCTACATCAACGCCCAGCAGACCACCCACATGTACTCGCCCTCGGACGGCGTCCGGGCGGACATCGGCTCGCTGCAGCTGCGCAACATGCTCGTCGTCTCGGCTGACCCGAAGCCCGCCTCGTCGGCTTCGGCCGACGCCGCGTCGGGCGGTGGACCCGGCCGCCTCGTCGGCACGGTCTTCAACCCGACCGACCAGGACATGACCCTCACGTTCAAGGATGCCTCCTCCTCGACCATGCGCATCGACGTCCCGAAGAAGGGCGAGGTCCAGCTGGCCAAGCCAGGCAACAACGTGACCCTCTCGCACGCCGGGGGCATCCCGGGCGCCCTCGCGAAGATCTCCTTCACCGCGGGCAGCACCACCCAGGACGTCCAGGTCCCGATCGTCGACGGCACCCTCTCCGAGTACCGCCAGTACATCCCGAGCCCGTCCGGCTCGGCCTCGGCGACCCCGTCCGGCTCGGCCTCCGGCCCCGCCTCGGAGCCGGCCTCCGCGTCGGCCTCCGCCTCCGCGTCCGCCTCGGCTACCCCGAGCCGCTGACCCCGAGGCCCCACCGGGCGCCGCGAGGCGTCGCCCGAGCCAGCCGCTGACGACGCCGGCCGCTCACCCCGCGAGGGTGGGCGGCCGGCGTCGTACTTCTGGAAGTCACGTCCTGAAGGTCACGTCCTGAGAGCCACATGACGTGACCTTCAGGACGTGCCTCTCAGAAGGTGACCTCCAGAAGATGACCTTCAGGACGTGACCCCCAGAAGGTGACCTACAGAAGGCGACTCCCAGGAGGTGACCTTCAGAAGGAGCGGCTCAGGGCTCGAACTTGTAGCCCAGGCCGCGCACGGTGACGAGGTGGCGCGGGTTGGAGGGGTCGGGCTCGATCTTGCTCCGCAGGCGCTTCAC
Organism: Sinomonas sp. RB5; assembly: GCF_054063535.1. Lineage (NCBI taxonomy): Bacteria > Bacillati > Actinomycetota > Actinomycetes > Micrococcales > Micrococcaceae > Sinomonas > Sinomonas sp. RB5. The sequence goes on from NZ_JBSSGJ010000015.1 coordinate 20,952, forward strand.
GTGCACGTCGAGCGTCTTGGTGTCGCCCACATAGTCGGAGCCCCACACCCGGTCGATCAGCTGGCCGCGGGTGAGGACGCGTCCCGAGTTCCGCAGGAGCATCTCGAGCAGCTCGAACTCCTTCAGCGGCAGGGACACCTGCTCGCCGTCGACGCTCACCACGTGCCGGTCCACGTCCATGCGCACCGGGCCGGCCTGCACGGTCGAGGAGATGAGCTCCTCGGGCTCGCCGTGGCGGCGCAGGACCGCCCGCACCCGCGCCACGAGCTCGCGCGAGGAGTACGGCTTGGTGACGTAGTCGTCGGCGCCGAGCTCGAGGCCCACGACCTTGTCGATCTCGGAGTCCTTCGCGGTGAGCATGATCACCGGCACGCCCGAGCGCGCGCGGAGCTGCCTGCACACCTCCGTCCCGGGGATCCCGGGAAGCTGGAGGTCCAGGAGCACGAGGTCGGCCCCGTTGCGGTCGAACTCGACCAGCGCGTCGTGGCCGTTGTCCACCACCTCGACCTCGTAGCCCTCCTTCGCCAGGAGGAACGACAAGGGGTCGCTGAACGACTCCTCGTCCTCGACGATCATGATCCTGCTCAAGCCATCGCTCCTTGCTCCGGCGGCCGTCCGGCCGCGCTCTGGTCTTCCGTGCCGCCCTCGAGGTCCGGCAGGCGCACCGTGAAGGTCGAGCCCTTGCCGGGCTGCGACCACACGGTCACCTCGCCTCCGTGGTTCTCCACGACGTGCTTGACGATGCTCAGGCCGAGGCCCGTGCCGCCGGTCTGCCGCGAGCGGGCGGCGTCCGCGCGGTAGAAGCGCTCGAAGACGCGCTCCTGGTCCTCGGGGCCCATGCCGATCCCCTGGTCCGTGACCGAGACGGACACGAGGCCGTCCCGGTGCCGGATGCCGATCCCCACCGTGGTGTTCCCCGGGGAGTACCGTACGGCGTTGTCGATGAGGTTCCGGAAGGCGTTGGTCAGCAGGTCGGGGTCGCCGAAGACCTGCGCGCCGACGTCGCCGCCCACGCGGACCTCGATGTCCTTGGCCTCGGCGGCGAGCCGGGACCGGTCGACGGCGTCGGCGACCACCTCGTTGATGTCCACGGCCTTGCCCTGGTGCACCACGTCGGCGCCCTGGAGGCGGGAGAGCTCGATGATGTCCTGCACGAGCGCGGCCAGGCGGCTCGCCTCCTTGTGCATGCGCGCGGCGAACCGGCGCACCGCATCCTCGTCGTCGGGGCTCGCCTCGAGGGCCTCGGCCAGCAGCGAGATGGCGCCGACCGGGGTCTTGAGCTCGTGGGAGACGTTGGCGACGAAGTCGTTGCGGATGCGCTCCGTGCGGGTGATCTCTGTCCTGTCGTCGGCGAGCAGGAGGATGTACTCGTCGCCGAGGACGGCGGCGCGCACGTTGACAATGATGGTGCCCTGGCCGAGCGGTCCCCGCGGCAGCTCGAGCTGCTTCTCGAGGATCACCCCGTTCCCGCGCACCTTCGCCGTCATCTGCAGCAGTTCGCGGTGCACAACCGTGTGGCCCCGGACGAGCCCGTAGGCGTAGGCGGCGGGGCTCGCGCGGACCACGCCGTCGACCGCGTCCACCACCACGAAGGCCTGGCCCAGCACGGAGAGGACATCGGCGGCGCCCTCGGGGAAGCCCGGCTCGGCGGCCGGGCCCTCCAGGAGCTGGCGCTGGCGCTGGCTCGCACTGAAGGCGAGCACGCCGAAGGCGCCGAACGACAGGCCGATCAGGGCCGCCACGATGCCGACGACGAGAGGGTCCACGATCTTTAGCTTAGGCCGCGTCCCACCCCGTGCGGACCGCCCTGCTGGCTGGGAGGGGCCGGTTCAACTAACGTTCACCTCAAGGCGGCGAACTGTTCATTGACCGCTGGAAGTGTTGATGAGTCGGAGCACCTGCCGGGGCTCTGCCCCGTCGAGCCGTGAAAGGACGCCATCGTGCGAAAGGTATTCCAGGAGGAGCTGCAGAAGGTCCATGAGGACCTCGTCGAGATCTCGCGCCTCGTGGCCACCGCACTCGATCGGGCCGTCGAGTCGCTCACGAACGCCGACGTCGAGCTCGCCCAGGAGGTCATCGCCGCCGACGCGCGGATCGACTTCCTGCAGACGGCGCTCGATGAGAAGGCGATCGAGATCCTCGCGCTCCAGGGCCCCGTCGCGTCCGACCTGCGCATCATCGTGGGCTCCCTGCGGATGAGCGCGTCCCTCGAGCGCATGGGCGACCTCGCCCGCCACGTGGCGCAGCTGACCCGCCTGCGCTACCCGGAGAAGGCCACCCCCGTGTCCCTCGCGGGCGTGTTCGCCCGGATGGCCGAGCTGGACAAGGAGATCATCAGCGAGGTCACCGCCCTCCTCGAGGACCACGACCTCACCCGCACGAGCCGTATCCAGGCCGCGAATGCCGAGCTCGACGAGCTGCACGCCGGGATCTTCCGCGCCATCGCGGACCAGACCTGGACGGGCTCGCCGTCCGTGGCGGTCGACGTCGCCCTCCTGAGCCGCTACTTCGAGCGGTTCGCCGACCACGGCGTGTCCGTGAGCCGAAAGGTCTCCTACCTCGTCACCGGTGAGTGGGACGGGGACAACACCTCCAACTGAGGCGAGGACGACGCCGGCCGCCCTCCCCAGCGGCTCCCGGAGGGCGCTCCGCACTCTCCGGGGCCCTCGCCGCTGTGGGCCCACAAGCGCGAGGTGGGCGGCCGGCGTCGTACTTCCTTCTTCTTACTTGCGGCCCTGGTTCTTGACGGCCTCGATCGAGGCGGCGGCGGCCTCGGGGTCGAGGTAGGTGCCGCCCGGGGTGACCGGCTTGAAGTCCTCGTCGAGCTCGTACACGAGCGGGATGCCCGTGGGGATGTTCAGGCCCGCGATGTCCTCGTCGCTGATGCCGTCGAGGTGCTTCACGAGGGCACGCAGGGAGTTGCCGTGCGCGGTCACGAGGACCTTCTTGCCGGCCCTGAGGTCCTCCTTGATCTCCGACTCCCAGTAGGGCATGAGGCGCTCGAGGACGTCCTTGAGGCACTCGGTGCGCGGGATGTCGTCGCCCAGGTCCGCGTAGCGCGGGTCGCCCACCTGCGAGAACTCCGAATCGTCCGCCAGCGCCGGCGGCGGGGTGTCGTAGGAGCGGCGCCAGACCATGAACTGCTCCTCGCCGAACTCCGCGAGCGTCTGGGCCTTGTCCTTGCCCTGCAGCGCGCCGTAGTGGCGCTCGTTGAGGCGCCAGGAGCGCTTGACGTCGATCCAGCCGCGGTCCGCGACGTCCAGGGCGAGGTTGGCGGTGTTGATGGCGCGCTTGAGCCGGGACGTGTAGAGGATGTCCGGCAGCAGGCCCTCCTCGGCGAGCATCTGCCCGCCGCGGCGGGCCTCCTCGCGGCCCTGGTCGTTGAGGTCCACATCCACCCAGCCGGTGAACAGGTTCTTGGCGTTCCACTCGCTGTGCCCATGGCGCAGCAGGATGAGCGTGTAGGTCATGGGGCCATGCTATCCGGCGCGACAGCGCCCCACGCGACCGTTACTTCGCCCAGCCGCCACCGGCTGGGGCCGTGGAGCACCGGCCAGCCCTGCGCCTTGACGGCCCGGCACATCGCGAGCCACCGCTGGCGGACGCCGAACGGTGCCAGGGGCGCGGCGGCCAGCCATGCGGCGTCGAGCGCGGAGAGGAACGCGTGCACGCGCTCCCCCGCCACGTTGCGGTGGATGAGCGCCTTGGGCAGCCGCTCGGCGACGTCCGAGGGCCGCTCGAAGGAGCCGAAGCGGACGGCGAGGGAGAGCGCGCGGGGGCCCGCGGCGTCGAGCGTCACCCAGGCGGCGCGGCGGCCGATCTCGTCGCACGTGCCCTCGACGAAGATGCCCTCCGGCGCGAGGCGCGAGCGGACGAGGTCCCAGATGCCCGGGACGTCGCCCTCCTCGTACTGGCGCAGCACGTTGAACGCCCGCACGAGCGCGAGCTTGCCCTCCACGGGAAGCTCGAAGCCGCCGACGCGGAAATCGAGGCCCTCGCGCTCGAGCGGCTTCGCGGCCTCGACGCGGCCCGGCTCGATCTCGATGCCGGTCAGGCGCAGGTCCGGACGCACCGCGCGCAGCCGGAGGAACAGCTCGACCGCGGTGATGGGCGAGGCCCCGTAGCCGAGGTCCACCGCGTGCGGGGCCGGCGGATGGAGCAGGAGCCGGCGCGCCTGGGTCCCGGTGATCCACCGGTCGACGCGGCGCATGCGGTTGGGGTTGGTGGTGCCCCGGGTCACGTTGCCGACGACGCCGCCGCGCACCACCCGGACGGGCCTCGCCTTCTGCACCACGCAGGCAAGCCTAGCGGCCGCCCGCACTCCCCCGGGGCGACCTCGCGGGGCGGGGTCAGCGGTGGGCGACCGCGGGGCGGGGTCAGCGGTGGGCGACCGCGGGGCGGGGTCAGCGGTGGGCGACCGCGGGGCGGACGTCGGCGAGGTAGACGCCGGCCGCGGTGACGGCGGCGATGTTGAACAGGCCGTAGCCTCCGAACCCGAAGATGAAGCCGCTGCCCTCCGGGAGGATGACCCCGAGCACGGTCACGAAGGCCGCCGCGCCGGTGACCCCGAGCCAGAAGCCCTTGGTGCGCTTCATCCGCGCCTCGAACATGGGCGCCTTGCGGATCAGGCAGTCCACGAACGCCCAGACGGCGACGGCAGCGCAGATCAGCCCGGTGACGTAGAACGAGGCGAACTGGATCCAGAAGATGAGGAATTTGCCGTCCACGCGCCCAGCCTACCGTCCGGAGTCGAGGGCCTGGCGGAGGTCGTCCCACAGGTCCTCGACATTCTCGATCCCGACGCTCAGCCGCACGAGCCCGTCCGGGACCGTGTGCGGCTCCGCGAGGTGCCGGCGGCGGCGCTCGATGGTCGATTCGACCCCGCCCAGGCTCGTGGCCGGGAGCCACAGCGCGACCCGGCCCACGAACGCGTCGGCGGCCTCGGCGCCGTCGAGCTCAATGCTGATGACCGAACCGAAGCCGGCCAGCTGGGCGGCCGCACGCTCGTGCCCGGGGTCGGAGGGCAGCCCGGGGTAGCGGACGCGCTGGACCGCGGGATGGTCCTCGAGGCGGCGCGCGAGCTCTCCGGCGGTGGCCTGCGAGCGCTCGACGCGCAGGGCGAGGGTGCGCAGCCCCCGCAGCCCGAGCCAGGCCTCGACCGGGCCGGCAATCGCGCCGTGCAGGGTGCGGTGCTGGTGCAGGCGCGCGCGCAGCTGCTCGTCCGCCGTCACAGTGACGCCGAGGAGGACGTCGGAGTGCCCGGCCAGGTACTTGGTCGCGGAGTGCACCACGACGTCGGCGCCGACGCCGAGGGGCTTCTGCCCGAGCGGGGTCGAGAACGTGTTGTCGACGACCACGAGCACGCCCGAGGCGTGCGCTGCGGCGACGAGGGTCGGGAGGTCGGCGACCTCCATCATGGGGTTCGTCGGGCTCTCGACCCACAGCACGTCCGCGCCGTCCAGCGCCGCGACGGTGGCCGCCGTGTCCTCGATGTCCACCTCGAGGAGCGTCAGCTCGCCGCGCTCCGCCTTGAGCTGGGCGAGCCCGAGGGTGCCGGAGTACGAGTGCCGGGGCGCCACGACGACGCCGCCCACGGGGACCAAGCTCAGGGCCGCGGCCACGGCGCCCATCCCCGAGCTGAACAGCAGCGCCGGCAGCGGGGAGCCCTCGAGCTTCCCGACGGCGTCCTCGAACGGCTCCCAGGTCGGGTTCGAGAACCGCGCGTACCCCCGGGCGCCCTCTCCCACGCCGCCCAGGCCCACGAAGGTCGACGAAAGCACGATCTCCGGGTTCACCGGGGAGTCAGTGCCGCGCTGGGGCCGGCCCGCGGCGACGGCCAGCGTCTCCGGGGCGAGGGCTGCGAGCGCAGCGTCGTCGAGGTGCGGGTACTCGGGGTCGGCTCTCATGCGTCCCAATCTAGGACACGCCGAGCGCTGTCCACATGGCACTCGGGCCTTTGCGGCGAGCGGCGCATCCACCGGTAACCTAGAAGCGGTGATCTCCCCCCTCGTCCCCCAGTCCAGCCCCCAGCCCAGAGTTCCGCACGGCTCCGGCCTGCGCTCCGCGCCGGGGCTCTTCGTGGCGTTCGAGGGCGGCGACGGCGCGGGCAAATCGACCCAGGCCCGGCTCCTCGCGGATGCACTCCGTGCCGAGGGGCACGAGGTGCTCCTGACCCGCGAACCGGGCGGGACGGAGATCGGCGAGAAGCTGCGCGGACTCGTGCTCGAGCACGGCCACGGAGAAATCGACCCGCGCACCGAGGCGCTCATCTTCGCCGCAGCCCGGGCCGCCCACGTGGCCCAGTCGATCCGCCCCGCCCTGGACCGGGGCGCCGTGGTGATCACGGACCGGTACATCGGCTCCTCGGTGGTCTACCAGGGCGTTGCCCGCGGCCTCGGCGCCCCCGAGGTGCGCGCGCTCAACGCCTGGGCCACGGAGGGCCTCTGGCCGGACGTGACCGTGGTGCTCGACGTGGACGAGGGCGAGGGCCGGGCGCGCCGCACGGCAGGGCGCGGCGAGGAGGACCGGCTCGAGTCCGAGCCCGACGACTTCCACCGCAGCGTCCGCCGGGCCTTCCTCGACCTTGCCGCCGCCGACCCCTCGGCCTGCCTCGTGCTCGACGCGGCCAGAGCGCCCGAGGACCTCGCGGCGGAGGTCCTCGGACGGGTCAGGGCAGCGCTCGCGGCGCCCGCAGCGGCCGGCGGGGCGCCCGCATGAGCGTCTGGGACGAGCTCCGGGGCCAGGCCCCCGTGGTCGAGCAGCTGCGCCGCGCCGCCGCGGGCGACGGGCTCACCCATGCCTGGCTGTTCACGGGCCCCCCTGGCTCGGGCCGCTCGACCGCGGCCAAGGCGTTCGCGGCCGCCCTCAACTGCGAGGCCGAGGACGTCCTGGCGCGCGGCTGCGGGCAGTGCCCCGGCTGCCAGGCGGTCCTCACCGAGACCCACCCCGACGTCGAGTTCGTGCGGACCGAGAAGGTGACGATCACGATCGACGAGGCCCGCGAGATGGTCGCCAAGGCGGGCGACCGCCCGCAGACGGGCCGCTACCGCGTGATCGTGGTCGAGGACGCCGACCGCATGGCCGAGCGGACCACGAACGTGCTCCTCAAGGCGATCGAGGAGCCCACCCCGCGCATCGTGTGGATGCTGTGCGCCCCCTCCCCCGCCGATGTGCTCGTGACCATCCGCTCGCGCTGCCGCCCGGTGGGCCTGCGCCTGCCGCCGGTGCAGGACGTCGCCGCGCTCCTCGTGGAGCGCGACGGCGCCGAGGCGCACCTCGCGCTCGAGGCGGCGCGGGCCGCCCAGAGCCACATCGGGATCGCCCGCCGGCTGGCCAACGATCCCACTGCGCGGCAGCGGCGCACCAACACCGTGCGCGCGCCGCTGGCCCTCACCACGGTCTCCCAGGCCGTGGCCCTCGCCGAGCAGCTCGTGAAGATCGCCACTGAGGAGGCGAACGCCTCCAATGACGAGCGCGACGCCGCGGAGCGCGCCCGGCTCCTCGCGACGCTCGGGGTGGCCGAGGGCGACAAGCTGCCGCCGTCGCTGCGCGCCCAGGTCCGCCAGCTCGAGGAGGACCAGAAGCGCCGCGCGAAGCGCTCCGTCACGGACTCCCTGGACCGCACCCTGACCGATCTGCTCTCGTTCTACCGGGATGTGCTGATGGTCCAGCTCGACGGCGGCCTCGAGCCGGTCAATGCCGAGCTGGCCGAGGACATCCAGAGCTTCGCCGCGAAGTCCACGCCCGAGGCCACCTTGGCCCGCATGGACGCCATCAACACCACCCGCCAGCGCATCACCACCACGAACGTCGCCCCGCTCCTCGCGGTCGAGGCGATGGCCGTTGCCCTGATCTGAGGAGACCTGTGACGTTCCCCGCTCCCCCGCGCCGCCGGCTGGCTGCCGTGCTGGCCGCGCTCGTGACGGCCCTGACGGTGCTCACGGGCTGCACCCCGTCCGCAGGCGGTCCGCAGGCCAGCAGCGATCCGGCGGCGACCCAGGGCGCTCCGGCGGGACTCGAGAAGTTCTACACGCAGAACGTCCAGTGGAGCCCCTGCGAGGGCGGCAAGTTCGACTGCACCACCGTCAAGGTGCCGGTCGACTACGCCAACCCGGGCGGCGACACGGCCGACCTCGCGCTGATCCGCCTCAATGGCCGCAACGCCAGGGGGAACCTCCTGGTCAACCCGGGCGGCCCGGGCGGCTCGGGCTACGACATGGTCAAGGACTCCGCGCAGACCATGTTCTCCGCGAAGCTGCTCGACTCCTACAACGTGATCGGCTTCGACCCCAGAGGGGTCAAGCGCTCGGCGCCCGTGACCTGCGTGAGCGATTCGGAGCGGGACGCCCTGCGGCAGTTCACGGCGGACCCCGACACCGATGCGGGCCTCGCGGCGACGTTCGCCGAGCAGAAGAAGCTCATCGACGCGTGCCAGGCGCACAGCGGGCCCATGCTCGCGCACACCGACACCATCAGCGCGGCCAAGGACATGGACATCATCCGCGCCGCCGCGTCCCGCGAGGTCCAGCTCGACTACCTGGGCTACTCCTACGGCACGTTCCTCGGCTCCACCTACGCGACCCTGTTCCCCGACCGGGTGGGCCGCATGGTGCTCGACGGCGCCCTCGACCCCTCGCTCGACAACCACGAGATCACGCGCGGCCAGGCGCGGGGCTTCGAGGCGGCGGTGCACGCCTACGTGCGCTCGTGCCTGACGCAGTCCGACTGCCCGCTCTCCGGGTCCGAGGACGCGGGGGTGGCGAAGATCCAGGCGCTGCTCGCGACGGTGCGGCAGAGCCCCCTGCATACCAACAGCGGCCGCACCATCAACGTCACCGACTTCGTCAACGGCTTCATTCTGCCGCTGTACAACGACAAGAACTGGCCGGCCCTGACCCAGGCCCTCGTGGGCGCCTTCAAGGGTGACGGCAGCGGAATGCTCCGCCTGGCGGACATCGCCGCGGACCGCGAGCAGGACGGCACCTACAGCTCCAACAGCAACTTCGCCTTCATGGCGTACAACTGCCTCGACTACTCCACGGACGCCTCCCCCGCCGCGATGCGGGCCGAGGCGGCCCAGCTCAAGCAGGACTCGCCCACCCTCGGGGAGTTCTTCGCCTATGGCGGGGTCAACTGCCGCGACTGGCCCTACAAGCCGGTCCGCACTCCGGCGCCCGCGCACTACACGGGCCAGAGCCCGATCCTCGTGGTGGGCACCACCGGCGACCCGGCGACCCCGTACGAGTGGGCCGGGAACCTCCGCAAGCAGCTCGGCAATGCGGCCCTGCTGACCTGGAAGGGCGAGGGCCACACCGCCTACGGGCGGGGCTCGACGTGCGTGGACAACGCCGTGGACTCCTACCTCGTGGACCGCAAGGCGCCCACCGACGGCACCCGCTGCTGACCGGCCGGGCCGCTCAGCGCGCTTCCGGCTCCCCCCAGAGCAGCCTCGGCAGGTCCGCGATGGAGGGCACGACGGCGTCCGCCCCGGCGGCGTGCAGCTCGCCGGCGGTCTGGGCTCCGGTGAGGACGCCGACGGCGGCGCCCGCGCCGGCCCGCCGGCCCGAGACGATGTCCGCCTCGGTGTCGCCGACCACGACGACGTCCCGGACGTCCTCGATGTCCAGCGCGAGGACCGCCGTGAGGACCATGTCCGGGAAGGGGCGTCCGCGGCCGGCGTCCTCGGAGCAGAGCGAGAGGTCGGCCAGGCCCATCCAGCCGAGGGCCTCGAGGACGCTGTTCTGGGTGTGCCGGCCGAACCCGGTCGCGAAGCACACCCTGACGCCCCGTTCCCGCAGCAGGTGCACGGTGTCCTCGGCCCCCGGGACGGCCGCCACGGCGCCGGCCGTGATCATCGCGTCGTACGCCTCCGAGAAGGCGCGGGAGGCCGCCCGGGCGGTGCCGCCGTCGTCCGTGAAGACGCGTGAGAAGAGCGCGGCGCGGTCCATGCCCGCGCTGCGGCGGGACTGGGCGAGCGCCTCCGCGAGCCGCTCTCCCTGCACTCCGCGGGCGTGCAGCACCTGTTCGACCGCTCGCTCAGCGGCGCCCCCGTCCGTCACAGTGGTGCCGTTCATGTCCAGCACGGCAAGGCGTGGCGTGCGCTCGGGGGCCGGCCGCAGGTGCAGCGTCATTGATGGGACCTCGTTCGTCTCGACGGCCCAGGATCGGCCGCGGTTCTGCCGAGCATCCCAGCCGCCGCGGTCAGACGCCTGAACGTGCCGGATACGCCGGGTGAACACCTTCGGATGCGGGGCTGGAGGCACCCGCGGACAGGCGGCGCTCCGTTTTGACCCCGGCCGAGGCGCTCGACTACAGTTGTCTCTCGGTGGTTCGACGAACGGCGGACCGCTGGAACGCCTCCTTAGCTCAGACGGTAGAGCGTCTCACTCGTAATGAGAAGGTCAGCAGTTCGATCCTGCTAGGAGGCTCCACAGCCCCTCTTTGACCTGCGGAAACGCAGATCAGAGAGGGGCTTTCTCGTGTCCCCACGCATCCCCGATCACCCAGACCAAAGCCCCGATGTGCTCGCCATCCTTGACCCAGTAGGGGCTGCGATCCCGGGCGGCGAGAGCTCATGGGTGGGAGGACGGCAACATCTGCCTCATCTGCTCAGGAAGCTCCATCCCGTGGGACGCTGCGAACTTCTCGAGGTTCGGCATCATGATCGCCGTCTGGCGCTGGGCGTCTTCGGTTGACGTGAACGCCACGTACTCGCTGTCCACATAGTTGACCGGGATGTGCCCCGGCTCGATGACGAAGGCCTCCCCTGCCTCGTAGGTCTCCTCGGTCCCATCGGCCCTGCGCACCCCGAACTTGCCCTTGATGCTGTGAGCGTCCCACCGCAGGCTCCCAGAGCCGAAGGTCCCCGGGGGTCACCGCCATGGCCTCCGCGTGGCGCTTACCGGGGGCGGCCGCTGTTCCCCCTCAGTTCAACGGCGCATCACAGGGTCTTCACAGGAATGTAAGACTCGGCGACAAGGCTTGTAAGGCCGGGATCCGGCCCTCACGCGCCTTCGTCCCTCAAGCCACCGGGGGAGCCTCCCGGACACCATCGATACCTCGCCCACTCGCGCCGCGAGCCCTCTGGGCTGAGAAGAGGAGAACCGCAATGGCCCCACGGCAAAGAGCCACCCGAAGATTGCCCACCATCCGCCACGGCGCTGCTTCCGGCCTGCACCGGCTGTCCAGGCTCGCTGAGGGGCGCAAGCCGCTCGCCATTGTCGCCGCGAGCTGCGGCATCGCGCTGCTGGGCGGCGGCGTCGCCGCCGCCTCGACGATCGCGTTCGGCCAGCACCAGGTGGGCACCGAGAGCGAAGGCGGCCTGCAGATTTCCTCGGACCAGGTGATCAAACCCATCGGCGACCGCCTGATGACCCCGTTCGGGAAGATCATGGGCTCGACCGTCAGCCCGGACGGGCACTTCCTCGTCGGAACGAGCACGGACCGCTCGGTCGACCTGCAGGTCTTCGACCTCCGCACCTACAAGCCCGTCGCAGCAGCGGGCACCATGGCGGCGACGTCGTTCTCCTCGGCCGCGAGCAGTGCAGGCTACGGGACCATGGCCTACCAGAAGATCTCCGACGGCTCCGTCGGCCAGGACGGCCCGGTCTTCTCCCCCGACGGCAAGTTCCTCTACGAGCCGGTCGCCACCGGGATCGTCCGCTACCCCTTCAACGGCGACGGCACGCTCGGCGCCGGCACCACGATCAACATCCCGACTCTGGGCGGCAAGCAGGCGCTGACCGCGGGCATGGCGTTCTCCCCCGACGGCTCCACCCTGTACGCCGCCGTGAACGGGCAGAACGCGGTCGTGGCCATCGATCCGGCCGCGGGCACCATCAAGCGGACCATCAGTACCGGCATCGCGCCGCGCCAGCTCACGTTCGTCGGCACCACGCTGTACGTCTCCAACGAGGGAGGCCGCCAGGCCGCCCCGGGAGAGGCGACGATGAACTCCTACGGAACGCAGGTTCCGGCGGACCCCAACCTCGGCACCTCCACCACCGGCACCCTCAGCGTCATCGACACCGCGAACGCCGCCGCACCGGTCGCGTCGATCGACGTCCAGCTGCACCCGACAGCGATGCACCTCGACGGCTCCACGCTGTATGTGGCGAACACGAACAGCGACACCGTCTCGGTCGTCGACACCGCCGAGAAGAAGGTGCTGCAGACCATTGCGACACAGCCGTGGGCTCCTTCGCAGGTGGGCTACGAGCCGACGGGAATCACCATGCAGGGCGATCATCTGCTGGTCTCGCTGGGGCGCGCCAACGCCGTCGCCGTCTACAAGGTCGACAAGAAGGACCCGAAGGACCCGGCCAGCTACATCGGCCTGCTGCCCACGGACTACTACCCGGGCAACGTCACCGCGGTGAACGGCCAGATCGTGGCGACCAACGTCCGCGGCATTGATGCGCGGGGCCCCGAGCTCAGCTTCGACAAGGGCCAGGGCACCAGCGTCGCGACAGGTCACGGCACGCACTCCACCACGGCCTCGCTCACCCGATTCACCCTGCCGGGGGACGAGCAGATCAAGGAGTACACGGCGACGGTGTCCCAGCAGAACGGCTGGGACGGCAGCTCAGTCAAGCAGGCCACGGCAGCAGAGGCCGCCAAGATCCCCGCGGTGGCCGTGCCGAAGCGGCTCGGGGAGCCGTCGGCCATCAAGCACGTGTTCCTGATCGTCAAGGAGAACCGCACCTACGACCAGGTCTACGGCGACATGAAGCAGGGCAACGGCGACGCGTCGCTCGCCCAGTTCGGCGCGAAGGTCACCCCGAACCAGCACGCGCTCGCCAGCCAGTTCGGGCTGTACGACAACACCTACGACATCGGCACGAACTCCGCCGAGGGCCACAACTGGATGATGCAGGGTGACAACCCGGCCTACACGGAGACCAGCGCCGGCGAGTACAAGCGCTCCTACGACACCGAGGACGACGTGCTCGGCCACCAGCGCTCGGGCTTCCTCTGGACGTCCATCCAGGGCGCCGGCAACACGGCGCGGAACTACGGCGAGTTCGACTCGGAAGAGGGCAAGCCCGCCGGCGCCACGTGGCAGAACTACTACTGCGCCGCGACCAGCACCATGGCCGGAGGCGACCCTTCCCAGCTCTTCACCCCGTCGCTGCAGATGCACGCCGGCTCGGCGATCCCTTCCCTCAACGACATCACCGACACGAACGCGGCCCCGTTCGACACCGCGGTGCCGGACATCTACCGCTACGCGACCTGGAAGCAGGACTTCGAGAAGAACGGCCCGAAGAACTTCCAGATGATGTGGCTCTCCAGCGACCACACCGGCGGCACAGCCGACCCGGAAGCCCAGGTTGCCGACAACGACCTGGCCGTGGGCAAGATCGTCGACGAGATCTCGCACTCCCAGTACTGGAAGGATTCCGCGATCTTCATCGCCGAGGACGACAGCCAGAACGGTGCGGACCACATCGACGGCCACCGCGCGCCGGTGCAGGTCATCAGCCCGTACGCAGTCCACGGCCGCACCGTGAGCACCTACTACTCGCAGATCAACATGGTCCGCACCATCGAGCAGATCCTCGGAGCCCAGCCGCTCAACCAGAAGGTCGCCGCGGCCACCCCCATGTTCGACGCCTTCACCACCAAGGCCGACATGACGCCCTACACCACGGTCCGCAACCAGGTGCCGCTCACCGAAGGCGTCAAGACCGCGCCCGCCTGCGGACTCGACACGCTGGGCCAGACCGGCGCCGCAGCCGATGCGGTGAACGCGTCGGCAGCCCAGGCCGCGGCCGTCCCAGCACCGATGCAGACCACCGCCAAGCAGTGGGAGGACTGGTCCGAGCAGCAGCACCTGACCGGCAACGGAGCGAAGGAAGACTACGCGAACCCGAACCTGTTCAACCGCTGGACCTGGTACCAGACCCACCGGTGGCAGAGCCCCTACCCGGGCGACGCCAAGATCTACGGCCCCAACGACGTTCCGGGTGTCCCCGCTGGATCGACCGACCACGACGACTGACCACCCCTGACGGTAGGCGGCAGCAGACCTGAGGCCAGAAGGCTGAGGCCCACCCCCGAGGGGGTGGGCCTCAGCCCCTTCGACCGCGGCGGCCAGGAGGGTACGGGCATGGTGGTCCTTCGCGCTGGATTCCGCGCGGGGTGCAATGCGCGCGGCCGGCACGGCTCAGCCTGCCGCACGGCGTAGGCTCTGCTCGTTGGGGGGAGCGCAGGAGGTGCTCCGCACGCCAGAAGGAGCACCAGCATGAGCTATGACCAGCAGCCTCCGCACCAGCAGCCGTGGCCGGCTCAGCCGGCAGCCCCATGGCCTGCGGCCGGGTCGCTCCTGCCTCAGGATGCCGAGAAGTCGAGGCGGTGGCGGCTCGTCCTGGGGTGCAGTTCCCTGTTCCTGGCCCTCGCCTCCGGCTTCTACGCCTCCATCAACATCGCCTCGGTCATCGGCGCGAGGCGGGCCATCGAGGCCGCGGGCCGCTACGTCCCGGCGAGCGCCATGGCGCTCGCCGCGGCGATCATCGGCGTGTTCTGCCTCCTTGCCCTCGCCTACGCGGGCATCGGCGCCTGGAACATCGCGGCCCGGCGCTCCACGGCCAAGGCCCCGCTGATCGCCGCGATCGTCCTGGCCGGCGCGGCGTTCGTCCTCATCGTCTTCTACATGGCGACCAGGTCGACCGGCGGCTTCCAGCTCGGCGGGCTCGCGCTGAACGCGCTCATCGTGTCCCGGGCCGTCACCATCCTGCGGATGAAGAAGACCCCCGCCTACCCTGCCGCCGCCCGCTGGACCAGCTGACCCGCAGTTCCGTGCGCGATTCCGGTACCAAAGTCTCATCCCAGGGCCCCTTCCGGCTGCCACAGTGAAACCAGGAAGCACAGCGGCATCAGGAGGGCCGGGCGATGATGGGCATCGATGACGTGGTCCGGGCCTGGAGCCTGGCCGGCACTCCCACGGCGGCAGACCGTCTCAGCCGCTACGCGCGGGCCCTCGTCGCCGAGCGGCCCATCGGCCCCTACAGACCCCTGGACGATGACCAGGAGGACCTGGCGATCCTCGCCCTGTACCGCGTCGACCGACCGCACGCGACCATCGGGGACCTCCACCAGATTCCCCCGCTGGCCCTCTCCTCCTACCACCAGATGCTCCACGACCTGGCGAGCGAGGGGTTCGGGCCGCTCATGCCAGTCCCCGGTGCTCCGGCGTTCTGAGGGCCATGACACAGAAGTGGAGGGGCCCCAGCTGCCAGGGCCCCTCCACTTCGCTGCGGGTTACCAGTCCGCGGTGAGAATCCTTTTTCGGGAGAGGAAGCTCACCCTCACTTGTACCCAACGCCCATTCCGGTCAAACGCCGACCCCGCTCAGACTTTGCTCAGACGCTGCCCGTCGGAGCCGCGCGGCCGCCGACGTCCGCCGTCAGACTGTCGATTCGCCCCAGCGCGCGCTCGAGCTGTTCGACGGCCCGCCACAGGTCCGGGTGCAGGTCCCTGACCTCTTCGAGGGTCCTCCCGGCCGACCGGAGGGACGCCAGGTCGAAGCTGACGTTCGTGCGGGCGCCGGCGACGGCGGCCCGGAGCGCACCGAAGGCGACCACGACGTCGGCGATGAGGGCCCGGTTGCCGTGGGCCGCGAGCCAGGCCAGATCGTCGATCGCGTCCATGGCGTGCTCGCCGAGGACGGCCGATGCCCGGGCGGCGTCGACGGACGCCCGGTGGATGGCCTCGTCCCTCTCGGGGCCCGGCTCCAGGCGGAACGCGGCCCCGAAGGCGCGCGAGGCCGAGGCGTCGTCGTCCGCCAGGCGCAGCGCCGTCTCGCGGAGCGACCGCGCCCTCGCCCGCACCGCGTCGACCTCGGCGCGCCGGGATCCTTCCGCCTCGGTGTAGCCGGCGACCATGGAGGCCAGCGAGGCCGCCACGGCGAGCATCACCCCTGTTCCCGCGCCACCTCCCGGGGAGCCGGTGGACTGGGCGAGGGCGTCCGTCCAGACGTCCACGGTCGCGGTGCGGGTGGTCACATCCTGAGGTTCGTCCACGGGGACCTCCTTTCCCCAGAATGCGCGGCGCCACACCGGCGGGCAGTCACCGCTCTCTGGGGATCAGATCCACTCCTTGCGACGGAAGAGGACGTAGAGCCCGACGCCGCCGCCGACGATCAGGCTCAGCGACAGGACGAGCCCCAGAGTGCTCTGGAATCCGAGGAACGGCACGTTCTGCCCGAAGAACCCGGTGACGGCAGTCGGGACGGCGATGATCGCGGCCCAGCTGGTGAGCTTCTTCATCACCAGGTTCATCCGGTTGCCCTGGATGCTCACATGGGTCTCGAGGATGCTGCTGACCATGTCCCGCAGCGATTCGGTCCAGTCCGACGCCCGCAGGACATGGTCGTAGACGTCCTGGAAGAACGGCTGCATCGCCGGGTCTGCGATGTCCAGGTCGCGGCGCAGGACCGTGTTGAGGACCTCGCGCATCGGGAGCACGACCCTGCGGAGCCGCACGAGGGCCTTGCGGAGCTCGAACGAGCGCCGCTGCAGGTCGTGGTCGGAGGAATGGTCGTCGAAGAGCGCGTCCTCGAGGTCCTCGATGCGCTCGTCGAGGTCCTGGACCACGTCGAAGTGTCCGTCGACGAGCAGGTCGATCAGGCCCCAGAGCAGGAAGGCGACGCCGTGGTCCGCGACGTCGGTCTCCCGGTCCCACCGCTCCGTGAGCCGGTCGGCGGAGAAGCCCGGCCCGTGCACCGTGACGAGGGCGCGCCGCGTGATGAACGCCTTGACCTCGTTCACGGCCAGGCCGCCGTCCCCGGGCTCGAGCGTCGCCTCGTAGGCGGCCAGGAACAGGTGGGTCCGGTAGCGGTCGAGCTTGGGTCGCTGGTGGTCGTGGAGCGCGTCCTCGACGGCGAGGCGGTGGAGCCCGAGGATCGTCTCCATGGCGGAGAGGTCCTCGTCGCTGGGCGACTCGTAGTCGATCCAGACCGTCGCGCCCTCCTCGGCCAGGAGCCCCTTGATCTCCTCGAGCGCGAGGTCCTCGCGCTCGACCTTGCCGTCGCGGTACAGCCGGGTACGAACCATTCCGCAATCCTAGGCAGGGCGACCTTGGTGCCAGCTGGGTCCGGGCAGCGGGTCAGAGGCCGAGGACGTGGAGGGCCGTGGTCCAGTCGTGGGCGATGGCGGTCTGGGCGGCCGCGAGCGTCACGGTGTGGGCGCAGACGGCCCGGTGCAGGGCGTTCTCCACGGCGTCCTTGGGGTTGGTCGTGCCGGTGGCTCCCGTCCTGTTGGGCTCGGGCCACAGGTTGGAGACGGAGTTCGCGCCGCCGAGCTCGAGGCTGACCAGGTGGTCATACTCTGTCGTCGCCGACGCGCTCTCGCCGTATTCGCGCAGGCTCTCGGCCTTCACCTGCGCCACGGCCGCCGAGGACGGGCGGACGGAAGCCGTGTAGCCGGCCCGGCAGATGGTCGAATCGATGGTGGCCTGGGTGACGGCCGGGTCCACGGCGCCCGGGGTACAGGCGTGGTCGGGCAGGTACTTCCCCGCGGCGGCGTCCACCGCGCGGGCCCGGCAGTGCCCGGCCGGGAGCTGCTCGTCGACGGTGACCCGCGACGGCGAGTGGACCTCCTTGACCTGCCCCGGATCCGCGGGCTGCGACGGCTGGGCGGAGGCCGAGGCTGCGGAACGGCCGTCGGCGATGGCGGTCCCGAGGGAGGCAGCAGAGCAGGCGGCAGTGGCGGCGGCGAGCGCGGCGGCCGCTGCCGCGGAGGCGAGGAGGCGGAAGGCATTCATGTCCCTCCATGTCTAAGCCCTCGGCCGGGGCTGACCGGTGGCGGCGCGCCGACAGCAGGGGCCGTCCGCCCCTAACCCTTTGGACCGGGGGCAGGGAAGATGGATGCCAGGACCGTTGCGCTGCCAGACGGGAACCTCCTGCGGTCCGCGCTCGAAGGAGGGATCTCGATGGACGTCGTTTCCCTGACCGTCCTCGTCATCGTCATCGTGGTGCTCCTCATCGCGGCGAGGATGTCGATCCGCATCGTCCGCCAGTACGAACAGGGGGTCCTGTTCAGGCTCGGCCGGGTCGTCGGGGTGCGGATGCCCGGGCTGCGGCTCATCATCCCGGTCGTCGACCGCCTGCCCCTGGTGAGCCTTCGGATCGTCACGATGCCGATCCAGTCGCAGGGCATCATCACCCAGGACAACGTCAGCGTCGACGTCTCCGCGGTCGCGTACTACCGGGTCGTGGATGCGGTGAAGTCCGTGATCGCGATCGAGAATGTCGCGGCCGCCATCGACCAGATCGCCCAGACCACCCTCCGCAAGGTGGTGGGCCAGCACACGCTGGACCAGACGCTCTCGGAGACCAGCCGCATCAACGCCGACATCCGCCAGATCCTCGACATCCTGACCACCGAGTGGGGTGTCGAGGTCACCCTCGTCGAGCTGAAGGACATCCAGCTGCCCGAGAGCATGAAGCGGGCCATGGCGCGGCAGGCCGAGGCCGAGCGGGAGAAGAGGGCCAAGATCATCGCCGCCGAGGGCGAGGCCATCTCCGCCACGGCGCTGGGCGAGGCCTCCGACACGATGATGGCCCACCCGCTCGCCCTGCAGCTGCGCAACCTCCAGAGCCTGGTGGAGATCGGGGTCGACAAGAACACCACGGTGGTCTTCCCCGCCCCGCTGATGAGCATGATCGGAGAGCTCTCGGCCTTCATCGCCCGGGAGAACCAGGCTGCAGCGGCCGCAGCGGCCGCACCGGCCGCGGACTCGAAATCCCCCGTCAAGGCCGCCTGAGCCGATGGATGCCGCTGCGGCCCCCGCCCTCGCAGGTCCCCCGGCCTCGGCCCGCCGCTCCACGACGGCGGCCGAGGACACCGTGTCCCTCGTGGCCGGGCTGTGGCTGCTGACCGGGACCTACGTGGACGGATGGGCCCACAACAATCTCGCGCACCTCGAGACCTTCTTCACTCCGTGGCACGCGGTCCTCTACTCGGGCTTCGCGGCCAACGCCGTGTGGATCGGGTCCCTCGTATGGCGCCGTCACCGCCGCGGGACCCGGTGGGCGGACGCCCTCCCTGTCGGCTACGGCGGGGCCGCCCTCGGCGTCGCCCTCTTCCTCGTCTCCGGCGTGGCGGATCTCGTATGGCACTCGGTCTTCGGCATCGAGCAGGACATCAAGGCGCTCTTCAGCCCCTCCCATCTCGGGCTGGCCACGGGCGGGTTCCTCATCCTCGGCGCCCCCTTTGCTGCCGCCGCCGCCGCACCGCCCGGAC
Source organism: Sinomonas sp. RB5 (assembly GCF_054063535.1). NCBI lineage: Bacteria > Bacillati > Actinomycetota > Actinomycetes > Micrococcales > Micrococcaceae > Sinomonas > Sinomonas sp. RB5. The sequence goes on from NZ_JBSSGJ010000015.1 coordinate 40,196, forward strand.
GGACGACGCCGGCCCGGCTCACCACGGCCCTCGTCAGCGCCGGGCTGTGCGGCATGGTCGCGATCTTCATCCTCCAGGAGTTCGCCGTCTTCGCGCGCCACGGGCTCATCCAGACCTACGGCCCGTCGCTGGGCGGCATCCGGGCGGTCATGCCCGCAACGTCGGCCAGCACCATCGTGGCCCTCGGCTCGTTCCTCGTCTCGACGGCCGCACTCTTCGTCCCCATCCTCCTGGCCGCCTCCCGGTGGCCGGTCCCGGCCGCCGTGCCGGCCCTCCTGGCCTTCGTGCCGTCGGTGGCCCTGCAGGCCATGGTCGGGTTCCGCGACGCGTGGCTGGTCCTCGCGGCGGCCGCCGGAGCAGCGCTGGTCGGACTCGCCTGGCTCGCTCTGCGGCCTCGGCCCGACCGTGCCGTCCGCCTGCGGGCCGCGGCGGCGATCGCACCCCCGCTGTTCTGGGGCCCCTACTTCGCGGGCGTGGCCTGGACGGACGGGCGGCTGAGCTTCTCCCCCGAGATCTGGACCGGAATCCTCGTCTGGACCGCGCTCGAGACGCTCGCGATCGCCGTCCTCCTCTCTGCCACGAGGAAGCCACCGGCCCGGGGAGCCCTCTGGCGCCGGGACGGCGGCAGGAGCAGGATGAGCGCCAGAGACTGAGCCCAGCCACCTGCGATGAGCCCAGCTACCTGCAAGCCCCGCTGGAGGAACCCCATGAGCCTTGTGTCCGAGCTGCCGGGACGCTTCGACCCCTTCCCGCTGTACCGGGAGCTGCGGGAGGACTCCCCCGTGCTGTTCGACGACGCGCAGGAGGTGTGGCATGTGTTCCGCTACGACGACGTCCAGCGGGTGCTCTCCGACCACGCCGTCTTCTCGTCGAGGATGCGCGCCGGCCGGGAACCGGACCAGAACCACCTCTTTGCCTCGAGCCTCATCAGCACGGACCCACCGCGGCACCGCCAGCTCAGGTCCCTCGTCTCGGAGGCGTTCACGCCGCGGGCGGTGGCCGCCCTGGAGCCGCGGATCTCCGAGATCGTGGACGAGCTCCTGGACCGGGTGGCCGGGACGGGGTCCATGGACCTCATCGACGACTTCGCCTACCCCCTGCCCGTGATCGTCATCGCGGAGCTCATGGGCATCCCCGCCGAGGATCGCGACCGCTTCAAGCGGTGGTCGGACGTCGTGGTGAGCCAGACCCGGGAGTACGAGAGCAGTCCGGTTCGGGCCTCGGCCCAGCAGGAGATGGCGGAGTACTTCTTCGCCATGATCGAGAGGCGGCGGCGCGATCCGGGCGAGGACCTCATCAGCCGGCTGCTCGCCGCCCAGGTCGACGGCGAGCACCTGAGCGTGATCGAGCTCCTGGGCTTCTGCGCCCTGCTGCTCGTGGCCGGCAACGAGACCACCACCAACCTCCTGGGCAACGCCGTGCTGACCTTCGCGGAATGGCCGGGCACGATCGAGCGGCTGCGGGCCGAAAGCGGAGCCCTGCCCTCGGCGATCGAGGAGGTGCTCCGCTTCCGGTCCCCGGTCCAGTCCATGTTCCGGGTCACCACCGAGGACACGACGCTGGGCGCCGCCTCCCTCCCGGCCGGGTCCCGCCTGGCCGCCTGGATCGGCTCCGCCAACCGCGACGGCCGGCAGTTCCCGGACCCGGAGACTTTCGCCCCCGATCGGCGCCCGAACCGGCACCTCGCCTTCGGGCAGGGCATCCACTTCTGCCTCGGGGCCCCCCTGGCACGCCTCGAGGCGCGGGTCGCGCTGTCAGCCCTCCTCGCGCGCCTGCCGGGCCTGTCTCTGGCTCCGGGCGCGCCCCTGGAGCGCATCGACAGCACGATCATCTTCGGGCCCCGGGCGCTGCCGGTGCAGTGGCAGCCGGCGTGACGCCCGGGGCGGCTGCTCAGCTGCCCGCGCTGGGCGACGGCGACGGCGAGGCAGGCGCCGACGGCGCCGGAGAAGCGGGCCCAGACGGCGAGGCGGGCGCCGACGGCGAGGAGGAGGCCTTGGGCTTCGCCGGGGCCTTCTGGATCGCCTCGGCGAGCTTCTTGATCCCGGCGCCGTAGGTCCCGTCGAGCGCGTGCGCCTTGATGGCCTGGGCATCGGCGACCTCCTGCGCGGGCGCGGCCCCCGCCAGGGTCCACAGGTCGTCACGGAGCTTCTGCGGCAGACGCCGGAATTCCACGGAGTACCGGTTGGCGGCGGCCCGGGCCACGGCCTGCGCGTGCTGGCCGTACTGGGCGCTGTCGTCCTGACGGATCACGACGGCGAGCACGCGCCGGAGTGCGGCCCTCGCCGGATGCTTCGCGGAGGCGGAGGCGCTCGGCGACGGCGCTGCGCTTGCCGCGGGGACTGCCGTCTGGATGACCGATGCCTCCTGGGCGGCAGCAGCTCCGGAGTCGGCCGCAGCGACGTCCGCGCCGAGGCCGTCGAGCGAGGTCAGGTCCGCCAGCGACTCGTCTGCCTGCGGCTGCGGGGCCTGCGCCGCCTGGGGCGGGGCGCTGTGGGCCTGGAGTGCGACGGCGGTGCCGCCGCCCGCGAGCAGTGCCGCAGCGAGTGCGGACGCGGCGCCGGCCGCCCAACGGCGACGCGGCCGCCGCACGGGGATGGTGGGGTCTGGCTGGGAGAACATCGCAGTGCCTTTCGCAAGTGCTGTCGTGAACGCGCGGATCCGGCATGCCTGCCGATCCGCTGCCCAGCATGGCGGACCCAGGCAAGCTGGGTGTTCGGCGGATGTTCGAGGAATGTAAAGTCCGCGGCCAGCGGCGGCCGCCACGCGCCGTCGTGCGTTTGAATGAACCTGTGGAAGATCGCAGCGGGAGCACCGGCGAGGGGCGGGGGCTGGTCCTCGTGGTCGAGGACGAGCACGCGATCGCCGACCTCGAGCGCCTCTACCTCAGCCGTGCCGGGTACGGCGTGCACGTCGAGCGGGACGGCGGGGCGGCGCTGGCGCGGGTCCGCCAGCTGCGGCCGGTGGCGATCGTGCTCGATGTCGGGCTGCCCGGCGTGGACGGGATCGAGGTGTGCAGGCGGCTGCGGGAGGGCGGCGACTGGACGCCCGTGATCTTCGTGACCGCGCGCGACGACGAGGTGGACCGCGTGCTCGGCCTCGAGCTCGGCGCGGACGACTACCTCACCAAGCCGTTCTCCCCGCGCGAGCTCGTGGCCCGGGTGAAGAGTCTGCTGCGCCGGGCGTCGGGGCCGCCGTCGGCGCGGGTGCTCGCCGTGGGGGGTGTCCAGCTCGACCTCGACCGGCGCACGGCCGAGGCCGCGGGCCAACCCGTGCCCCTGACGGCCATGGAGTTCGACCTCCTGGCCCACCTCATGTCCGAGCCCGGGCGCGTCTTCAGCCGGGAGCAGCTCCTCTCGGCGGTGTGGGGCCAGGCGGACTACGGCGGCGGCCGCACCGTCGATGTGCACGTGGCCCAGCTCCGCGCCAAGCTCGGCGCCGCCAGCCCCGTGCGGACCACCCGCGGGGTGGGCTACAGCGTCTCGGCCGATCCGGGACAGGGGCGCCCGTGAGGGCCTGGTTCGGCTCCCTGCACTTCCGGGTCACCCTGGTCATGGCCGCCGTCGCCGCGGCCGCCACGCTCATCGCGGGCCTCGTCGGGGCCCAGCTCATCCGGTCTGCGGCCGTGGACCAGGCACGCTCGAGCCTGGCCCGGGAGGCCACCGCCCTCAGCGCCTCGGGCAACGTCACCGACCTGGCGTCGCTGCGCGAGCTCGCGTTCGGCGAGGCCGGCCGGATCGCCCTCGTCCAGCCGGACGGCACCGTCACCGGCGCGGGGCGGCACCTGGTGAGTGCGGACGCCGCCGCGAAGGTCCGCGCCGGGCGGTCGGTGTCCCAGACGGAGACCGTCACCGGGATCCCCGTGGTCGTCGAGGCCCGGCCGATCGCGGCCGGCGGCGGACTGGTCCTCGCGGAGCCGGTCTCCGCCGTGACGCAGGCCGCCGGGCCGCTCGTGGCGCGGCTGGCCTGGGCGCTCGTGGTGGGCTTCGTCTGCGCCGTCCTCGGCGGAGCGCTCGTGGCCCGCTGGGTGGCGACGCCGCTCACCCGCCTCGCCTCCGCGGCGCGGCGGCTGGCCGGGGGCGAGCGGGGGGTCACGGTCGACGGCGGCGGCCCGGCGGAGATCTCCCAGGTCTCCCGCGCGCTGGGGGCCCTCGACAGTTCCCTGACCGCGAGCGAGGCGCGCCAGCGCGAATTCCTCCTGTCCGTCTCGCACGAGATGCGCACCCCGCTCACGGCCCTCCAGGGCTACGCCGAGGCCCTCGCCGACGGGGTCATCCCGGCCGAGGACGTCCCGCGGGTCGGCAGGACCCTCTCCGCCGAGACCGAGCGGCTCGACCACTTCGTCCGGGACCTGCTCGAGCTGGCGCGCCTTGAGGCCGACGACTTCCGCATCGACGTCCACGAGGTCGATGCCGCGGAGCTGCTGCCGTCCGTCGTCGAGGCGTGGCGCGGGGTGTGGGAGCCTGCCGGAATCGCGATGCGCGCCGAGGCAGCCGGCCCCCTCCTCGTCGCCACGGACGCGCGGAGGCTCCGCCAGCTGCTCGACGGGCTCGTCGAGAACGCCCTCCGGGCCACCCCGCCGGGCGCCCCGCTGGTGCTGGCCGGCCATCCGGAGCCCGGCGCCGTGGTGCTCGAGGTGCGCGACGGCGGCCCCGGGCTGGGCGAGGAGGACCTGGCCCGGGCGTTCGACCGCGGTGCGCTCCGCGACCGGTACGCCGGCAAGCGCAGGGTGGGCACGGGCCTCGGCCTCTCCATCGCCTCACGGCTCGCCTCCCGCCTGGGGGCCGAACTCGCCGCGGGGCACGCGCCCGAGGGCGGCGCGGCCTTCGCGCTCCGGCTGCCCGCGCTCTGAGCGTGCAGGGGCCGCCAGGTCTGGACATGCGCGCGCGGAGCGCGGAAGGCTGGCGCCATGCGGAAACTGAGCTACGGCATGAACGTCACGCGCGACGGCTACATCGCCGCGCCCGGGGACGACATCGGCTGGAGCGGGCCGCCCAGCGAGGAGCTGTTCCAGTGGTGGCTCGAGACGGAGCGGGCGAACACCCTGTCCCTGTATGGGCGCAAGCTGTGGGAGACGATGAGCTCCTACTGGCCCACCGGTGACCAGCAGCCCGGGGCCACTGCGGCAGAGATCGAGTTCGCCCGGGTCTGGCGGGACACCCCGAAGGTGGTCTTCTCCTCGACGCTCGGCACGGTCGGCTGGAACTCCCGGCTGGTCGCCGGCGACGCGGTCGAAGAGATCACCCGGCTCAAGGCCGAGGAGGGCGGCCCGATGAGCATCGGCGGCGCCACCCTCGCCGCCGCCGCCCTCCGGGCCGGACTCATCGACGAGTACGTCCTCGCCACCTATCCGGTGCTCGTGGGCGCCGGCACCCCGTTCTTCACCGCGCTGGGCAGCTGGATGGATCTGGACCTCGTCGAGTCGCGGACGTTCCCCGGCGGAGTGGTCCTGACCCGGTACGAGGCGAGGCGCTGACAACGGCGCCTATGCTGGGAGCAGCAGGGATCCCAGGCCCTGCGTCAGACGCAGGTGTCCCACCCGCGGATGGCGCGGTGGCAACGAAGGGAGTGCTCAGTGCGGCTGCTGGTGGCGCGTATCCGCGGCTTCGCGGCCCTCGGCCCCGCGCAGGAGGACCACTGGCCCGCCCTGAGGATGGTCCTGGGCGTCGGCATCCCCACGGCCGCACTCCTGGTGGGCGGGCACCTGGAGCTCGTGATCGACGCGGTCTTCGGCGGCTTCGCCGGGATGTACGGCCGCGGGCTGAGCCGGGCCGTCAGGCTGCGGCACCAGTCCTCGGCAGGCGCGCTGCTCGTGGCCGGCGTGGGGCTCGGATCCTCGTTGTCCGCCCTGCAGGCCCCCCAGGCAGCCCTCGTGCTCGCGGAGGCAGCGTTCGCCGGGCTCGCCTCGCTGGCCGCCGACCGCGTCGGGTTCCGTCCCGCGGGCCCGTTCTTCGCCCTCTTTGCCTTCGGAGCGTGTGCCGCGCTCGACCGTGCCGACCCGGGGGTCGCGACCGCGGTCGCGCTCGCCGCGGCGGTGTTCGCCATCGCGATCGGCGCATCCTCCCGCCGTGCCGCGGCCCGGCGCCCCGTCAGGCTGCCCGGCGCGCCGCCGTCCCTGCGGAGGGCAGGCGGCTATGTGCTCGCGGTCTCGGCGGCTGGCCTGGCCGCCCTGGCCCTGGGCATCGGGCACCCCCACTGGGCCATGGCCGGCGCCGCCGTCCCCCTCTCGGCGACGGGCTTCCACGGACGGCTGCGGCGCGGCCTGCACCGCGTGGTCGGCACGCTGGCAGGGCTCGGCCTGACGGGGGCGATCCTCACCTTCCACCCCACGCCGCTCGTGATGGGTGCCCTGGTCGTCGTGCTGCAGTTCCCCACCGAGCTGTTCATGGCCCGCCACTATGCCCTCGCCCTGTTCTTCTTCACACCGCTGATCCTGCTCATGACGCGGCTCGCGCTGCCCGGACCGGCACAGGCGCTGATTGCCGACCGGGCCGTCGAGACCGTCCTGGGAGTGCTCGTGGGGTTCGCGGTGGTCCTCATCGACGCGGGGCTGCCCCGCCGCGTGCGGGCGATGGGCTAGGGTCAGTGAGCACGAGGAGAGGCATCACATGGTCGAGATCCTGAGCCCCACGGAGCTGGAACGGGCGAGGCACACCGGGGCCCTCGTCGCGGACATCCTGCAGGCCCTCAAGGCGCGCAGCGCTCCGGGCACGAACCTGTTGGACATCGACCGCTGGACGCAGACGATGATCGCCGATGCAGGGGCGCTGTCCTGCTACGTCGACTACGCGCCGCCGTTCGGCCGCGGACCGTTCGGGCACTACATCTGCACGGCCGTCAACGACGCCGTCCTCCACGGTATGCCCCACGACTACACGCTGGCCGACGGCGATCTGCTCACCCTCGACCTCGCCGTCACCAAGGATGGCATCGCCGCGGATTCCGCGATCAGCTTCCTCGTAGGCGAGTCGGACCGCCCCGGGAGCACGGCGATGATCAGGGCCACCGAACGGGCGCTGGACGCCGGCATCGCCGCCGCCGTGCCGGGTGCCCGCATCGGCGACATCTCGTACGCCATCGGCAGCGTCCTGCGCGCCGAGGGCTATCCGGTCAACACCCAGTTCGGCGGCCACGGCATCGGATCCACCATGCACCAGGACCCGCACGTGCCCAACAGCGGACGGCCCGGCCGGGGCTACCGGCTCCGACCCGGGCTGCTGCTCGCGCTCGAGCCGTGGATCATGGAGGACACCGCCGAGCTGGTCACCGACGCCGATGGGTGGACCCTGCGCAGCGCCACGGGCTGCCGCACTGCACACAGCGAGCACACGATCGCCATCACCGAGGACGGGGCCGAGATCCTGACGCTGCCGGCGGCCCTCCGCCGCCAGTAGACCGTGGGGAGCCCGCCTCTCAGAACGTGGCCATGCGGGCCTTCACCTGGGCGACATAGGCCTTCGTGTCGTCGTACATGCCGCGGCTCTGGACCGAGCCGAGCCCCTGGTAGTAGCCGGCGATGGCCTCGTCCAGGTTCTTCGCCTCGGCCCTGAGCCAGCGGAGCATCGCGATGCCGCCGGCGATGTTGTCCGCGGTCTTGTTCAGATCGAGGTTCGGACGTCCCGTCATCCCGGCGAGCCAGTCCCGGTTGGCGGGCATGATCTGCATGACGCCGACGGCCCCCACCGGGGAGGTGACGTTCTGGCGGAAGCTGGACTCCTGTTCCGCGACCGCGAGGGCCAGGGCCGGATCCACGCCCATCTGCACGGCGGTCTGCCGGACCATGGCCTGGATCTGGGCGGCGGTCTCAGGGTTGGCGGCGGGCGGCGGAGCCGGCGAGGGGTTGGGCTTGGGGGCCGGGGCGGGCGTGGTCGGGAGCGGTGTGACGGTTCCGCTGGCAGCACCCACCGAAGCGACCACCTTGATCCCCGAGCTCCTGTTCCACTCGATGCGTCCCCCCTCGAAGTTCTGGGCAACGCCGCCGCTGATCGCGTACTCGCCGCTCGTGGGGTAGCCCATCTTGCCGCTCTCGTAGCCCATGCTTCCCCAGGCGGCCCGGATGGCGCCCATGGACTCGTGGGCCCCGGTCTTGGGGGACCACATGATGGCGCCGCCCTCGTACTGCTGGTAGACGCCGCCGTTCTTGAGGCCGCCGATCTCACCGCTCGTGGGGTAGCCGAGGGTGCCGTCCTGAGCTCCCATGCTCGACCAGACCCCGCGGATCGCGCCGAGCGACTCGTGGGCCCCGGTCCTCGGCGACCACACGATGCTCCCGCCCTGGAACGACTGGGTGACCCCGCCGCCCGCCAGGCCGCCGACTTCTCCCGAGGTGGGGTAGCCGAGCTTGCCGTCCTGGGAGCCGAGGCTCCCCCACGCCGCCCGGATGGCGCCCACCGATTCGAAGGCTCCCGTCGCCGGGGAGAACACGATGGCGCCGCCCTCATAGGACTGGGAGGTGCCGCCGTCCTTCAGGCCGGTGATCTCGGCGGAGGTGGGATAGCCGAGGTCGCCATTCTGCGCGCCCAGCTTCAGCCACCGATCCCGCAGCGGGCCCGTGGACTCGAAGGCGCCGTTCTGCGACGACCAGACGATCGCGCCACCCTCGTACGACTGGGTGACGCCGCCGTTCCTGAGGCCGCCGACCTCGCCCGAGGTCGGATACCCGAGCCTGCCCTTCTCGAGGCCGAGCCGCTGCCACGCGCCGCGGATCGCTCCCATGGACTCGAAGGCGCCGTTCTGGGGCGACCAGACGATCGCACCGTGCTCGTACATCTGGGAAACGCCGCCGCCCTTGAGCCCCGCGACCTCGCCGGAGGTGGGGTAGCCCATCTTCCCGTCCTCGAGGCCGAGCCGCTGCCACGCGCCGCGGATGGCGCCCTTCGACTCGAAGGCGCCGTTCTGGGGCGACCAGACGATCGCACCGTGCTCGTACATCTGGTAGACGCCGCCGCCCTTGAGCCCCCCGATCTCGTCCGAGGTGGGGAAGCCGAGCGACCCGTTCTCGAACCCGAGCCGCTGCCAGGCGCCGCGGATCGCGCCCGTGGAGACGCGGGCGCCCCCGGACGGCGTCCAGACCACGGCTCCGCGCTGGTACATGTGGTACAGGCCGCCGTCCCGCAGGGTGCCGATGCCGCCGAAGCCCGGGCCGAGGCCGAACTCCGCGGCCTTGGCATCCATCAGCGCCGCCACGTTGTCGGGCAGAGCGCCCCTGGCCGTGATGCTGACGGTTGCGGAGGCGGCGCCGGCGGTGTTGATGCTCACGCGGGTGCCGCCGGCGGTGGTGAAGGTCTGGCCAGGCTGCCAGGCGAGGTTGGCCGCGTACACCCCGGTGAACGGCTTGGTGCTCGGCGGGATGAGGAGGGACTCGCTCTCGTCGAGGCCGCCCTTGATGATCTGCACGCCCTTGTTGCCGGCCAGGGCCGTGGGCGCGTCGTAGCCGACCGGCGCCCGATACTGCAGGTAGTACCACTCGCCCGTGGCGGGGTCCTTGAACTTCGCCGCCCGCCGCGGGGCGGTGCCGGCCCAGGGCGTGAGGGTGTAGGTGGCGGCCGCGCCGGGGGTTCCCAGAGTGGCGATCTCGTCCCCGCGGCCCATGCCGCCGTACTCGTAGAGGTACGCGTTCAGCTGCGGCTGGCTGTAGCGGGAGAGGCCCATGACGTCGGTGCCGTCCCCGTACCCACGGGTGCTGCAGGCGCTGTCCGCGAAGCGCGCCCCGGAGCGGACGGCGTCGACCGTCCCGCTACCGCACTGGAGCGTGTTGGCATGGCCGATGCCGAGGATGTGGCCCATCTCGTGTGCGGTCACGGCGCCCGTGAAGCCCGAGGGCCGCGGGAGCAGGATCCGCCCGCTGGTCTGGCTTGCCGTCCATCCGGCCCCGAGGTTTCCCTTGCTCCCGGAGACCAGCACATCGTCCCGGGGCACGGCGAGCAGGAGGACTGTCGAGGAACCGGGGGTCCAGCCGAGTTCGCGGGACACCGTGCTCATGATGGCGGCGAAGTCGTCGCCCGAGGAGGCCGAGGTCTTGAAGCCCGTCACGACCTTGTCCACGCGCAGCGTGATGCGGCCGGCCGACATCGCGGACCAGTAGCTGCCCGCGGACGCGACCGCGTTGCGGTACGCGGACACGTCGAGCGCGGCGGTGTCGGCGGCGCTCTTGTCCTTGGTCTGCAGGGTCACGATCGTCACCGCGATCTGGGCCGCGCGCTGCGGGTAGCCGGCAGTGACCGCGGCGGCGAGGGTCGCGTGGGCGGGTGCTCCCCCGAGCAGGGACGGGGCCAGCGCGACCGCCAGCGAGGCGGCGGTGGAGGCGACGGTGCGCGCGTTCTTGGCCGCCTGGGCGCCCAGCGCATCGCTCCTGGGCCGAGCGGGTGGCTCGGCGCGGTGCTTCGGACTGCGGCGCATTGGGTAGTCCTCCATGGGCGACTGGTTCCAGTGGGAATACTACGGCGAATTTGACATGTACAACTAATGCGCCGGAATTTCCCGGTCCTAGCCCCCTTTGACATGTACAATCAGGCGTGCCCGGGAGGGACAGCCCGGGACCGAGGAGACATGCCCGCATGACCCACATCAGCCCTGCCATTGCTGCCATCGTGCTGGAGGAAGGCGACCGGTTCGCGCTGCTCGCCGGAGGCGAGGAGCGCACCGGCACGGTGGCCGGGAGGACCGACACCGGCTGCCTCCGTTTCACGGACGACGCCACGGGACGCACGGTCCTGGCGGACCTGTCCCACTGGGAGGCGGTGCGGGTCGACAGCACGAGGCTCGCCCGCCGCCCGGACATCCGGCCCCACTGGCTGCGCGACGAGATCGCGGCGGATCCCAGCCAGCTGGGCCTCGGCGCCCTCCGGCACGCCCCCCTCTCCCCGAGGGGCATCCACAGCCTCATCCTCGATGACCCGGCGACGGGGATCCGGTACGCCGTGGACATCCAGCATGGCCCGTGCGACGAGGACCAGATCGCCCGCTCGTCTGCCGCAGCGAGCGCGGAGCAGCTCCGCAGCCTGCACACCACCGTGGTCGCGGTGGTGGTGGCCGAACGGATCCCTGCGGCCCTGCGTGCGAAGGTCGAGCTGGGCATCGAGGCGCGTGCGACCGACATGGGCCGCGGGATCCGCCTTGAGATGGTCCCGCTCCCGAAGGAGTGCCCCGCGCCGTTCGCCGGGCTCATCGGGGCCGCCTGAGCCCCGTGCCCGCGCGGCCTAGGACTCGGCCGCGAAGACGGCCGGGCCGGTGAACGCGCGGGCGGCCATGGCAGCCTCGCGCCGGAGCCCGCCCCGCCGGATGCCGTTCGCGGCGGCCGCGAAGGCCTCGAGGTACGGCGCCATCCTCGCGGACCCGGCCCCCGCAGCACCCGCCACGGCGGGAGGCTCGGAGCCGCCCTGCCCCTCGCGATCGGAGAAGTGGCGCTCGAGCCCCTCACGCAGGAGCCGCATCGCCTCGCTGCGCTGCTGCGACACGGCGGAGGAGGTGATGCCGAGATCGGCGGCGACGTCCTTGACGGCCCTGCCCTCGAGGTAGATCGCGGTGACGATGGAGCGCAGGCGCCCGGGAAGCGCCTGCACTGCGGCCTGGAGGTACCGGGAGCGCTCGGCGGCGAGCACCGCATCCTCCGGCGCCACCGCCTCGGCCACGAGGGCCTCCGCGGCGTCGTCGAGCGTCCCCACAGTGCGGGCGGCGTCGGCGAAGCTGTCGCGCACCTGCTCGCGCGTGAGCCCGAGGGCGGTGGCGAGCTCGTCCTCGGTCGGCTGGCGCCCCAGCCCTGCGGCGAGCGCCTCGGCGGTCGCCTGGACGGCCTTGATCCGCTTGCGCGTGCCGCGCCCCGCCCAGTCGAGCGAGCGGAGCTCGTCCGAGAGCGCGCCCGTGATGCGCCGCCGCGCGTACGCGCCGAAGGGGACCCCGGTTGAGGGGTCGTACGAGTCCGCGGCGAGGACGAGGCCCAGCGCGCCGACCGAGGCCATGTCCTCGCGCGAGAGATGGGTGGCCCGCGCGCACAGGTCGGAGACCAGGTAGCCGACGAGCGGCAGATTCTGCAGGACGAGGCTGTTGCGCTCTCGGATATCCACGTGCACCCCTGTGAGACCAAGCTGGCGTGAAGCCCGTGGAGGGACATCGACGACCCCAGCCGTCACCTCGTTGGACATGTACATTCTTATCCTGACAACGTTGTACATGTCCATTCGCTGAGCGTGACACGCCGTGTCACGCTCGAAAAAAGGGTGTGACCGGGCCTCAGGCCTTCGCGGCGGCCCCCGGGGCAGGGGGCAGGCCGCGCAGCACCTCCGCGGCCTCGGCCTGGGTCGCGGCGCGGTTCGCGTCCGCCACGGCCTCGAAGATCTCCTCGCGCTTGACGGTGAGGTGCCGCGGAGCCTCGATGCCGATGCGGATTCCCTCGCCGCCTCGGTTCTCGAGGAAGGTGATGACGATGTCCTCGCCGATCATGATCTTCTCGCCGGGCTTGCGGGTCAGGACGAGCATGGGATTCCCCTTCCGTGGGTAGCGGGCGTGGCGCCCTCAGAGCACCGTCCGTGGTGCTGGCGATCCGTCCACCCAGCCTAGGGGAAGGCCCAGGCGGTTGACGGTGTGGGCGGTGCGGGTCTCCCCCGCGCCGAGGACCGCGAGCGCATCGACGGGCAGGGCGCCGCGCACCCTGTCGGTCCAGTCCGCGGTGTCCTCCGGTTTGTGGCGCGCGTCGACCACGAGCCAGACCTGGTCTGCGGCGAGCTCGGCGGCGCCCTCGAGGTGGGGCAGCCCGTCGGCGACCGTGCCGAGCGAGCAGGCCACGAGCGCGGCCCTGCCTGCCTCGACGGCGGCGGCGCGGGCCGTGACGGCGTCCCACCGGCCGGCGAGGTGCGGCCGGTTGGCGAGGACGACGGCGCCCGCCCCGTACAGCTCCCACCTCGCCCCCTGCCGGGGGTGCTCCGCCGGCCCCTGCTGGTCGGCCGTCCCCGCGTGCTCCGTCATCGACTGCGCGACGGCGCGGGCGGCTCCTCCCACCCCGAGGACCAGGACGAGGTCGCCGGGAGCGGAGAGCGGCGCGGGGACGTCCCCGGCGTCGACCTCGCGGCGCAGCCGCTGCAGGAGCGCCTCGAAGTCCGTGGCCTCCGTCGAGACCGCGCGCGGCGGTGGGCCGTCCGCCGGTCCTTCCGCCGGGCCGCCCGGTGTGCGGCCCCCGCGCGGCCGGTCGGCGGTGTGCAGGGCGTCCTCGGCGGTCTCGGCCTCCTCCAGGAGGGCGGCGATCCCGGTACGGGCGGTGAGCGCGTGCGGGACGGCGGGTGCCAGCGCGACGACCGGTTCGTCGTCGTCCGGAACCAGCACGGTGACCTCGATGTGCCGGCGCCCGAGGAAGCCGCCGAGGCCGCCGTCGAGGACCCGCTCGGCGCGGACGATCCGCGCGGCCGCCCCATAGGTCTCGGCGGCCTCGCGGGTGAGGTCCTCGAGGGAAGCGCCCCTAAGCTGGAACTGCTGAGCCAAGGCGCACCACCCCGATCGTCTCGATGGCCAGCTCGGCCGAGGTCACCTCGGCGTAGGAGAGCACGGGCACGCCGGCGGGCGGATGGGGCACGATCCTGCGCAGGGCGGGCCGCAGCATAGGCGCGCACACGAGCACCGCGGCCCTGCCGGCGGATTCGGCCGCGGCCACCGCGGAGCTGAGCGAGGTCAGGATCGCGTCGAGCTTGCCGGGGTCCATGACGAGCTGGGTCCCGGTCTCCCCCGGGCGCAGGTCCTGGACGAGGGTCTGCTCGAGCACGGGCTCCACGGTGATGACGGAGAGGCGGCCGTTCTCGGCGAACCGCGCGACGAGGGCCGGCCCGAGGGCGAGCCGGGCGGCCTCGATGAGCCCTTCGGGGTCCGCGGAGGCCTTGGCCCGCAGCGCGAGGGCCTCGTAGATGCGGGTGAGGTCGTTGATGGGCACCTGCTCGGACAGGAGGCCCTGGAGCACGCGGTGGAGCTCGGCGAGGGTCAGCAGCGCCGGGGTGAGCTCCTCGACCGCCGCCGGGCTCGTGGCGCGCACGCCCTCGGTGAGCACCCGGACGTCCTCCCGGGAGAGGAGGCGCGCCGCGTTGGCGGTCACGATCGAGGACAGGTGCGTGACGAGCACGCTCACCCGGTCGATCACGGTGGCGCCGGTCATCTCGGCGCTGTGGCGCATCTCGGCGGGGATCCACTTGCCGGCGAGGCCGAAGACCGGCTCGACGATGGCCGTGCCGGGCAGGGCGTCGAGGAAGTCGCCGAGGGCGAGGAGCCGTCCGGCGGGGGCCGTCCCGCGTCCGGCCTCGACCCCCGCGACCCGGATGGCGTAGGTGGCCGGCGGCAGCTCCACGCTGTCGCGGGTGCGGACGGCGGGGATGACCACGCCGAGGTCCATGGCGATCTTGTGCCGCAGCGACTTCACGCGGGCCAGGAGGTCGTCCGGCGAGCCGCCCACGAGGTCCACGAGGTCGGGGGCGAGCAGGATCTCGAGCGGGTGGACCCGCATCTGCTCGAGGAGCAGCTGGTTCGCGTCCGGCTCCGGTGCGGCGTCCGCGGCGCCGGCGGCAGCACCGGCGTCGTCCGCCGGCTTCACCCGGCGCGAGGCGAGGATGAGGGCCCCGCCGACGCCGAGGAAGGGCAGCGGCGGCATGCCCGGGATGAGCGCCATGACCACGGCGGCGCAGCCCGCGATGAGCAGCGCATTGCGCGACTGGGAGAGCTGCTTCGATGCGGCCTGGCCGAGGTCCGCCTCGGCGTTGGAGCGGGTGACGATCATGCCGGTGGAGACGGCCATGAGCAGCGCGGGGATCTGGGTGACGAGCCCGTCGCCCATCGTGAGGAGGCTGTAGGTGCCCACGGCGTCGCCGAGGGAGAGGCCCCGCTGGGCCATGCCCACCCCGATGCCGCCGACGATGTTCACCACGATGATGACGATCCCGGCGATCGCGTCTCCCTTGACGAACTTCGAGGCGCCGTCCATGGCGCCGTAGAAGTCCGCCTCGGCGGAGACCTCCGCGCGCCGCTGCCTGGCCACGACATCGGTGATGAGCCCGGCGTTGAGGTCCGCGTCGATGGCCATCTGCTTGCCCGGCATGGCATCGAGCGTGAAGCGGGCCCCGACCTCGGCGACACGCTCGGCGCCCTTGGTGACCACGACGAACTGGATCACCACGAGGATCACGAACACGACCGCGCCGATGATGAGGGAGCCGCCCACGGTGACCTTGCCGAACGCGTCGATGACCTGGCCCGCGTAGCCCTGCCCGAGCACGAGGCGCGTGGAGGCGACGTTGAGGCCGAGCCGGAACAGGGTCGCGACGAGCAGCAGGGAGGGGAACACGGAGAAGTCGAGCGGCTTCTTCACGAACATGCTCGTGAGCAGGATGACCAGCGCGAGCAGGATGTTGCACACGATCAGGACGTCGAGCAGCGGCGCCGGCACCGGCACCACGAGGAGCAGGACGATGCCGACGATCCCGATCGGCACGGCGAGCCTGGACAGGGTGCGGTTCACAGCGGGGCTCCTCGGGTGGGAACGGGCGGGGCGGGCGTGGTGGCAAGCGCGGGCGGGACAGAAAGCGTGGGCGGGCTAGCAAGCACGGGCGGGCTGGCGGGCGCGGGGCGGCCGGAAAGGACCGCCGGCCGCTGCGGGACGGTGTGGACGCCGGCTGCGGCGCCGCGGGCCTTGAGGGCCATGACGAACGCGAGGACCCCGGCCACGGCGGTGTAGAACTCGAGCGGGATCTCCTGCCCGAGCTCGCACGCGGCGTGGAGGGCCCGGGCGAGCGGGACGTCGCGCACCATGGGCACACGCTCCTGCTCGGCCTCCTCGCGGATGCGGGCGGCGACCGTCCCGGCCCCCTTCGCGACGATGCGCGGGGCGGACTTGCCGGGCTCGTAGCGCAGCGCCACGGCCACGTGGGTCGGGTTGACGAGCACGACGTCGGCACTTGCCACCGCGGCGATCATCCGGTTGCGGGACATCGCCAGCTGGCGCGAACGGCGCTGCGAGCGCACGAGCGGGTCGCCCTCGCTCGTCTTGGTCTCCTCCTTGACCTCACGCTTGGTCATGCGCGTCCTGGTGCGGTTGCGGCGCATCACGACGGCGACGTCCGCGGCGGCGAGCAGCACTCCGGCCGCGACGGCGAACTGCAGCAGGGACGCCGCGCCGCCGCCGGCCTCGGCCAGCAGCCCCGAGATGGGGAGGCCACCGGCGGAGAGCAGGACCGGCACGAGCCCCTGGACCACGTTCCACAGCACGAGGCCCACCACGGCGGTCTTCGCCAGGGCCTTCACGCCGCCCCAGAGCGCCTGGACGCCGAACATGCGTTTGAGCCCCTGGGCGGCGTTGAAGTTCTCGAAGGAGGCCTTGAACCGCTTCACGTGCACGCCGCCCTGCAGGGCCGAGCCGGCGAGCACCGCGGCGAAGACGGCCGCGACCAGCGGGCCCACGGTGCCGGCGAGCGAGCCGAACCCGTCGGAGAGGGCCGCGACGGCCTTGGCGGGGTCCGGGCTCGCCGCGACGGAGGCGGCGGTGAACAACTGGGCGGCGCCGGCGTCCGCGGCGCGGGAGACGGTGGAGGGCAGCATGAGCGCGCCGACGCCCACGGCGAGCCACGCGGTGAGGTCCTGCGAGCGGGAGAGCTGGCCCTTGGACCGGACCTCGCGCAGGCGCCTGTCGGTGGCCTTCTCGGTGCGCTCCTGGGAGTCCGCCATCACCTCACCCCTAGCAGGAGGGAGGCGGCCTGCTCGGCGAGGGCGGAGACGACCCGGGGCAGGGCGAGGAACATGACGCCGGAGAGGCCGAGCGTGATGAGGACCTTGAGCGGGAAGCCCATCTGGAACGCGTTGAGCGCCGGGGCCACGCGGGTGAGCAGCCCGAGCCCCACATCGGCGAGGAAGAGGACGGCCATGAGCGGCCCGGCGATCTGGACGGCGGAGACGAACATGCCGCTCGCGGCGGTGACCATGGCCGCGACGGGCTTGGCCAGGTCCAGGCCCCCGCCGAGTGGGATGGCCGTCACACTGCCGGTGAGCCCGGCGAGGACCACCTGGTAGCCGTCCGAGGAGAAGAGGAGGGCGAGGGCCGCCATCTGCACGAGCCGGGTGAACTGGGCGCCGTTGACCATGCTCTGCGGGTCGTAGCCCTGGGCGAGCTGGAACCCGCCGGAGAGGTCGATGAGGGAGCCGGCGGCCTGGAGCGCGGCGAACACGAGGTAGACGAGGAAGCCGAGGGCGAGGCCGGTGACGAGTTCGAGGACGAGTCCCGTCACGAAGCCGGCCGTATCGAGCGGCTGCCGGCCGGCTGCCGCCCGGGCGGACACGGCGAGCCCGAGCCCCACGCCGAGCATGGCCTTGATGCGGGCCGGGAACGCGTTGTGGGAGAACGGGGGCGCGATGAAGAGGAACGCCGTCATGCGGACGGCGGCGAGCATGACGGCCTCGATCCAGCCCTGGTCGATGGGGATGTCCATGGTCCCCTCACGCCGATCCGAGGAGGGAGGGCAGGCGGGCGAAGAGGTCGTTGGTGAAGGAGACCATCTCGGAGATCATCCAGTGCCCGCAGACCACGAGGGCCACGGCGACCGCGACAGCCTTGGGCACGAAGGAGAGCGTGGCCTCCTGCAGCTGGGTGATCGACTGCACCAGGGAGACCGCGAGCCCCACGACCAGGGCGGTGACGAGGACGGGCGCGGAGAGCTTCGCGGCGGCGATGAGGCCCTGGAGGAGGATGTCGAGGACGGCGGAGGTGTTCATGGGCTGCCGCCGTGGTAGCTCTGGATGAGCGAGGTGATGATGAGCCCCCAGCCGTCGACGAGGATGAACAGCAGGATCTTGAACGGCAGCGAGATCATCACGGGCGGGAGCATCATCATGCCCATCGACATGAGCGCGGCGGAGACCACGAGGTCGATGATGAGGAACGGGATGAAGATGACGAACCCGATGATGAAGGCCGAGCGCAGCTCGGAAATCATGAACGCCGGGATGAGCGTCTGCAGCGGCGTCGCGGCGGCGCTGGCGGGGTTCTCGAGCCCGGCGGCCCGGGTCATGAGCGCGATGTCCTCCTGGCGCGTGTGGGCGGACATGAACTTGGACAGCGGCCCGCTGGCCGCCGAGAACGCGTGGCCGAAGTCGAGGTGGCCGCCCAGATAGGGCTGCACGGCGAGGTTGTTGATGTCGCTGACCACCGGCCACATGATGAACAGCGACAGGAACAGGGCCAGCCCCGCGAGGACCTGGTTGGGCGGCACCGAGGTGAGCCCGAGCGCGTTCCGGGTCATCGCCAGGACCACGAAGATCTTGGTGAACGAGGACATCATGAGCAACAGCGCGGGCGCGACCGAGAGCAGCGTGATGCCGATGAGGGTCACGACCGCGGAGGACGGCGCGTTGTCCGGGGTGTTGATCTGCAGCGTCAGGCCGCCGCTTCCGCCGGGCGTGGCGGGGGCGGTGGGGTCGCCGGGGCCGGCGGGCCCTGTGGGCTCGAGCGGCAGCCCGGCGGCGTGGCCTGCCGCCGCGGCGGCGAGCTGGAGCACGATCGCGGCGAGGGCCGCGAGGACGAGGAGCACGAGCGCGCGGGCGGCCCAGGCGGGCACCCGCACCCCCCGCGCGTCCGCGGCGAGGGTCACTGCCGCCGCCCGCCGCGCAGCGCGGCAGCCGCGAGCCGCCATGTGCCGGGGTCGAGGAGGGAACCTGCCAGCGGCGCCGGCTGCCCGGCGAGGCGTCCCTGCTGGGCCGCCAGCTCCGCGTCGAACGACGCCGCGTGGCGGGCCGCCCGGCGCGTCGCCGCCGTGGGGGCCTCGGCCTCGGCGGGCTCCGGCGCGGGGGCCTCGGCGGTGTGCAGGACGCTGATGCCGTGCTCGGTGACGCCGAGCATGAACCGCTTCCCGTCCGTGTCCACGAGCACCACGGAGGCCTTCGGCCCCACGCTCTGCCGGGAGACCAGGCTCAGGGGCCGGCCCTTCGCCGCCGCGGGGCCGCGGCGCAGGCGCCGGTACAGGAGCCACATGACCCCCAGCACGGCGCCGAGCGAGACGAGGACCCGCAGGCCCAGCATGAGCGAGTCCATTCAGCGCTGGGCGTCGGCCGTGTCGAGGATCCGCGAGATGCGCACGGCGTAGTCCTGGTCGACGACCACGATCTCGCCGAGCGCGATCCGGCGCCCGTTGAGGAGCACGTCCACGGGGGCCCCGGCCGAGCGGTCGAGTTCGATGATCTTCCCCGGCTCCATGGCGAGGGCCTCGCGGATGCTCATCCGGGTCCGGCCGATCTCCACGGTGAGCGCCATCTCGACGTCCTGGATGCGGCCGAGCCTGTCGGCGAAGGTCCCCGGGTCCTCGCCCTGCCCGGCCGGCTCCGTGAGCCGGACCGCGAACCAGCCGAACGGCGCGGCGCCGTCGGAGATCTCGAAGACGGCGACGCCGGGGGCGCCGGACAGGAGCCCAGCGGGGTCTCCCTCGACCAGCTCGGACAGGACGCCGTCCCCGAGTGCCGCGGCGGCGCGTTCGAGCGCGGGCCGCAGCACCGCCGTCGTGCGCGCGGCCGGGCCGCCGCCGGCCTCGGCGACGAAGCCGGTGTCCGCGAGGGCGAGCACGAGCTCGGCGGCGGCCGGCCCGATGAGCGAGGCCGAGACCACGGCCGCCGCCATCGGGGCGGGCGAGCCGGTGAGCTGGCCGGAGACGCGCAGGCCAGGGACGGGGAGGGTGGCCGCGAGCTGCTCGGCGGCGGAGGCGGTGCGGGCCGGGGTGCTCACGGGCGGTGCTCCTTGACGGGGACGATGGCGGGGCGGGGGTCAGCAGGGTGCGGGTCAGCTGGGTGCGGGGCCGGCGGGCCCTGGGACGCGGCGCCGGGCGGGGGTGCCGTGAGCGCGACGATGCGGGCCGCGGCGCGGGACCCGCTGCGGACCACCATCGCCTGGGCGAGGTCCCGGCCGCCCACGCTCACGTGGAACGGCTCGCGCTCGTGGTGCGGCAGCGGGATGGTGTCGCCGACGGCGAGGGCGAGCACCTGCTCGGGGGTGATGGTCGCCTCGGCGAGCCGGACGGCGACCTCGACGGGGACCTCGGCGAGCTGGCGGCGCACAAGCTGGGGGGCGTCCTCGGCGCTGGCCACCGGGTTCACGGCGCCCAGCTGCGGCAGCAGCGCATCGGCGGGGATCGCGACCGTCACGGCGGTGGCGGACTCCCCCACCCGGACGGTGAACGCGACCACGACCATGAGGTCCGCGGTCGCGGCGGCCTGGGCGAACTGGGAGTTGTGCTGGATGGACTCGACCCGGGCCGTCGCGGGCAGCAGCGGGCCGAGCGAGTAGGCCAGGACGTCGAGGGCCTCGTCCACGAGGTTCTTCACGAGCGCGTGCTCGAGCGGGGTGAACTTGCGCTCGAGGCCGGCCTTGTCCACGTGGCCGCCGAGCATGCGGGCCACCCAACCGAGCGCTGCGGGGGTGGGGAACTGGACGACCATCTTGGCCGGGTGCTCCCCGAGGACGCAGCGGACCATGGTGGTCACGGGCACCAGGGAGGCCACGTACTCGTCGTAGGTCTGCACGAGCAGGGACTCCGTGGTGACCGTGGACTTGGTGCGGACCTTCGCGGTCAGCTGGGTGCCCCATTGGCGGGCGAACGAGTCGAAGGCCGCCTCGAGGATGCGGCTGTGCTCGCGCGCGAGAGTGGTGGGGCGCCGGAAGTCGTACGGCTCGGCGATTCTGGCCTGGGGCATGCCGAGGTCCTGCGCAGTCACGCCCCGGACTATCGGCAGCCGGGGACCCGCGGTAAGGGGCTCTGGCCGGTTCCGCGCTCCCGGGAGTAGCGTCGTCCTCATCCACACCGTTGGGAGGATCAGCCATGGGACTCGAAGACAAGTTCGACGCGGCAGCGGACAAGCTCAAGGGCAAGGTCGAAGAAGCCGTCGGCAGGGTTACCGACGACCGTTCGAAGGTCGTCAGGGGCAAGGTGGACCAGGCCAAGGGCGGCCTGAAGGACACGGTCGCGGACCTCAAGGCCCACACGAAGGACAGCGTCGACGAGGCCGACGCGGACCGCCGTCGCACCGGCGAGGCGGGCGGGGACGGGCTCGTCCCCTAGCCCGCCCGCCCGGGCCCGCTCCTCCGGCCCGTTCCTCCGTCTACTCTCGCTACTCCTCTGGCCCCTCGTCGCCGCCGGCCGAGGGGTACTCCTCTTCCTCGGCGCCGGGCGGGTAGTCCTCGTCGCTGCCCGGGATCCCCTCGGCCTGCTCGAGCAGGTCTGCCTCGGAGGCCTCGGCATCCATGCGGGGCCGCGACGTCTCGCCGGTCGGGAGGGCCGGGGCGTGCTGCTCTGCGTAGTCTGCCTCGGGGGCCTCCACCGGCGGGGTGCCGACGGGATCGGCCTGCGCGGCGGGTTCCGCGGGCAGGGCCTGCTCGAAAGCGTCGGCCTCGGGCTTTTCCTCAGTCATCGCGATGCCTCCTGCTGTGAGTCGTGGAGAGTCCGGCGGGCTCTCCCCCTGTCCTTGACCTCCCTGAGCGTTCCCGGCCCGAGCCGTCCTCAAACCAGCGCGGGCCCATCCGGCAGAGTGCTGTCCATGACGGGAATCTAGCCTGCGAACGTCAGGCTGACGGTGAGCGGCGCCGAGGGGAACTGGGTGCCGAGGGTGAAGGACTGGGCGCCCAGAGCGGCGGCCACCGGCCCCAGCGGGCCAGCGAGCACGGTGGTGATCGAGCCGAGGACCGCGACGGCCGCCTTGGCCGCGGTCGCGAGACCGTGGTGCCACGGGCTCTTGGGGGCGTAGACCCGGGCCACGACGTAGGAGGCGAGGGCCGCCCAGGCTTGGACGGCCGCATAGCGGTCCAGCGCGCCGTCCCGTCCCAGGGCCTCGCCGCCGGACGCCTGCGGCCCGTGGGACTCGACGTCGAGCCGGCATTCCGCAAGGACCCGCGCGAGCAGCCGGACGACGTCCTCCTCGATCTCCCGGACCCACTCGCTGATGTCGGGAAGCCTCTGGTCCGCCTCCGCAAGCTCGCGTTCGAGGGAGTCGATGCGCCGCTCGACCTCGGCGCGGAGCTCCTCGCTGGGCCCGTTCATCGCAGTCCTTTCGCATCTGTGCAGCCAGAATTGTGCTCTATGTCCGAGCCGCTGGTCCAGAGGCGGACGGCCCGCCCGCAGCGGCCAGCCGGTACCGCCCTGAGGGCGCCTACTTCTGCCCCGCCCGGGCCTTGAGCGCCTCGGGGATGAGGGCCCGGACCTCCTCGGACTGGTCGGAGAGCACGACGACGTCGACGCGGCGGTTCTGCTCGTAGTCGGCATCGCTCGTGCCCGTGTTCGCCGGGCGGGAGGATCCGTAGCCGGTGGCGCCGATACGCGCCCCCGGCAGGCCGTCCCGCTCGACCATCACCCGCAGCACCTTCGTGGCCCGTTCGGAGGAGAGCTCCCACACGGACGGGTAACCCGTGATGAGGTTCGCGGCGTGGCCCTCGACCGAGACGTGCAGCGGGGTCGGGACGATCACGGGCGTGACCGCATCGAGCACGCTCACCGCGCGCGGGGTGAGGGCCGAGCTGTCCGGGCTGAAGAACGTCTGCGATCCGACCAGCCGGACGGTGAGCCCGCGCTGGTCGATCGTGAACTGCACGTCCCCGAGGAGGCCCTTCGCGTCGAGGCGCGCGGCCATCTGCTCCTTCAGGGCAGTGAGCCGGTCCACCTCCTTGGTCGCGAGCGCGAGGCTCGAGAACCCCTCGGTGTCCTTGCTGGCCTGATCGGGCGGGACCACGGTGCCCGTGGCCGTATCGATCTTCTGGGTGACGGTGGTGCCGAAGCCGGTCGCCAGGGAGTTGCGGAGCTTCTCGAAGCGGTTCTGGTCCACGGAGGACATCGCGTAGAGGACCACGAAGAGGCAGAACAGGACCGTGATCATGTCCATGTAGGAGATGGCCCAGCGCTCGTCGACGTGGAAGGGCTCCGGGGCCCTGCGCGGGGTGCGGCGTCGGCTCACGCGGCGGCCCTCATCTTCTCCTTCGCGTCCGCCCGCCCCCGGTCCTTGACGTGGTGCTCCGGGACCATGGCCCGCAGGCGGTCCGCGAGCAGCATGGGCTGGGCGCCGCCCTGCACGGCGAGGATGCCCTCCATGATGAGCGTCATGCGCTCGATCTCGAGCTCGGACAGGCGGGCGATGCGGGCGGAGATGGGGAGCCAGATGAAGTTGGCGGAGAGCAGGCCCCAGAGGGTGGCGATGAAGGCGCTGGCGATCATGGGGCCGAGCGAGGTGGGGTCGGAGAGGTTCTCGAGCACGTGGGTGAGGGAGACGACCGTGCCGATGATGCCCATGGTGGGGGCGTAGCCGCCGAGGGCGGCGAAGAACTTGGCATCGGCGTGGTCGGCCCGGGACTTCGTGCCGATCTCGTCCTCCATCATGATGCGCAGTTCCTCGGCGTCGGTGCCGTCGGCCACGTTCTGCAGGGCGCGGGAGAGGAAGGGGTCCTCCGTGTCGGTGGCCTCGGCCTCGAGCGCGAGGAGGCCCTCCGCGCGGGCCTTCTCGGCGAGCGCGATGATCTTGTCGATGCTCTCCTGCGGCTTCGGGGGCCGGCCCATCGCGGCGCGCGGGACGGCGCGGAAGGCGCGCAGGGTGTCCTTGAGGGTGTTGCCGGCCAGGCCCACCGCGAGGGTGGCGCCGAAGACGAGGATCATGGGCGGGGGCAGGATGAGGGCGGTGACGCTCGCGCCCTCCATCGACACGATCGCGACGACGGACCCGAACGCGAGGACGAGTCCGACGATGAGTGACGGGTCCATGGTGCTGTTCTCCTAGCGCTGGGTGGGGCGCAGGGGCGTGGCCCCCGGGCCGGGATCGTTCTCCTCTGTCCCCCGCACGAGGCTGAGCTGCTGCCCCTGGCCCACCGTGAGCCCGCGCGCCGTGGCCAGCACGAGGGCGCGGTAGTCCGCGATGAGCCCGATGATCTCGGCCAGGCTCTCCCGCACCACGTAGGTGGCGCCCCCGACCATCACGAGGGTCGTGTCAGGGTTCTCCTGCACTCGCTCGATGAGGTCGGGGTTGACTGCGAAGCGTGACCCGTTGAGGCGGGTGACTGCGATCATGGGGCCGTTCTTCTGCTCGGGGGCGAGGCTCACGGCCTCGCCCCCCACTATCGGCCGCCCCGTCCGCGGCGTAAGGCCAGTGCTTTGATCGACAAAGGGGTGTCTGTCTTCCCCCGAATCTGATGACATCCGGACGGAGACTCGGACGGGCGGGGTGTACGGAAGGCGTCCCAGCCGGCCAATGGCCTCCCTCCGGACCGGGCGCCAGCCGGACGCCTCCCGCACGTGCGCGCATGCGGACCGCCAAAGCAGGAGCCAGGGGCCGTCGCACGCTCGGCACCGTGTCTACCAGAGCGGCGCCGACCGGCGACAGGGCGGGACGGGCGTGTCCCGGTGTGTCGCACCACGGGCGCCGAGCCCCGCACGCGCCAGCACGCCCTCCGAGGGGGACCCGACAGCAGCCGGGTGCGTGCTCTCTGTTCATCGTTCTGCGGCTCCGGTTCGCGCGCGTCCCCTGCCACGGGGCGCCTGGTGCGTAGGATCCGGGCGTGAGCACGACCCAGCCCCGCCGCCCGACCCTGAAGGACCTCGGCCTCGATGCCGCCTGGCTCGCCGCCCGCATCGAGGAGAGCCCGATCCTGCTCGACCTCACCGACGGGATGCCCAAATTCGAACGCACCGTCCCCCGCACCGGCCCGGACCAGTTCGCCGTCCTCCTCTTCGACCCGGCCGACGGGACCCGCTTCATCGTCGAGGTCCAGCTCGGGGCCGCCGACACCGACCAGCTCACCCGCGCGCTCGCGCTGTGGGAGGCCGAGCGCACCCGCCTGCCCGTCGCGCACCGGGTCGTTGTCGCCGCCGAGCATATCCCCGCCGACGTCGCCCACGCCGCCGCCCTCGCCCAGGCGACCGCCCCCGTCGGGCTCCTCGAGCTCCACGCCGAGAAGACCGGCAACATCGTCATCGTTCACGGCGAACCCGTCCCCCTCCCCGGCCCAGACGACCCCATCGCCCCGGGGCCCTGACCGAGGAACAGACATCCCGCCACGGTTCAGGGACGCAACCGTCGGGTAATCCCTCTCCGGTGGAGCACACGGGTGCTCGCAGACCCGGCGCGCGTCCGCGCGTCCAGCACTCATCGGACCGCGCGCAGATGCAGTCCCTTAGGAATGAACGAGGACCATGGCGGAACAGGACCACAAGCAGCAAGGCGGATGGCTTCCGGGGCAGGAGGACCTCGAGGCATGGCTTCAGGGGCATGCCGAGCGCACGGCCGGCTCCGAGGCGGAGACCCAGTGGCATCCGGCCGTTCAGCGGTTCCACCGGCTCGTGACGTCGGACCCGATCCTGCGCATGTACGCGACGCAGATGATCGAGCAGGTGCCCTCCGCGAAGCCGTACCAGCAGCGGCACCTGCACAGCTTCGAGCAGATGCTGTCCCTGGTCAACGCCGTCCTGACCATGGCACCGGAGTTCAGCGACGGGTCGATGGTCACGACCCCGATGGCCGGCATCCTCGACTGGACCATGGGCACGCCCGCCGGCTTCGCGTTCTACCGCGACCCGCGGGTGAATGAGAGCCTCAAGGACGTCCTCAACGCCTGGTGCGCCTTCCTGGACAGCGAGGAGTCCTTGTACGTGCTCAACGACTCGGACACGGGCTGGAAGAGCGACACGGCCCAGCGGGTCGTGGGCATGAGCCAGTTCGCCCATGACCCCGACGACCCGCACTGGGGATTCACGTCCTGGAACGACTTCTTCACCCGCCGCTTCGCCGACGGGCAGCGGCCGGTGGACCGCCCCGACGACGACCGGGTGATCGTCAGCGCCTGCGAATCCACGCCGTACAAACTCAGCACCGGGGTGCAGCGCCGGGACGAGTTCTGGGTCAAGAGCCAGCCCTACTCGCTCGAGGACCTGCTCGCGAACGACCCGGCCGTCGACGAGTTCGTCGGCGGGACCGTCCACCAGGCGTTCCTCAGCGCCACGAACTACCACCGCTGGCACAGCCCGGTCGCGGGCACCGTGGTCCGCGCCTACGTCCGGCCCGGCACGTACTTCTCCGAGGCCGACTCCGAAGGCGCGGACGCGGTGGAACCGACCAACTCCCAGGGCTACCTCGCCCACGTCGCCAGCCGCGCCATCATCCTCATCGAGGCAGACAACCCAACGATCGGGCTCGTCGCCGTGGTGCCCGTCGGGATGATCGAGGTCTCCTCCTGCGTCATCGGCGAGCAGGTGGTCCCCGGACACCACCTCGAGAAGGGCGAGGAGCTCGGATACTTCCAGTTCGGCGGCTCCACCCAGTGCCTTCTCTTCCGGCCCGGCGCCGTGGAGTCCTTCGCCCTGCAGGCCATCCCGCAGACCGCCGCCGCACCCGTCCACGTCCGCTCCCACGTGGCCACTGCTGCCCGCTGACGTCTCCGGTTCGCGTCCTTCTTAGCGCTTGAGGTCCACGAGCTCCTGGAGCACCTGGTCAGAGGTGGTGATGATGCGCGCGTTGGCCTGGAAGCCGCGCTGGGCCACGATGAGGTTGGTGAACTCCTGGGACAGGTCCACGTTGCTCATCTCGAGCGCTCCCCCGGCCAGGGTGCCGAAGCCCGGGTCGCCGGCCTGGCCGATCTGGGCGGTGCCGGAGTTCGCGGTGACCGTGTAGGCGGAGTCGCCGGTCTTCTCGAGCCCGGAGGGGTTGGTGAACTTCGCCAGGGCGATCCGGCCGACGGTCTGCTTCAGGCCGTTGCTGAAGGAGCCGATGAGGGAGCCGTCCGAGCCGAGGGTGAACGCCTCGAGCGTGCCGGCGGAGGAGCCGTTCTGGCTCGTGGCGGCCACGGTGGTCATCCCCGCATAGCCGGTCACCGTCCCGAGGTCCACCGTGATGCCGCCGACGGCGAGCGTCCCTCCCGCCGTCTGCCTGCCGCCCGTGAAGGCGAGGGAGCCTGCCCCGGTGGCCCCGTCGGCGTCGGCCGCGGCGACGTTCCACCCGCCGGCCGTCTTGGTGAAGGTGAGCGCGAGGTTCCGGGCGGTGCCGGTCGCGTCGAAGACCTTGATGTCCCGTTCGAGGGAGGTGCCGGCCGCGGCGTCGGAGGGCAGGTTGCCGTCCACCCCGACCTGGCTCGTGGCGACCGCGGGGATCGTGGCTGTCGGCGAGAGCGCGACGTCGCCGATGGGCGAGCCGGTGTTGACCACCCCGGCGGCGTCCGCGGTCCAGCCCTGGAGGATGCCGCCGTCGGGCCCCGCGAGCCGGCCGCCGGCATCGAAGCCGAACGAGCCCGCGCGGGTGTAGAGCTGCTGGCCGCCGCGGCTCGTGATGAAGAACCCGTCCCCGGAGATCATCATGTCGGTGGCCTTGCCGGTGGTCTGGGCCGAGCCCTGGGTGAAGTTCGTGGTGACGGCCGCGACCTTCACGCCGAGGCCGATCTGGGCGGGGTTGGTGCCGCCGGTGGCCGGCTGCGGGCCGCTCGCGCCCTGGGTGAGCTGGGAGAGCGTGTCCTCGAACTGGGTCGAGGAGCCCTTGAAGCCGGTGGTGTTGACGTTGGCGATGTTGTTGCCGGTGACATCCAGCATGGTCTGGTGGGCGCGCAGGCCCGAGATGCCGGAGTAGAGCGAGCGGAGCATGGTGGCTGCCTTTCGTCGGGCGGTCGGGTGGTGAGGGGAGGGCGGGGAGGCGATATGAGGTCAGGCGGTGGCGATGCCGGTGATCGCATCGAGCGGGACCGAGGCGCCGCCGATCGTGACCGTCGGCGCGGAGCCGGTGTAGGAGACGCTGCTGGGGGTGCCGACGGAGGAGGTGCCGTCCGCGGCGAGGTAGGTCACGGCCCTGCCGACGAGGGCTGCCGCGGCAGCGCGCTGCTGCATGCTCAGGCCCTGGGCGCTGTCCGTGGCGAGCTGGGTGAGCTTCTCCATCATGGACAGCTGCGTGGTCTGGTTGATCATCGCGTTGGTGTCCATGGGCGAGCTCGGGTCCTGGTTCTTCAGCTGGGTGACGAGCAGGTCCATGAAGACGGTCGAGTCCATGGTCTGCTTCGGTGCCCGGACGGCCGCCGAGGAGGTGAGGCTCGTGCTCCCGACGGTGCCGATGGGGCTTCCGACCGAGCCGATGGGGCTGGTGCTCATGCGTGCCTTTCTCTCAGACGAGGATGTCCAGGCCGGCGGCCGTGGGCGCTGTGGTGGGCGATGCGGTGGGCGACGCCGCGAGGCCCGGCGGCCCGCCCGGGTCTCGGAGGGTGCCGCCGCTCCCCCGCCCGGAGCCGTGGCCTCCTGGCTGGCTGCCGGGTTGGCCCTGTCCCTGGCCGCCCGGCTGCTGCGGCGCGCCGCGCTGGGAGAGGTCGAGGCTTGCGCCGAGCCCGGTGCCGGCGAGGTCGCGGCGCAGGTCGGCGAGCACGGAGTGGACGGCGGCGCGGCCAGCGTCGGTCGGGGCGAACAGCTCGATCCGCACCCCATCGGCACCGATGCGCGCCTGCACGGTGACCGGGCCGAAGTTCTCCGGGGTCACCTTCACGGTCATGAGGTGCTCGCCCGGGCCGGCCTGCGCAAGCGTTGCCACGGGCCTGGAGAGCTGGTCCGCGAACCCCTGCGGCGGCGCCGCCGGCGGAGGCACGACGGCGGCCGGCGGCGCCGCGTCGGGCCTCGCCGCCGGGAGGGGCACCGCTGCGGGGAGCCCGGCGGCGGCCGCCGCGGACGACGCCGCGGGGTCGCCCGCGGCACGACCCGCCAGAGCGGGACCGGCCAGAGGAGGACCGGCCAAAGGCAGACCGGAGCCCGTCGAACCGGCCACGGCGGATCCCCCGATAGCCGAACCGGACACCGCCGGACCGGAGACCGTCGAAATGGATGCAGGCGCACTAGGCAGGGCCGAGCCAGGCGCCCTGACGGCGGGGCTCCCGGAGCCGGGCGTGAGAGCCGAGGCAGGGAGCGTCTGTGCGTCGGCACCCCCTGGCCACGCGGCTCCCGCCGGCGTCGTCCCGGCGACCCCGGCGGGGCCGAGGGCGCCTGCGGTGGATGATCCCGGAGTGCCGGCCCCCATCGCCGGCACTCCGGAAGCCTGTCGGGGCCCCGCTGCGCCTGGCGCCGCTGCGGCCGCGAGCCCCGCCGCAACGGGCACGGTTCCGGAGGCGCCGGGACCGCCGGTGCCGGGCGCGCCGGCGCCCGGACCGCCGGCGCCGGGCGCGCCTGCGCCCAGGACCCCAGTGGCCAGCACCCCAGCGCCCAGCACCCCAGTGGCCAGCACCCCAGCAGGCGAGGCCGCCGCTGCGGCGAGCGCCGGCGTCGTGCGTGGAGCGCCCGAGGGGGACGCCGTGACCTGTGCCGGGACGAGCCCGGCCAGCGCGGCCGGGTCCGCGCCGCCGGCGGCCGTCTCGGTGCCCGGCTGCCCGGCGGAGCGCCGCGGGCCGGCCGGCCGGACCTGAGCGTGCGGGGCCGGAACGTGCGGGGCCGGAGCGTGCGGGGCCGGAGCGTGCGGGGCCGGCGGCCTCTGGACGTCGGCGAGCGTTGCGGCGAACTGCCCCGGCCCTCCGTCGGAGGCCGGGCCGGGCCGCTGCGGCGGCCGCATGGACGCTGCGGCCACGGGGACGGCGGACGCCGCGGACATGAGCGCTGCCATCAGGCGGCTCCGGGATACAGCGCGGCGACGACCGCGCGGGCCGTGGGTTCCCATCTGGCGTAGGCCTCGGGGTAGGCGGAGCGCTGCACGGCCTGGTCCGCGGCGGTGACGGACATGCCCTGCCACCCGGGAATCGCGGTGAGGCGGTCCAGGAACATCCGGGTCGAGGTCCGGGGGTCCATGGCATCCGCGACGCTGCCCCACGAGAACTGGGCGCCGTTGACCTGCTGCTGGAACAGGCCCACGGAGTAGCCGTCGGCGCCCACCGCGGAGGGGTCGGGGGCGAGCGCCTGCGACCCGGCGACCTTGGGGTTCCAGTACATCCTGAGCGAGGACTCCTGCAGGGCGGTGGAGATCGCGTTGACGGCCGCCTGGGCGGGCAGGCCGCGGGCCCGGACCTCGCCCACGATCGTGCGGGCGTAGCCGAGCTGGGACGCGTCGAGGCCGGCCACGCCCGAAGGCGCGGACCCTCCGGCCACGCCGGCCGGACCGGCCGCGCCCGCGGCGCCGCTGTCCGGCACGATCCGCCGGATGGCAGTGAGGCCCGTGTACTTCTCCCACGCGTCGCGGACCTGGATGGTCTTGCCCGGCTCGGGCGCGTCGATGGCCTTGCCGTTGCCGAGGTAGATGGCCACGTGCTCGCCGCCGAAGTCGATCAGGAGGTCGCCCGGCCTGGCGTCCGCGAGGGAGGCGACGGGCGCGCCCTGGGTCATCTGGTCGTGCACCACACGCGGCAGGGAGATGCCGAGGTCCTGATAGACGCGCTGGACGAATCCGGAGCAGTCCATCCCCCGGGCCGGGTCCGTGCCGCCCCACACGTACGGCACGCCCACGTACCTCTGCGCCGCGGCCGCGACTTGGTCCCCCGTGACGCCGCCGGCGCTCCCGGCGGCGAGGGGACCGGCTGCGTCAGCGGCGGAGGTCGGGGCCGCGTCCGAGGAGGCGGGGGCGAGGAGGCTGGCGAGCGTCTGGGCGAAGGCCGCGCCGGTCTGGGGCGTGGCCGCCGTGCTGGCGGCACCCTGCGCGCTCGAGGGGGCGGACGACGCCGTCCGTGCGGCCGCCGTCGGGTCGAATCCCGCGATGGTGGTCTGGATCTGGGCCACGCGGCCCATGGCCTCGGTGATGCTCATGCGTCCGCGCCTCCGGGTCCAGGCTCGTGGGCGCCGCGGAGCCGGGCGGCGGACCCGAGCTCGTCGAGGACCACCTGCTCGGCGGCGAGCGCCGAGGCCGCGGCGGCGGCCGCGTGGCGCGCCTCGAGCTTCTCCAGCCCCACGGTGCGGGCACGCGCGGCGCCGAACTCGCGCTCGGCCTCGGCCCGCTCGGCCTCGGCCGTGGCGGCGAGGCCGCGCAGCTCGGTGAGCATGCTCATCGAGGAGGCCCGGGCGGCGGCGACGGCCAGCAGCGCGGCCGAGGTGTCGGCGTCGGACGGGATGAGCTCGGTTTCCGCCACGGCCCGGCCCTCGCGCGCGGCGAGGGCGGCCAGGCGGGAGTTCGCGGCGCCGAGGTGGCCGGCGGCCTGGTCCTGCTCGAGCCGGCGCAGCCTGAGCAGTCCGGCGAGGGGGAAGGGTGCCGTCATCGGGGACCTCCGAGGGTCGTGGCGAGTCGGGAGAGCCGGGCCCACGCGTCCTCGGACGCGGTGCGCTCGTCGAGGCCCTGGCGCAGGAACGCGTCGATCTCCCCTGCGTGGTCGAGGGCGGCGTCCACGAGGGGGTTGCCGCCGCGCTGGTAGGCGCCCACGTCGATGAGGTCCTGCGCGGCGGTGCGGGCCGCGAGCACTCGGCGCAGGGCCGCGGCCCAGGCCGTGCGCTCGGGCGGGTTGACCTTGGCCGCGACGCGGGAGACCGAGCCGAGGACGTCGATGGGCGGGAAGTGGCCCATGACGGCGAGCCTGCGCTCGAGCACCACGTGCCCGTCGAGGATCGAGCGGGCGGCGTCCGCCACGGGCTCGTTGTGGTCGTCGCCGTCCACGAGCACCGTGTAGATGCCGGTGACCGACCCGGTGCGGGCGGTCCCGGCCCGCTCGAGGAGGCGGGCGAGGAGAGCGAAGGCCGACGGCGGGTAGCCACGCGTGGCGGGAGGCTCGCCGGCGGAGAGGCCGATCTCGCGCTGGGCCATCGCCACGCGGGTGAGGGAGTCCATCATGAGCAGGGCATGGGCCCCCTGCTCGCGGAACGACTCGGCGATGCGCGTGGCCGTCGAGGCCGCCCGCAGCCGCATGAGTGCCGGCTCGTCGCTCGTGGCGACCACCACGACCGAGCGCGCCAGGCCCTCGGGGCCGAGGTCGTCTTCGAGGAACTCGCGCACCTCGCGGCCGCGCTCCCCCACGAGCGCGATCACGGAGACCTCGGCCTCGGTGCCGCGGGTCACCATGGACAGGAGCGAGGACTTGCCCACGCCGGACCCGGCGAACAGGCCGAGGCGCTGGCCTCGGCCCACGGTGGCGAGCGTGTCCAGGGCGCGGACCCCGGTCTGCAGGGGCGTGTCGATCCGGGCCCGCTCGAGGGCGGACGGGACGCTGCCCTCGTCCGCGACCCGCGGGCCGGCGAGGCGGCCGCGCCCGTCGATCGGGCGGCCGAGTCCGTCGAGGACGCGGCCCAGCAGCGCCGGGCCGGTGGGGACGAGGGAACCGCCGCGGCGCGCGCGCACGGGATGGCCCACGCGGAGGCCGCTGAGGGGACCGAGCGGCATGCAGGTCAGGGTGCCCCGCGCGGAGGCGACCACCTGCGCGCCGGTGACCAGGCCGGCGTCGCCCGTGATCTCGACGAGGTCCCCGACCGCGCAGCCCAGCCCGGCGACCTCGAGCCCGAGGCCGCGGACGGCGGCCACGGTGCCGACGCGCTCGGGGGCCGCGGCCGCGACGGCGGCGGGGAGGCCCTGCAGGAGGCTCATGGCCGGGCCTCAGCTCTCGCCGGGTCGTCGGAGCCCGTGAGGGCCGCTGCGGCGCGAGCGAGGGCGGTGCCGATCCGGGCGTCGAGCTCGCCGTCGGGGTAGACGGCCACGGCATCCCCGCGGGCCAGGGACGGGTCCGGCTCGAGGGCCACGCTGGCGGGGACAGAGCCCGCGGCCTCGCCGAGGAGGGCGAGGTCCGCCGGGTGGAGGCGGACGGCGAGGACGGCGGCGGCGTCCGATGCGGACAGGGCGCGGGCGAGGGCGGCCCGGGCGCCGCCGGGGGCGTCGCCCAGTTCCCGCCCGATCGCGGCCTCCGCGACAGCGAGCGCCGCGGCGGCGATCTGGGACTCGGCCTCGGCGAGGACGGGGGCGGTGCGGGCCTCGAGGGCGCGGGCGGCCGCGGCGAGGACGGCCACGGTGGCCTCGGTCCGCGCGCGGGCGGCGGCGAGCGCGGCCGCGTGCTCGGCCCGACGCTGCTCCTGGCACGCGGCAGCCTCGGCGGCGGCCCGGCGCAGTCCCGCGGCGTACCCTGCCGCGTGGCCGCGCGCGTAGCCCTCGGACTCTCCGGCCGGATCCAGGTCCGGGAAGACGACCGGGCGCACCGGCGCCCCGGGGACATGCGCACTGGGCAGCGGCGCGCCGGTCACGGTGTCAGTAGACAAGGTCGTCCTCCTCGCCGCGGCGCATCGTGATGGCCCCGGTGGCCTCGAGCTCGCGGATCGAGCGCACGATCTCGGCGCGCGCCTCCTCCACCTCGGAGGCCCGCACCGGCCCGAGGGCCGCGATCTCGGAGGTGAGGATGTCCCGGTTGCGGTCGGAGACGTTGCCCGTGATGGCGTCCAGCACCGGCTGGGTGGCGCCCTTCATGGCCCGGGCGAGCACGCCGGCGTCGACCCCGCGGAGGATGAGCTGGATGTCCTTGCGCTCGAGCTTGACGATGTCCGCGAAGGTGAGCATCTTCGATCGGACCTCCTCGGCCAGCTCGGGGTCCCGCTCGGCGAGCCCGTCCAGGACCGTGCGCTCGGTGGCCACGTCGGAACGGTTGATGATGTCCACGAGCGGCTGGACGCCGCCCATGACCTCGGCCTGCCGCTGCCCCGGGGCGAGGGCCGTCCCCGTGCGGGCGCGCAGGCACTCGGCCACGACGCTCACGGCCTCCGGGGTCGCGGAGCCCATGGTGGCCAGGGCATGTGCCACGTCGGTGGCTTGCGCCGCGCCGAGCCCGGCGACCACCTGGGAGGCCTGCTCGGGGCGCAAGTGGGCGAGCACGAGGGCGATCGTCTCGGGCAGCTCGCCGTCGAGGAGGGTCAGCAGCTGCGCGGGGTCCACGGTGTCGAGGAACTCGAACGACTTCCCGGCCATGGTCGAGGCGAGCCGGTCCATGACCCCCGCCGCCCGGTCGGGGCCGAAGGAGGACTCGAGGAGGCCGACGGCGAAGTCGCGGCCTCCGCGCGCCATGCGCCGCCCCGAGACCGCGATCTCGTGGAACTCGGCGATGACCTCGTCGGAGACGGCCGGGGCCACGCGGCTGAGCCGGACGATCTCGGCCGCGATGTCCTCCGCCTCCGCCTCGGTGAAGTGGGCCATGACCTTCGCGGCGGACTCGGGGCTCATCTGCATGAGCACGATCGCGACCTTCTGCGTCCCGGTGAGCCTGAGCTCTCCGGGCGCTGCGAGCGCGGGCGTCATACGGTCTGCCTCTCGTCCATGAGCCCGCGCAGGTACTCGGCGGTCTTCTGCGGCTCGGTGGCACCCAGCCGGTCCACCTGGGCCCGGCGCCGCTCGGCGTCGAGCACCTCCTCGGCCGGGTCGGGCAGCGCGGGGACGAGCGGCTCCACCGCAGGGAGGGCCGTGGTGACCGAAGGTTCGATGGCCACGGGGACGGGCAGCTCGTCGAGGAGGATGTCGCCGCCGAGCTCCATCGGCTCGCGGGCGGCCATGCGGCGCCGTCGCATCCACAGCAGCACGGCCGTGACGATGAGCGCCAGCAGGGCCACCCCGGCCCAGATCATGGTGGTCAGCAGCTGGCCCTGGAGCCTGGCGGCCTCGTCGGCCTGCTGCTGGGCGAGCGCGGCCTTGGCCTGGTCCGCGGCGGCGGTGCTGAACGGCACCACCTGCATCGAGAGGACGTCCCCGCGGGTCGTGTCGATCCCGGCGGCGGCGGAGACGAGCGCGTTGAGGTTCTGGATGTTCACCCCGCCGGCGGCCGTGGAGTTGACGGCGACCGAGACGGACTGGCGCTTGAGCGCCCCGGCAGGGATGGTGCGGTCCTCGGTGACCTTGTTCACCGCGTTGTCCCGGGTGTCCTTGGTCGAGTCGTAGGTGCCGTTGCCGCCGGCCCCGCCCGAGGGCACGGCGATGTTGTCCGGTCCGAGCACCCCGGAGGCGCCCGAGGCTCCGGTGCCGCTGTACTTCTCCGTGGTGGTGGACTGGCTCAGCGGGGCTGCCGAGGCGCTCGCGTACGTCTCCGACTTCTGCTGCGCGGACTGCTGGTCCACCTCGGGCACCACCGCCACGGTCGCGTTGCCGGGGCCGAGCACGCGGTCGAGCACCGCCTGGACGGCGGCCTGCGTGCGCTGCTGGTAGTCGGCGGCCTGCTTCGCGCCGTTCGCGCTCAGGCCGGCGCCGACGGCGGAGAGCACGTTGCCCTGGGCGTCCACCACGGAGACGTTGGCGGCCTTGAGGCTCGGCACGGCCGCGGAGGTCAGGTGCACGATCGCCTCGACCTTGTCCGCCGAGAGGGTCTGCCCGGGCACGGTCTCGACGAACACGGACGCCGTGGGGTCGACCTGCTGGGACGTGAAGACCGTCTTCTGCGGCAGGGCCAGCTGCACCGTGGCCGTCTTGACCCCGTCGAGGTGCGAGATCGTGGTGCCCAGCTCCCCCTCGATGGCCCGCTTGTAGGTGACGTCCTGCTGGAACTCGGAGGAGGTCACGCCCATCTTGTCCAGGAGCGAGTAGCCCGTGGCGGGCGCGGCCGGGAGGCCCGCGGAGGCGGCCTTGAGCCGCTCGTCGTAGACCTTCTCCTGCGGCACGAGCACGGTCGCCCCGCCGTCCGCGAGCTGGTACGGCACGTTGTCCTTGCCGAGCTGGGCCACCACGGCGCTCGCGTCCGAGCTCTGCAGGCCGGTGAACAGCGGGGCGTAGGTGGGCCGGGTCAGCCACGCGACGAGCGCCACGGTGCCCAGGGCCAGGACGGCGATGCCGATGACGGCGAGGGTCCGCTGCCCGGTCGTGAAGCCCCTGACGGTGACCGCGAGGCGCCTGCCCGCGGCCAGGAGGAACGGCGGCATCAGCCCTGCATCCTCATGATCTCGTTGAACGCGTCCACGCCCTTGTTGCGCACGGTGGCCGCGAGCTCGAGGGTGACCTGGGCCCGGGTCGCGGCGATGGTCGCGTTGTGGATGTCATCCAGGTTCCCGGTCACCGCCTGGACGGAGAGCTGGTTGGAGGTGGACTGGAGCTGCTGCAGGTTGTCCACGGCGCCGGCGAGGCTCGCCGCGAAGCCGCCGCCCGCCGTCGTGTCCGCCGTCGTGCCGGTGACCCCGGCGCTGCCGGTGACTCCGTCGAGGCCCTGGACGCCCTGCAGCGGGGAGACCGGTCCGATGGGTGCGATGCTCATGATGACTTGCCGATCTGCAGCGCGGACTCGTACATGGTGCGGGCCCGGTCCACGACCTGGGCGTTGGCCTGGTAGCCGCGCTGGGCCATGATGAGCGAGCCCATCTGCTCGTTGAGGTCGATGTCCGGGTAGCGCACGTAGCCCTGCGCGTCGGCGACGGGGTTGGAGGGCTCGTACACCATGCGCCCGGCCGCGCTGCCCTGCGGGGTGCTCTTGACGTACACGCCGGAGGTGCCCGGGCCGGCCTGCGCCTCGATGAACCTGGCCTGGAACGCCGGCCCGCTGGTCGGGGAGGCGTCGTTGACGTTGGCGAGGTTGTCCGAGATCGCATCGAGCCACTTGCGGTGAACGGTGAGGGCGGTGCCGGCGATCCCGATCGCGTCGAAGGTCATCAGGCCGTCCTCATCGCCGTGCGGACCCCGGTGAACTGCGCGTTGATGGCCTGCGAGGCGAACTGGTAGCGCAGCACGGTGTCGACGTTGGAGAGGGTCTCCGTGTCGAGGTTGACGTTGTTCCCGTCCGTGCGGGTCGGCTCCGCGGAGATGGAGGTGGTCGCGGACGCGCGCCCGTCCCCGGCCTGCACGGAGGCGGCGAGCGCGGACTCGAAGGACACGCGCTGGGCGTGGTAGCCCGGGGTGTTGACGTTGGCGATGTTGTCCGCGATGGCGCGCTGGCGCTGCGAGAGTCCGTCGAGGGCGCTGGTGAGCGCGGCGGACGTCACGGATTCGAGCACAGTTCTCCTGCCACAAGGAAACGTGAGGGAGGCCGATCCGTGGCCTGGTCTGCGAGCAATCCGTGCTCGCAGGGGACTATCGGCAGGGGGTGCCGGGGCGTTAGCCGGTGATGTCTGTGATGCCGGATCAGCCCGTGATGCCGGATCAGCCCGTGACGTCGAGGTACACCGGGGCGTCCTGCCGTGCCGACGGCACGGCGCGCAGCGCGGCGAGGTGGGTGGCCGCGCTCGAGCGCGCCGCGGCCAGCCGGGCGGCGAGGCCGCGCTGGGCGGCCTCGAGGGCGCGGGCGCGCGCCGCGAGGGACTCGGGCAGCGGTCCGAGGCCCGGAGGCGGGGCCCAGTGCACGACGGCGGGTGGGAGCCCCGCGTGGTCCGGCCCGCCGGCGTCGTGCCCGCCCACGGGAGGCCCACCCACGGGTGGGCCGCCGAGCAGCCGCTCGGAGGCGGCGAGGTCCGCCTCGAGGGCCGCGAGGACCGACTCCCAGCCGTCGGGGCGAGCCGCGGCCTCAGCCAACGGCGTAGCCCCGGGTCGCGTCGACGCCAGTGGAGTCCTCCTCGGCGACGACCCCTGCCGCGGCGTGCCAGGACTGCTGGAGCGGCTCGAGCAGGGTGATGGCCTCGCGGGTCCGGGCAGGATCACGGTGGATGTTCGCGTTGACGAGGGCCACGCGCACGTACTCGTAGATGGCGCGCAGGCCATCCGCGCCGTCCCACACGCCGGGCCTGAGCGTGGCGGTGAGCTCGGCGATGATGTCCTGCGCGTGCAGGAGGTGGTCACTGGCCGCCTGCCAGTCCGCGGACCCCTGGGCCAGCTCGGCGCGGCGCAGGTCCAGCAGGAGCCGGTCGTAGAGCATGGTCAGGAGCCGGGCCGGGCTCGCAGACAGCACGGCGTCCCGGGTGTACTGCTGGCGGGCGAAGGCTGCGCTTCTCACGGATGGTGTCCTTTCTTCGGACTCACTTCGACGTCGGGCTGTAGCTGGGGAGCCCGGCGATCTGGCTCGTGAGCCACGTCTGCTGGGACTTGAGCGTGCCGAGCGCGGTGTCCATCGCGTTGTAGACCGCGGTGAGGGAGGCCCTGCGGTCGGCGAGCCTCAGGTCCCAGTCGCTGATCTGGGTGCCGAGGTCGCTCACGGTGCTCTGGTGCCCCTGGATGAGCGACGTGATCGATCCGGTCACGGGGTCCGAGGCGTTCTTCGCGGCGGTGGCGACGCGGCCGGCGATCTCCGCAAGGGCCGACTGCGTGCCTGCCGGGTCCGCCGCGAGCGCGGCGGAGAACTTCGCCGAGTCGAACGTGAACGTCCCGTCGCGCTGGATCACGATCCCGATCTGCGACGGGGACTGTCCGTTGGACGTCGGCAGGTAGAGCGCGTCGGTGACCGAGTCCCCTACGCCCCGCACGCTCGAGTCGCCGGTGAAGAGGCCGCCGCTGGCTGAAGAGGTGCCGGAGGAGGTGCTGGTCGTCGTGACGGCCGAGTTGCTCGCGATGGTGCCGAGCAGGTCGTTGACGGAGGCGACGAGGTCGCTGGCCTGCTTCGAGATGCCTGCTGAATCGCTCGCGACGGTGACGGTCACGCT
Source organism: Sinomonas sp. RB5 (assembly GCF_054063535.1). Taxonomy (NCBI): domain Bacteria; kingdom Bacillati; phylum Actinomycetota; class Actinomycetes; order Micrococcales; family Micrococcaceae; genus Sinomonas; species Sinomonas sp. RB5. Next base: position 78,589 of record NZ_JBSSGJ010000015.1, read on the forward strand.
GCTCCCCACGGCCCCCGCGGCGGCGGTGACGTTCACCCCCGGGAGGAGGTTGGTGAACGTGTTCGTGGACGAGGTGATGGTCTGCTGCGCGGCGGTCCCCGCGTAGAGGGTCGCCTTCGCGTCCTGCGCGGTGGTGACGACGGCGGCACCCGGCTGTGACATGAGGTCGGTGGCCGTGCCGGCGCTCACGTCGGCGGACGTGCCCTGGTACGCCGTGAACGCGCCCGCGGCGCCGGACTGGGTTGCCGTGAGCTGGAGCCGGTAGAGCGGGTTGCCGCTCGCGTCGGTGCCGGCCGCGACCTTGAGGGCCTTGGCGGGGCCACCGGAGGCGTTGATGGCCGTGACCACGTCATCGAGCGAGGTGCTCGCGGGGGTGATCTGGGTCTGCTTCCCGGTCGAGTCCACGATGGTCAGCGCAGAGGGCGCTCCCGTCGAGTCGGTGGGCCACGAGGTCATCGCGGCGGTCACGTCGACCTGGGTCTGCGCGAGCTGGTTGACCGTGAGACTGAAGGTCCCCGCGGTAGCCGTGGTCCCGGCGGTCGCGGTCACGGCCGTGTTGTCCGTCGTCGCGGTGAAGAGGTTGGTCGCCCCGGGCGCCGAGATCTTGGTGGCGAGGTCGCTGAGCGCAGACGCCTTGGTGTTGAGGCCCTGGAGGGCCGTGATCATGCTCTGCTCGTCCGACTGGGCCTGCTTGAGCTGCTGCTGGGGCAGGGCCTCGACGTTCATGAGCGAGGTGATGATGGAGGTGATGTCCAGTCCGCTGCCGAGTCCGTTGACCGAGACTCCCATGGTGGTGCTCCTTGGGTCCGGCGCGGTGCCGGGCGATGCCGCGCCGCGTCAGGGGTGGGACGCCGAGGGCGGCCAGGCCGTGGAGGGCCTGGCCGCCGCCGGCGCTACTGCACTGATCAGCCGAGGAGCTTGAGGATGCCCTGGCCGGACTGGTTGGCCTGCGCGAGCATCGCCGTGCCGGCCTGCGAGAGGATCGAGTCCTTCGTGTAGTTGACCATCTCGGACGCCATGTCGGTGTCCGTGATGTGCGACTGCGCCGCGGCGAGGTTCTGCGCCGAGACGTTCGCGATGTTCATCGCGTGGCTCAGGCGGTTCTGAGAGGCGCCGAGGTCGGAGCGCTGGGCAGAAATGTTCGCGATGGCGGTGTCGATCTTCGCAATCGTTGCTTGAGCGTTCGTGCTCGCGGTTCCGTCTCCGGCCACCGTGTCGGTCACCTTGAAGTCAGTCCCGGCGGTGGTCCCGTCCGCAGAGGCGAGGGCGCCCACGCCCGTGGTCGCATTGGCCACATCCGCGAGGTTCACCGTGATCGTGGAGTTCGCATCGCTTCCGGTGCCAATCTGGAAGTTCTCGGTTCCACCCTTGAGCAGGTTGTTGCCGTTGAAGTTCGTACCGTTGGTGATGCGGTAGAGCTCCTTGCTGAGAGCATCCGCCTCCTTCTGGATCGAGGCTCGCGAATCCGCGTTGTTCGAGTCGTTGGCCCCCTGCACCGCGAGGTCGCGCATGCGCTGCAGGATGGAGTGGACCTCGCCGAGGGCGCCGTCGGCGGTCTGGATGACGTTGATGCCGTCCTGGGCATTCCGGGCGGCGACACCGTAGCCGTTGACCTGGGACTTGAGGCCCTCGGAGATCGAGAGGCCCGCGGCGTCGTCGGCGGCGGTGTTGATGCGGAGACCGCTCGAGAGCTTGGCCATGGAGCTGGCCATCTCGATGGAGGTCTTGTTGAGGTTCTGGTAGGCCTGCATGGCCGAAAGGTTGGTGTTGACGGTCAGTGCCATCGTGGGTTCCTCCGTGACTGGTGATGTGTACTGCTCCGGGTCCATCCGTGGACCCTCAACCGCACCTATCGGCGGGCTGCACGAATGCGTTAGCTGGGAGTTCGCCTAAAGATTCCGGCCGCCCTGCCGACAGGTACAGATACACGGCGCGCATGTGCGCCACGCACCCGGCACTGTTGCCTCATGGATGAGGAGTTGGCCAAGGAATGGCGATCCACGACCTGTCGGCCCAGCTCTGGCGTGAACGCGAGCTGCTGGACCTGCTGACGTTCAAGCTCGAGGAAGAGCAGCTGCTGCTGACCGCGGGCAAGACGCGGTGGCTCTCGCACGCGACCCGCGAGGTCGAGCACGTCCTCGAGCGACTCCAGGCGGTGGGGCTCGAGCGCGCGGTGACGGCCGCCGCCGTCGCCCGCGAGTGGGGCCTGGCCGAGGAGGCGACGCTCCGCGACCTCGCCGCCGGCGCGCCCGACGCCGCGTGGGCGGACATCCTCTCGGCCCACCTCAAGGCGATGACGGACCAGGCGGCGCTCATCCGGCAGCTGCGCGACGCGAACGCCCAGTTCCTGCGCGCCGCCGCACGGTCCACGCAGGAGACCCTCGCGGAGACCGAGGCCTCCGCCGCAACCCTCTACGACGCCCACGGACGCTCGGCTGCCCAGGGCAGCGCGCGCCTGTTCGACCAGGAACTCTGAGCGGAAAAGGATCCCCTGTGAGCACCTTCGGCGCCCTCAACACCGCCTACCGCGGGCTCTCCGCCGCGCAGCAGGCCATGGACCTCGCCGGCCACAACATCTCCAACGCCGGCACCGACGGCTACACCCGCCAGCGGATCGAGCAGTCCGCCGTGGCGGCGCCCGCGGCGATGGGCCTTGCAGCGGCCGGGCCGCAGGTGGGCCAGGGAGTCTCGGTGGACCGGATCGCCCGGCTCGGCAATGCCCTGCTGGACGCCTCGGCCCGCACCACCGCGGCCACGGCCGGGTACACGGCGCAGCGCTCGTCCGCCTACCAGCAGATCGAGGCGACCCTGAACGAGCCCGGTACCGACGGCCTCTCCGCGCGGCTCCAGTCGTTCTGGTCGGCGTGGCAGGACGTGGCCAACCAGCCCGGCGCGCCGGCCCCGGCGAGCGCCCTGATCCAGGCCGGCAACCAGGTGGCCTCGACGCTCTCCGCCGGCTACGCCGCGCTGGACGCGCAGTGGACCGCCACCCGCTCGGACGCGCAGTCCATGGTCGCCTCGCTCAACGACGCCGCTGCCCAGGTCGCGGCCCTGAACAAGAGCATCCGCTCGACACTGGGCGCGGGCGGCTCGGCGAACGAGCTCATCGACGCCCGCGCGAGGCTCACCGAGACCATCGCCTCCCTCGCCGGCGGCACGGTGCGCGAGGAGGCCGACGGCACCGCCACGGTCTATCTCGGCGGGAACGCACTCGTGAGCGGCGACTCCGCCCGCGCGGTGCAGCTCGCGGGGGCGAGCACGATGGCGGACGCGGCCTCGGGCGCCCCCACCCTGGTGTGGGCGGACCGGCCCGGGCAGGCGGTGGGGCTCGACGGCGGGTCGATCGCCGGGGCGCTCTCCATCCTCGCCCCCGCGAACGGCGGGAAGGGCGGGGCGATCGCCGAGGCAGCCGCCCAGTACAACGCGGTCGCGGCGTCCCTGGCCTCCTCGGTCAACGCCGTCCACGGCGCGGGACAGACGCCCACCGGCGCCGCGGGCGGGAACTTCTTCGCCCTCTCCGCCTCGCTGCCCGCCGCGCAGGGGCTCTCCGTGGTGCCGGCCGGCGCCGCGGGGATCGCTTCCGGCGCCGCCGGGGCGGGTGCGCTCGACGGCTCGACCGCGGATGCGATCGCCCAGCTCGGCCTCGCCCCGGGATCACCGGACGCGAGCTGGGCCGCGTTCGTCACGGCCACGGGGTCGGCGTCCCGCGCCGCCCAGCAGCAGGGCGACCTCGCGGACACCGCCGCGGCGAACGCGAAGCAGGCGCAGACCTCGAACGCGTCGGTCAGCCTCGACGAGGAGAACGTGAACCTCCTCGCGGCGCAGCACGGGTACCAGGCTGCGGCCCGCGTCCTGACGGCGGTCGACCAGGCCCTCGACACGCTCATCAACCACACCGGAACGGTAGGACTGTAGCCATGCTCCGCGTGACCGACCAGACCATGACCCTCGCGGCCCAGCGCGCCCTCGGCGCCCGGCAGGCGAGGCTCGCCGCGGCCCAGGCCACCGCGTCCTCCGGCACCCGCATCACACGCCCGTCCGACGACCCGGTGGGCACGGGCGAGGCGCTGCGGGTACGGGCACAGCTCGCCGCGGGCGCGCAGTACCAGCGGAACATCGACGACGGCACCGCCTGGCTCAACACCCTCGACTCGGCCCTCGGCTCCGCCACCGGTCTGCTCCGGCAGGTCCGCGACGCCGCCATCCAGGGCGGCAACGGCTCGCTGAACCAGGACGGCCGCAACGCCCTCGCGACCCAGATAGACTCCCTCCGGCGGGACCTGCTGGCCACCGCCAACACGCAGTACATGGGCCGCAGCGTCTTCGCCGGGACCTCGGACGCCGCGAGCGCGTTCACGGACGGGACCCCGCCCACCTACAACGGCACCCAGGGAGGCACCGTGCAGCGCCGGATCGGCCCCGACCAGACCGTCCGCGTGGACGCCGACGGCGGTGCCGCGTTCGGAACCGGCCCCGGCTCCGTCTTCGCGGTCCTGGACGGCATCGCCGCCGATCTCCGCTCTGGCGCCGACCCGACGTCGCGCCTCACCGCCCTCGACGCCGGGATGAGCGCGGTCGCCGCCGCCCGCTCCGACGTGGGCGGCCGGCTCTCCGAGCTCGCCCGCGCCGGCCAGGCCACCGCGGACACCGCCACCTCGCTCGAGGCGCGCCGCAGCGGCATCGAGGACATGGACCTCGGCAAGGCCGTGCTGGACCTCCAGCTGCAGCAGACCGCCTACCAGGCCGCCCTCGCGGTGACCGCCAAGGTGCTCCAGCCGAGCCTGACGGACTTCCTCCGGTGAGCGCGCTCGCCTTCGCGGAGCCCCTCCCCGGCCTCGCCCCGCACACGGACTACCTTCTCGAGGCGGTCGACGGCGCCCCCGGGCTCTTCAGCCTCTGCCCGCCGGGGGATCCCGAGATCCGGCTCTTCGTCCTCGACGCCGCGGTGTACGTGCCGGGCTACTCCCCCGACATCGCGGCGCAGGCCGCCCGGATCGGCCTCGGCGAGCAGGACCGCCCGCGGATCCTCGTCGTCGCGACGCCCGCTGGGGGCGCGACGACGGTCAACCTCGCGGCCCCGGTGCTGGTCAACGAGGTGGACGGGCGGGCCGTCCAGGCCGTGCTCGAGGGCTGGCCCGTGCGGGCCGGACTCGGCGCGCAGTAGGCCCGGCTTTTCTGCTGGTCCGGGCTAGTCCTGGTGTCCCCGGCCGCCCTGGCCGTTGCCCTTGCCCTGGCTCCGGCCGCCGCCCTGGTTGCCCTGGCCGTTCCCTTTGGCCGGCGCGTTTCCGCTCCCCTGGCCCCCGGAGACCGAGATCCCGTAGGGGTCCGTCAGCCCGAGGATCCGGTCGAGGGTGCTCGTGAGCGCTCCGGCGGCAGACACGTTGCCGTCGCCCTGCCCCCTGCCGCGGCCGTTCGCACGGCCCTGGCCGTTCCCGCTGCCCTGGCCGATCCCGCTGCCCTGGCCGCTCGCATCCGCTGCCGCCGCACCGTCCTGGCCTCGGCCGCTCGGCCCTGCGCCGTCCCGGCCGCTGCCCTTCGTGTCATCGCCGTTCGAGCCTGCGCTGTCCTGGCCCTTCCCCACCGCGAGGGGCTGGCCACCCGGGGAGTCGGGGCCCTGACCTGACGCGCCGTCCGTCCCCGCGTCGTTGGCATCGCCGTCGGCGCCTGCCGCGTCGCCGCCTTGGCTGCCGCTCTGGGCTGCGGCGGCCGGGGCCGTCGCCGCCGGGGTGAGCACGACGGCGGGGCGGGCGCCGCAGAGGGCATGGATGCAGGGGTCGATGGGCGGCATCGCCGCGGCGTCAAGGCTGCCGGCAGCGTTCGCGGCGCGCGCCGACGAGGCGGAGGCGGGTATGGCACGGAGCGCGGCGGCCGATGCGCTGGCCCGCGCCGACTGGACGGTGGCACCGTACTGCTGGAGCGGACCGTTCATGGCCGCCTGCAGGGTGCTGACGCCGCAGAATGTCAGAACAGCTGTCCCGCCGACCACGGCCGGCAGCTGCCACATCAACTTCTTCATTTTTCAGCCTTGATGTCGCGCGGCCGTTCATCCGGCCCCCACGCAGACCTTACACTGTGTCGAGTGGTGCTGGTGCCACTGGTGCTGGCGGGACCACGGGGGACTAAGGGGGTTGTGTCATGGACACAGGTGTTCTCCGGCGGCAGGCGGCCGCCGCGTTCGAGGCGCTCGGGGCGCCGGACCATCTCACGCTCGACTCGCTCGCCGAGCGCATCGAAGAGCATCGCGGCCGGAAGATCGTGGTTCGCGCGGTCGACCATCTCGGCGCAGACAAGATCTCCGGCCTGTGGCTCTCGCTGCCCGCGGCCGAGCTGGTGCTCCATGCTAAGACCGGTTCCGAGCTGCACCGCGAGCAGATCATCCTCCACGAGCTGGCCCACATGGTGCTCCAGCACGACCTCCTGGTCGGCGAGGACCGCCATGTCGCCTCCCTGCTGCCGGACCTGGACCGCAGCATCGTGTCCCGTGTCCTGGCGCGCTGCCGGCGGCAGTCGGAGCCGGAGATCGTCGCGGAGTCCCTGGCCGACCTGTTCGCCGGGGCCATCGCCCGCGGCCGGCGCGCCCGCCGGGACGAGCCCCTCAACTTCCGGGGCGTGTTCGGATGACCCCGCTCGCGGCCGCGACGGCGGCCCTCTGGATCCTCGTCCTGACCCGGCTCGGGCCGTTCCTGCGCAAGCGCGGGGACCTCGTCTTCTGCGCGGCCCTCGCCGGGGCCGCGGCCGCGGTACTCATGGCGCCCGCGGTGAGCAGCACGGTCTTCGGCGGCGGCGCGGCGGTGCCCACGGTCGGCTCCCTCATCATGCTCGCGCTCGGGCTCGTGCGCGCGGCGATCGTCCGCGCCGTCGTGCTCCCTGCGGACCAGGGCCCGGTGCTCCAGCGCGGTCTCCTCCAGACGGCCGCGGCCATGACGGCGTACTGCTCCGCCTACACCTGCGCGGCCCTCGTCGGCGCGGTCCCGCTGCGCGGACTCCCTGCGGTTCCCGAGGCCCAGGTGGACGTCGGGGTGTTCGTGTTCACCACGACCCTCTCCATCTACGTCATCTTCGCCGCCGTCCAGATCGCGCTCGTGTGCCTCCGCTACGTGCCGCAGATGGCCTCGGGCCTGTTCAGAATCGGGTTCACCACGGTGGCCGTGGGATGCGGCTCGGCGATCGCCGGCATGGCGGCCAACGTGCTGCGGGAGGCTGGGGACCTCACCTCGATGGGCCTCGATGCCGGGCCCGCCCTCGAGGCCTCCTTCGAGTGGTTCGCCGGCTGCGCCGGGGTGCTGCTGCCGCTCGGCCTCGCGCTCCCCTCGCTGACGCGGTGGGCCGATGCCTGGCAGGTCTATGAGCGGTACTGCCTGCTGCGGCTGGACCGGGTCTGGCGGCGCGCGGCCGACTCCAACCTCGTGATGGACGCCCTCACGGCGCCCCTCAGCGGCGTCGTCAGCAGGGATCCCAGGTCGCGCCTGCACCGCGCCCTCGTCGAAATCATGGACAGCGAACTCGCCGCCGGCGGCTCGCTCCTGACATCATCTGAATCGAGACTCGTCAAGAAATCGGAGGAAGCCTTCTATGCCTGAGAATCTCCCGCCGGAGCCACAGGAAGTCTTGGCGGAACGCCTCAACACGCTCCTCGACGTCGTGGCTGCCGAGGGCGGCAGCCGCTACACGTTCCCGGAGATCAAGACCGCCATGGAGGCCCGCGGCGTCCACATCTCCCGCCAGCGGTGGCACTACATGCGCGCCGGCACCGGCCCCATGACCACGGACACGCCCCTCCTCGAAGCCCTCGCGGACTTCTTCGGGGTCCCCGTGTCCTTCCTGACCGAGGCCGACGCCGAGGTGCCCTCGCGGGTCACAGCCCAGCTCGAGCTGCTCCGCACGCTCAAGGAGGCCGAGGTCAAGAACTTCGCTGCACGTGCCCTCACGAGCGACCTCTCCCCCGAGACGCTCCTCGAGATCCGCGACATCATCGACCAGACCCTCAACCGCCAGTCCCACGACCAGGACTGAAGGCGGCAGAACGGCCTCGAGGATGTGAATCGGCGCCAAGGATCTGAAACGGCCGGAGGCGCCAGGGGCAGGACATGAAAGGGCCGCGGCCCCTGCGGGGGCCGCGGCCAGTGTGTAGGATGACTCGCTCAGTGCGAGGGCATCACGCGGTGGTGCCTGGCGTCGTTGGCCGGTTTGAAGGCCGCAGCTGTCACTCCAGCGGCGATGATGCCGGCGATCCACGAGGTCCAGGACGCTCCCGTGTGATCCGTGTACGCGCCCATCCACGGGGACACGAACAGCAGGACGCCGAGGGCGCACTGCACATATTCGAGCCACGGTGTGCCGGGCAGCGACAGGTTGAGGACGCCCGAAACGATCAGCAAGATGCCGAACACGAGCATGAGCGAGGTCGACGACGCGGTCTGCGCCGTCCACATCACTGCAAGCGCCGCGTAGAGGCCGCACACGATCGCGACGTAGTCCTCCCAGCGCGTCCACTTGTTCATGGGTTGCACTCCTCCCAACTTTCCATACCCCCGGTCCCCCCGGGGAACGGCGGTCAGTGCTCGGGCTGGTCGGTGCATCCGCGCCGGCGCGAGAGGCGCTGGCCACTTCCAGTACACGCCGGAGAACGCAGGCTGTAAAGGGCGCAAGTCCCTCCTAGCTGCGGGTCAGCTCCTGTGCGTCGAGAGACTCGCCCGCCTGCTCGTCGCCCTGCGCATGCAGCACCATGACAGGGCACGAGGCGTGCTCGGCCACCGCCCGGCTCACCGAGCCGAGGAGCATCCCCATGAAGCCGCCGAGTCCGCGGGAACCGACCACGAGCATGGTGGCATCCTGGCTGGCCCGGACGAGGACCTGCGCCGGGCGCCCCTCGACCGTGAGCGCCCGCAGCCCCTCCGGCTGCTGGTCCCCGTAGGCCTCCTTGAGGGCAGACTGCAGCACCGTCGCCGCGTCCTCCTCGGGATTCCAGTCGATGCCGGGGTAGGAGACGTACCCGGCGCTGCTGGCGGGAATGTGCCATGCGGCGATCGCGGTGATCGGACCGCCCACCGTCGGCTGGAGCCGCGCGGCCCACTTGAGGGCCTCGATCGAGAGAGGCGAACCGTCGACGCCGACGACGATCCCTTGGACGGGGGCAGGAACCTGTGCTTCGCTCATGGCCAGAGCCTAGGTCCGCGGGTCCGGCCGGACTAGGGAACTTGTGCCCGCAAGCAGGGCCCGCCGCTCCCGGCCTCACTCCGCCGGGCTACCCTCGGCCCCGTGGCCGCGCGGCTCGTGTGCCTCTCGGGTGCCGTGGCCCTGTTCGGCGTCCCGCTCCCGGTCCGCAACCTCCGTCTCGGGCAGCTTGGTCGGCTCCGGAAAGCGCGAGATCGCGGCCGGCACGGCGAGGAACATCATGATGCACAGCAGGCACAGGACGCCGCCCGCCACGAGGGACTGCCACCGTCCCAGCACCACATCGAAGATCAGCGACGAGGTGCCCATGATGAGCAGGGCAGCCAGCCCGAGGGCCACCTTCGCTGCCCACGCCCCGCTCGCCACGAGGCGGTCCTTGACCTGCTTGCGGAAGAGCCACCGGTGCACGCTCAACGGCGTGAGCACGACGAGGAGGGCTACGGCAGCGATCACCACCAGGACGAGGTACAGCGTGCGGGCGTACTCGTCCAGCATGGTGAAGCGGGCCTGGAACGGCAGCGTCATGAGGAAGCCCGCGATGAGCTGAAGGCCCGTCTGCAGGATGCGCAGCTCCTGCAGGATCTCGGCCCAGTTCCGGTCCAGCTTCTCCGCGTAGGTTTCGCGCCGGTGGTAGAGCAGGTGCCGCTGGGACTTGCGTTCGGTGGCCCGCTCAGTGGTTCCGGAGGGCATCGATGAGCTCACTCTTGCGCAGGGAGGAGTACCCCTTCAGGCCGAGCTCCTTCGCGCGGTCCCGCAGCTCGCCCACGGTGCGATCCTCGTAGTCGCCGGCCTTGCCCCCGCGGTGCCCCACCTTCCCGCGGCCTTCCTTCGCGGCGGCGTTGGAGACCCGGGCGGCCTTCTGCTTCGAGGCTCCCTCGTCGCGCAGCTCCTCGTACATCTGTGGATCCTTGATGCTCGGAGGCGTCTTCTTCGCCGGCATGGCGGTTCTCCTTCCATCGCGGGCCGCGCCTTCCGGCCCGGTTGAGGTCTTCTTTCCCGTCCGACAGGGTGTTCACACCTCGTCGGGACCGCGGCGCGCGTCTCCCGCCAGGACGACGGACGCCTCGACCGAGCGCTCCGTGACCGTCGTGGGGCTCTCAAGGTGCACGGCCTGGGACGGGATGATGCCTGCACCGCCGTAGCGCTCCATGACGCGCCACTGCGCCACGACGTCCTCGCCGGCGTGGGCCGGCGGAAGGTCACGCCAGAACGCGAAGGCGCCGCATTCCTCGAGGGCCTCCCTCCGGTAGAGCACGCATCCCCCGACCCAGGCGATGCGGTACGGGAGCCACTCCCCCGCGCGCAGCCGGCCGGTGCGGCGGAGATCGGCTGCGAGATGGGCCAGGTTCGCCGCGTTGTGCAGCCGCCAGCGTTCGAACCCGGGAGCCTGGCGGTCCATCCGTTCGGGCTGCACCGGCCCGTCCCACACCGAGAATGCCCCGACCTCGTCGGGGCGCGGGTCGTCGAGGTAGGACAGGCCCTGGACGGCCATCCCCACGAATCCGCACCCGAGGGTTGCGAGCGCCTCTCCCAGGGTGCGGACAGCGCCCGGGGCGAGCCACACGTCGTCGTCCAGGAAGAGCACGCGCGGCGCGGAGGAGGCCTCGAGGAGGAACTGGCGATGCTCGGCCAGGCCCCTGCGGGGGTGGTGCCGGAGCGTGCGCACCGCGCGGCCCTGCGCCTCGAGCAGCCGCAGCATCGCGGCAGGCCCCTCGTACTCCCAGCCCGCCGGTCCGTCGCTCTGGTCGCTCACGACCACCCCGAAGTCGTCCGCATCCTGCCCGGCGAGCCCGGCCAACGTGGTGGCGAGCTCGGTGGGCCGGTTGCGGGTGGGGATGAGGATCTCGAGGAGCGGCTCGCCGGGCGGACGTGGCGCTGCCCAGTCCTCGGGCCCGCGGTTCACCGGTCCACCACCCTGGTGTCGATCGGGCGGCGGTCCGCACGCTCGGTCCAGCCCAGCGTCTCGAGGCGGCCGCCGACGGCCTCCACGGCGCCGGCCTCGGCCAGCATGCCCGGAAGGTAGTCGCCGCCCTTGACGTACACGTCGGGGGCGAGGGCCTCGATGAGCGGCACCGCCGTTTCGGAGTCGAAGACGAGGGCGTGGTCCACGGACGCGAGGGCCGCAACCACGGCTGCACGGTCGTCCTCTGTGGTAGACGGCGGGGTCCCGTGGAGGCGGTGCGCCGACTGGTCCGAGTTCACCCCGACCACGAGGAGGCCGCCCATCCGTGCGGCGTCCTCGAGGAACGCGGTATGGCCGCGGTGCAGCCCGTCGAACACGCCATTGGTGAGGACCACCGTCTGGCCCGCTGCCCGGGCGGCGGCCGCAGCCTCGCGCGCCGCAGCCAGAGTGCTGACGCGGCGCGCCGGCTCCCCGCGGAGCGCGGCCGCCAGTCGCTCCCCGGTGCAGGTGCTCGTCCCCGGAAGGCCGACGACGACGTCCGCGGCCGCCTGCCCGACGTCCGCGGCCGCCTCGACGGGCAGCCCCAGCGCGAGCGCGTACGCGAGTCCCGCCACGAAGGTGTCCCCGGCGCCCACCGCGTTCTGCTCGGGGGCGGGGCGGGCTGCGGTGGCGTGCACAGTGCCGGGTGGCCCGAGGAGCACCGTCCCGTCACGGTCCAAGGTCACGAGCGTGTGCTCGGCGCCGGTCGCGGAGCCGAGCTCGCGCGCGTGCCCCTCCGCCCAGGCACGGCGGTCCCCGTGCGGCGTGGGCTCGCCGAGGAGGTCGGCCGCCTCCTGGGCGTTGGGAGTGGCGACGTCGGCCCGCAGGCTCGCCCACTCGTGGAAGCGCCGGGCGTCCACCACGAGGGCGTGGGCCCCGCTGCGGACGGCGGCGCGGTCCAGCGCCGCGAGTGCGCCGAGGCCGTAGTCGCACACCACGACCGCGTCCGCCCCGGCCAGCGCGGCAAGGGCACGGTCCGAGACCTCCCGGGCCTCGTCCGGCTCTGCGGGGCGGCACGAGTCCACCCTGAGGAGCAGCTGGCCGCCCGCCAGCATGCGGGACTTCACCGACGTGGAATGCCCAGCGCGCTGCACGAGCGTGTCCCGGGTGCTGATTCCCGCACGGTCCAGGCACGCGGTGAGCGAGGCGCCGGGTCCGTCGTCGCCCGCCACCCCCGCGAGCACCACGTCGGCACCGAGCGCGGCGAGGTTCATCGCGGTGTTGCCCGCCCCTCCCGGCGCGTCGACAACGCGGGCCACGTCCAGCACCGGGACCGGGCCCTCGCGGCAGAGCCGTTCGGCCCCGCCCTCGCACCAGCGGTCCAGGAGCACATCCCCGAGCACGAGGATCCTGGGACGGCGGCGCTGAAGGGCGGCAAGGATCTCCTCGGCGTCCACTCAGATCACCAGCCCCGGGCCCGGGCGGGAGACGACGGGCGGCTCGAGGTGGATCACCTTGGGACGGCTCAGCTCGTCGAGCAGGCGTGGGCCGAACCCGACCGGGCTGCCGGTCTGCGGCAGGCCCGGCGCGTCGGTCCCCGTGGCCCCCTGCGCCACCCCGTTCACCACGACAGTCCCGACCGGCAGCTCGGCAGCGGCGATCTGGGCGTGCGCGATGTCCCGGGTCAGCACGGTTGCGGAGGCACCGCAGGGGCAGTGGGCGGCCTCGGCAATTGCCTCGCCGAAGCTTCCCACCGGGACGACGGCGGCCACCGGACCGCGCACCTCTCGCGTGAAGCATTCGAGGGCGGCGGCGGGGCCGGCGAGGATGGTCGGCGGGTAGTAGGACCCGGGGCCGTCCGGGATGGTGCCACCGGCGATCCGGCGGGCGCCGCGATCCACGGCGCGGGTCACCGCGCGGTGGACGTCTTCCCGTGCCGAGGCGTCAACGAGTGGGCCGACCCGCTCGTCGTCGCCCCATTGCCGCGCCTGGCCGGCGAAGGCCGTGAGGAAGTCTTCGGCGATGTCCTCGAGCACATAGATCCGGCTCGCGGCGGAGCGCAGCTGGCCTGCATGCCGGAAGGCCGCCTCGGCCGCGCACGCCGCGGCCCAGCCGGGATCCACCTCCCGGTCCACGAGGAACACACCGTTTCCCGGGCGGCCGCGGACCAGGTGGGCATCTGTCCCGCGGGCGAGGTGAGCGAGGCTGTCGGCCACCTCGGAGGACCCGAGGTGGACGATCGCGTCGACGCGTCCGTCCTCGGCGAGGGCCGCGCCCACGGCGCCGCTGCCCGTGACGGTGCCGATCACCCCGCCGGGGACCGCGGAGGCGAAGAGCCGGCCGAGGCGCCGGCCCAGTGCGGGGCAGCGGCCGCTCGGCTTGAGGAGCACGGCATTGCCCGCGGCGAGGGACGCCCCGACGATCGCGCAGGACACGGCGACGGGGTCGTCCCAGGACGTCAGCCCCAGCACGACTCCGCGGGGTTCGAAGACCGTGAAGTCGAGTCCGGAGAACGCCCCGGCGAGGCTCGGACCTGACCGCAGCAGGCCCAGCTCCGCGAACCGGCGGAGGGCCTCGGCTCCCGAGCGCACGCCCTCGAGCGCGTCGTCGAACAGACGGCCGGTCTCCTGGGAGTTCAGGTCGGCGAGCTCGTGCGCGGCGGACTCCACGGCTGCTGCAATCTCGCGCAGCGCCGCTGAGCGCTCAGCCTGCGGCGTGCGTCGCCACAGCGCTGAGGCCCGGCGCGCCGCCTGGAGTGCGCTCTCGACCCGCTGGGCGTCCGGCGCTGCGAGGGTCCCTGCCTCGGTGTCCGTTCCGGGGGCGGCGGCCTCTCCTGCTACGCCCATTCCGGCGGATTCCGGTCGGGGCATCTCCGTTCCTGATGGGTGCGGCGCACCCGCGTAGTCTGCCTTGCCCGGCAGGACAGCGCTCATGTCAACCTCCTGTGCGACTTCTCTGGGCCTACTACCCCTGCCTCCCTCTCCCAAGCGGCCCCTTCCGGGGACTTCTCTCGCGCGTGCTGAGGACTTCTTTGAGCGCGTTTGCACATCGGCGGTGGGGGTAGCGGATCCGCACGGTGCCGTCTGCGGCGGCGCGCGGACCGGCGGACCGGCGGACCGGCGGACCGGCGGACCGGCGGATACCAGCGGACCGATGCTGGCCGGCGCTGGCCGGCGCTGACGGGTGGAGAACCGGCAAGGACCAAGGAGGAATGATGGCGCGAGCCGCCCACGGTGAGGACGGACCCTTCGACGACGTGGACCGCATCGCGGTGCTCCGCGGCGGCGGGATCGGCGATCTGCTCTCGGCCCTCCCCGCGCTCGACGCGCTGTCCCAGACCTACCGGCCGGCGCACCTGACCCTGCTCACGACGCCGCTGCTAGCGGCCCTGCTCGAGGACCGGCCGGGCCCGTGGGACCGCGTTGCCGTCGTGCCGACCTTCCCCGACGCGCCCGACGCGTCCGGGCACACGTGGAGGGACGACCCGCGCACGGGCGAGCTCGTCTCGGCGCTGCAGGCCGAGCAGATCGGGCTCGCCGCCCAGCTGCACGGCGGCGGCAAGAACTCGAACCCGTTCGTCCTCGCCCTGGGCGCCGCCCACACCGTGGGCTGCTCCACCCCTGACGCGGACCCGCTCGAACGCCAGCTCACACACCTCTACTACCAGCGGGAGGTGGACCGCTGGCTCGAGGTCGTCGCGCTGGCAGGGGCAGAGACGAGCCGCCTCGAACCGCGGCTGGCGGCCGTCCCCGCCGACGCCGAGGCTGCCGCCCCGTGGCTGCAGACCGAGGCGAGGGGCCTCGTCGTCGTCCATCCCGGGGCGACCGATCCGCGGCGGCGCTGGCCCGCCCATCGGTTCGCCCATGTGGCAGCGGCGCTCGCCGAGGAGGGCTGGCAGGTCCTCGTGGTCGGCGATCCGGGCGAGCGCGAGCTCGCCGAGGGGATCGCGCACGACGCCGTGGCGACGGCTCCCAGCGCCGCGCACCGGATCGGGTCGGCGGCGGGGCAGACCGACCTGCACGCGCTGGTGGGGCTGCTCGATGCCGCGCGGCTCGTGGTCGCCAACGACAGCGGTCCCCGGCATCTCGCTCAGGCGCTGGCGACCCCGACGGCCTCCGTCTACTGGGGGCCCAATCTGGTCAACGCCGGCCCGCGCCAGCGGAGGATGCACCGCGTCCAGATCTCCTGGCGCCAGCTGTGCCCTGTGTGCGGGGCCGATGGCACCGACCCGTTCGGCAGGTCCTGCGACCACTCCGATCCGTGGGTCGCCGACGTGCAGGCCGACGACGTGCTCGACGACGCCCGGGCCCTCCTCGCCGGACGGTAAGGCGGGACCCCGCTCCTCTGCCCCGGCCCGCACGCCACCATGACTTTCCCGCGCGGCACCCCGTCCGGCGCGGCCCGCGACCTTCCCGCGCAGCCGCACAACCGTTCCAGCATTCCCCGCAGCCCCGTGACGAGGGGTGACGAGGGCTTCGGCTGCCCGGAAGTCCTTGGTGCGCCATTCCTTGGAGTGAGCCCTTTCCTAGAAGGGCGGGGGCGGGTCGTGGTGGGGGTAGGTGGTGTAGGCCAGTCCCGCTGGTGAGGTCCAGTGGAGGGTGCCCGGCGGTGTGAAGGCTCCCGGTGGACTGGATACCGGTGGATTGGGTGCCGGTGGGCTGGGTGCCGTGGGGCTCGGTGCCGGTGGGCTGTGCAGGCCGTTGCGGCTCTGGGTGGGCGGGATGGGCTGGGTGGTGGCCGGTTGGCGGAGGGTCCAGTGGCCGCGGGTCTTGAGACGGTGGTGTTCACGGCAGAGAAGGGCGAGGTTGTCTGCAGCGGTGTGGCCGCCGGCGTGCCACTCGGTGGTGTGGTCGGCCTCGGTGGTGGGGGCGGGGCGGTCGCAGCCGGGAAAGCGGCAGGTGGCATCGCGGGCGCCGAGGTAGCGGCGCATCGCGGCGGTCGGGGTGTAGCGGGCGCGGCCGATGGCCAGGGGCGCGCCCGTGGCGGGGTCGGCCCACAGCCTCGTCCAGGTGGCGGCCTGGGCGGCGAGGAGCCGTGCCGCTGCGGGGTCGAGGGGGCCGTAGCCGAGGAGTTCGGCCGGGGTCTCGGAGGTCCCGGCTGCGGTCGCGGCGGGCAGGACGAGGACGACCTCGCACCGCACCCCGGACCCGGCAGGGCCAGCGGACCCGGCTGACCCGGTTGACGTGGCTGACCCGGCTGACGTGGCTGACCCGGTTGACGTGGCTGGCCCGGCTGACGTGGCTGGCGCGCCGGGGATGGCTGGCTCCGCCGCCGTGGCGGCCCCCGGGTGCCCGGCGGCGGGTGCCGTGTCGCCGGCGCCCGTGATCCGGCCGGCGCCCGTGATCCCGCGGGCGCCCGCGATCCCGTGGGCGCCCGTGGTCCCGCCTGGGACCGCGGTGCCGGCCGGGACCGTGGTGCTGGCGGTCAGGAGGTCGGCGAGGGCGTCGGCGCGCAGCTGTGCGAGGGTGCGGGGCTCGTCGGGGGCCTGGAGGGAGCGGGCGATGGCCTCGAGGCGGGTGTCGATCGCGGCCCCGTGTTCCAGGGGCAGGTACGCGGTGAGCCAGCACATCCCGTCGGGGGCGGGGTCGAGGTCGACGCGGCGGCCGGCGGCGGCGTGGGCCTTGCGGGCGGTCAGCGCCTCGTCAGCGTGGTCCTCGACGAGGCGGCGCAGCCGACGGGTGAGGGCGGCCGGGGACGGTATGCGGTCGGGGTCGGAGGGGCAGGCGGCCTCGACGGCGGCGGCCAGGAATGCCGGCAGGCGTTCCGGGGGCACGGGGACGGCGGCGTCCAGGACCGCCTTGGCCCGGCAGCGGGAGAGCCGGCCGCCGGCGAGCGCCGCCAGGAGGGGGGCGGCGGCCGGGTCGGTCAGGGACAGGGCCTCGGCGACCAGGCCTTTGGCGGTGCGGGCGGAGACTTTCAGGGCCGCCGAGACCTCCGAGGCCGCGATCGAGGCCGCCTCCGCCGTTCGGAAGGGATCGGTGCCGTCGTCGGCGCAGAGGTCGACGAGGGCACCTAGAACCGCGGCCTGCTCGGCCAGGCGTGCGGCCTCGACCTGGTCGAGGCGGACCAGGCGGCGTACGAGCCCGGCAGCGGCCTCCTCGCGCAGCTCTGCCCGCACCACCGGGGCGGGGAAGACCTCGAGCTCTTCCGGGTCCGCGAACAGTCCCGCATCCACGGAAGCGAACAGTGCCGCGTCCGCCCCTCCCCGTACCGACACGTCGAGGTCCCCGTCCGGGACGCGCCGGAACGCTGCCGAGAGCACCGGCCCGAGCGCTGCCCGGTCAACCCCTTGCGGCCGCGCCAGATCGTTCAGCTCCCACTCCAGCCGCAACCACTCCGGCGGCTCGGACGGGAACCCGACGGACGACACGGCATCGTCGGGAGGCACCGCTGCCTCCGACTCCGACCGGCCATCTCGCTCCATGCCCCAATTTTAGTACATAGATTCGATATAAGAAAGATCATTAGTTGGTACTTTCGAAGATCAAGTGCGGTGACCGGCTGTGCATCTCAGTCGTCGGCAGGCCCCGTCAGTCTGTGGTAGCTCTGGCCGTGGGGTCCGGCGAACGCGCAGGGCCTCCCGTTCAGCGAGACGACCGTCCGCCCGAGCGCAGACTCGGCGAGCTGGGCAGCCACAGGGGGCAGGACACGCTCGCCCTCGTTGCTGACCCAGGTGACTCCGGGCAGCGACTGCACGAGATCGACGAACTGGGCCCTCCGAGCCGGATCGAGGTAGACGAGGGCGGCGCTGTGGAAGACGACCACGTGCGCACCCGGCGGGGCCTCCTCCACGAGCCCCCGGATGCTGTCCACGAGGTCGCCGCGCAGGATGGTCGCGGGATCCGCTGCCGCGACCGCCGCGGCGGCGCGCAGACGGTCGCGGCGGTCCTGGTGTTCGGGCCAGACGAGCGTCTCTAGCCACTCCATCTGTGATGGGTCGCGGACGTCGAGGGGATTCAGGTCGACGCCGGAACGCCACACCACTTCAGGCAGTCGGTCGGGGACACTCCCCGCATCGATGCGGCAGGACAGCTCCACGGTGCTCGTCCCCGTGGCGGGGTCGAGGGACACCGTGCGGTCGCCGAGGTCGTAGCGGTAGCTGTACCTGTCCGGGTAGAGGCACAGTCCTGCGGAGGCGCCGGCCTCGATGAGCGCCAGGGGTCCCACCAGGCGGCTCAGCACGGGGAGGAGGACCGCGCACCGGGCCGCCTCGTTGGTCTGAGTGGACCGTTCCAGGACCACGGATTCCACGGCCGGCCAGTGAGACAGGAGCCACGAGCGGAATCCCGCGTAGGGCCCCACCGGTGCCCCCTGCAGGCGGGCCGCTGCGAAGACGAGGTTGGGCTGCCGCTTGGCCTGTGGGAGGGACTCGAGGAGTCCTACGACAGCGGCGTCCTCTGCGATGGAGCTCGCCCACTCGAAGAAGACGTCGGATACCCCTCGTGCCTCGCCCTCGGCGAAGGCCCTGTAGACCTCGGCGGTCCGGTTCTCCACGGGCCCCAATCTATGCCGGCCTACGGCCAGGAATCCTCCATCGACCCGGCCACGAGCAGCTCGCGGACCTCGCAGCCCCGCGGCTGGGAGAGGGCGAAGAGCACCGAGCGGGCCACATCGGAGGGTCGGTTGAGGGTGCTGCGGTCGTGGGGCTTGTAGTCCTCTGGGCGGTCGTCGAAGAAGGCCGTGTCCATGCCTCCCGGGATCAGCGTGGTGACGCCCACCCTGCCCTTGAGCTCGGCGGCCAGAGCCCTGCTGAAGCCGATCACGCCGAACTTGGAGGCACAGTAGGCGGTGGCCCCTGCCGCCCCCCGGAGGCCGAGGGTCGACGCGACGGTCACCACCCGCCCATGGGACTCGAGCAGATGAGGAAGGGCGGCCCGCACTACGGCGGCCGTGCCGATGAGGTTCACGCGCAGCACGCGCTCCCATTCGTCGGCGGCCACCTCGGTGAGCTCGCCGCAGCGGTCGATGCCTGCGGCGCACACCACCGCGTCGAGGCCGCCCGCCTCCTCGACGGCACGGGCGACGGCGCCCTCCGCCTCCTCCCGCATGGAGAGGTCCGCGACCACGCCGGTCACGCCCTCGGGAGCAGGCTGCCGGTCGACCACGATGGGCCGGGCCCCCTGCGCCGCGGCCGCATCGACGATCGCTGCCCCGAGGCCCGAGGCGCCCCCGGTCACGAGGATCCGGGCCCCGCGCAGGGGCTCCTGGGTGGACTGCTCGACCTCTGGGCTGGTGCTCGTGCTCATCGTCGTCATGGGGTTCCTTCCTGTTGTGTGGTGATGGTCGTGGTTGGTCTCGCCAGCGTCAGCCCAGCCCCGCGATCGCGGAGGCGAGGCCCGTCGTCGACCGTCCCGGCTCGAGCGGTACGGTCACGACGTCGCCGCCCCACCCCCGCAGGAGCGCGGTCTCGGGCAGCTGCTCGGCGTCGTAGTCGGCGCCCTTGACCCAGACATCGGGGCGGAGCTCCTTGAGCAGCTGCTCCGGGGTGTCCTCGGAGAAGACCTCGACGGCGTCCACGCAGCTGAGCCCGAGGAGCAGGTCCGCCCTGTCGGCCTGGGACATGAGCGGGCGGGAGTCGCCCTTGAGGCGTCGGATGGACTCGTCGGAGTTGAGGCACACGATGAGGCAGTCGCCGAGGCCGCGGGCGGCCTCGAGGAGCCGGAGGTGGCCCGCATGCAGGAGGTCGAAGCAGCCTCCGGCGGCCACCACTCGGCCGCCGGTGGACTGGACGCGCCGCGCGAGGGCGAAGGCCGCACTCTCCTCCGGCTCGCCCTCCCCCGCCGGCAGCGCCTGGGAGCTGTCCCCGGAAGCCGCGGGCGGCAGGGGCGCCTGGCTGCCCTCGAGCGAGGAGACGCCGCCCCCGCCGAGGAACTCCACTGCTGACGAGATGGCGGCCTCGACCGCCTTCTCGAGCCCGTGACCGGCGGCGAGCGCGACGGCGAGCGAGGCGGCGAAGCGGTCCCCCGCCCCGCACGAGTCCTCGATCCTCAGCCCGGCCGCCGGGGCCGCGATGTGGGTGTCGGCCTCAGGCCCGCAGATGAGGGCACCCCGTTCGGCCAGGGTGACCACCACCGAGTCCGCGTTCCAGCGCTCCCTCAGCCGGCCCCCCGCGGTCGCGACGGCGCCGAGTCCGTTGACGGCGCGCCCCGAGAACGCGAGCAGCTCGGGCAGGTTCGGCGTCACGGCCGCAGCCCTGGAGACGGGCCGGGCGCCCTGGGGGTGCGGATCCCACACCACGGGGACGTGCCGGGCCACGGACTCGATCATGGCCCGGAGCGTGGGGGCCTCGGCGAGCCGGCGGCCGTAGTCGGCGACGACGATGGCGTCCGCGCCGCGGATCCGCTCGAGCATCGTCTCGTCGACCAGGGGGAAGGGCTTCTGGCCGCAGCCCTCGTCGATCCGCGCGACTCGTTGGCCGTCCGCGATGAGGCGCATCTTGACGGGGGTCGGGCCGCCGAGCGCCCCGGCGCTCACGCGCACCCCGCTGAGCAGGGCGCGGAGGCGGGCCGCCGCCTGGTCGTTGGAGAGCGCGGTGATGAGATCGACGTCGTGCCCGTCCTCCGCGAGCATCGTCGCCACCAGTCCGGCCCCGCCGGCCCGCTCGAGCCGCCGGCTCACCTCGACAATGGGCGCGGGCGCGTCCGGGCAGAGCCGGCTCGCGTGGCCGTGCAGGTCGATGTCCATCAGGGTGTCTCCCACCACGGCAAGCCTCATCGGGGCTCCCTTCCTGGAGCGGTTCGTGCGGCCCGTGGCTTCGGCACCGAAGCGTCCGCGATGCACGCATCGAAGCACGCGCACAGTGCGTGGATCGCCACCAGCTGGGACTCCTGGACGTGGCAGTTCCTCCCGTCGAGGAGCACCGCCTCGTCCACCGCCAACGAGAGCGGATTGGGTCCAGGGCCCGTCATGGCCCAGCTCACCGCGCCGACTTCCCGGGCGGCCGCGGCGGCGCAGAGGAGGTTGGGGCTCTTCCCGGACGTGGAGAGGAGCACGACGACGTCCCCCTCCCGGGCGTGGGCCCGGATCTGCCGGGCGAACACCTCGTCGTAGCCGTAGTCGTTCCCGATCGCCGTCATCGCGGAGGTGTCCCCGTGGAGGGCGATCGCAGAGAACGGAGCCCGCTCGCCGTCGTACCGCCCCACAAGCTCGGCCGTGAGGTGCTGCGCCTCGGCCGCGGAGCCGCCGTTGCCGGCCACAAGCAGTCTGGCGCCGTGGGAGAGCCGATGGGCCAGATCATGCCCCCAGCGCGCGAGCAGGAGGGAGTGGCGCTCGAGGACCTCGAGGGCCACCATCGACTCGGCGATGTGCGCGGCCACGCTGCGTGCGAGCGCAGCGGTGGGGTCGCTGGCGGGCCGGCCGCGCTGGGCGGCGGAGCGGAAGGCGGCGTTCGCGGCGCCGGGTACGGTCCGCAGGGCCGCCCGGGAGCGGGGCGTGGCCCGCGCGGCGTCCAGTCCTCGGTGAGCTGCACACATCCTCAGGCTCCCTCCTCGATGCGGCGCAGCCGGCGCCGGGACCGGAGGACGTCCGGCTCGGGCTGCTGCCAGTGCTCGCGCATCACCCGGTAGATGCGCTCGGTGTCGGATGCGACCTTGTCCCACGTGTAGCGGCTCCGTGCGCGCTCGACCCCGGCCGCGCCGAGTGCCGCGCGCCGCTGCGGATCGTCCGCGAGCGCGGCCACGGCGTCGGCGAGGGCGTCCGGGTCCTTGGGCGGGACGTGGAGGCCGGTCACACCGTCCACCGTGGTCTCGGCGAGTCCGCCCACGGCGGCCACGATGGTGGGGACGCCGCAGGCCATGGCCTCGAGCGGGACGATGCCGAAGGGCTCGTACCAGGGGCAGCAGACCACGGCATCGAGGCTGCGCAGGAGCTGGGGCATGGCGTCCCGGGCCACCTGGCCCGTGAAGATGACCTGGCCGCCGACCCCGAGGGAGTCGGCGAGGTCGCGCAGGCGGCGAGCCTCCGGGTCGCCGGCCACGCGCTCCTTCGCCACAGAGCCGCCGACCACGAGGAGCTCGATGTCCCTGCGCCCGGACTCGGCGAGGAGGGCGAGCGCACGGATCACCGTGTCCACGCCCTTGCGCGGCACGAGGCGGCCGATCGTGGCGATGCGAAACCGCTGTCCCCGCGCCCTGGCCGGTCCCTCGGGCGTGAAGAGCCGGGTGTCGACGCCGCAGGGCGCAAGGGAGATGTGCCGGCGGTTCACGCCCATGGCACGCAGCTCGAAGGCCTCGTCGGGGCAGGTGGCGATGACGCGGTCCACCGAGCGCGCAACCCAGGGTTCGAGCGTCTCGCGTTCGGGGGGACTCGTGTCCTCGACTCCCTGGTGGCGGCGCTTGACCACGCCGAGGGCGTGGAACGTCTCTGCCACGACGGGCGGCGTGAGACCGAGGCGCTGCACCTTCTCGGCTGCCTCGATGCAGGCGACGCCGGACATCCAGAAGTGCCCGTGCACGACGTCCGGGGGATCCTGCGCCCAGTACTCGCTGATCCGGTCCGCGAGCTCGGGGATGAAGGGCAGGAGCCTGTCCTTCGGAACCGTGCGCGGCGGCCCTGCGTCGACGTTGACGAGGCCGACGCCGGTGGGCAGCATCTGCTCCCAGTGGAGCCTGTCGCTGTCGCGGCGTGTGAACACGGTGACGGCGTGCCCGCGGCGGACGAGCGCCGCGGAGAGCTCAGCGACGTGCACGTTCTGCCCTCCCGCGTCTTCGCCCCCGATGGCGGCGAGCGGGCTCGCGTGCTCCGAGACCATGGCGATCTTCATCGTTGTGCTCCTTTCAGCGTGTTCGCGCCGCGGGTCCCTCCGGCGGCTTCAGCGAGCACCTCGTCCCACGCGGCGTGGAACCGGTCCAGCCCATAGCGGGTCTGGGCAGCCTTGCGTGCGTTGTGCCCCATCTCCGCGGCCTCGCCCGGGTGGGCAAGCAAGCGGCGGGCGGCGGCGATGAGTTCCTTCGGGTCGGAGCTGACGCAGCCTGCCTCCGGGGGGACGGCGCGCCAGGCTTCAGTGGCGCCCACCACGAGCACCGGAAGGCCGAGGAACATGGCCTCGATGAGGGCGAGCCCCAGCGAGGTCCAGCGGAAGGGGTGGAGGTAGGCGCGCCGTCGGGCGAGCTCGGCGTGCAGTGCCTCCGAGGGCAGGTCGCCTGCCCAGGCGAGGCGGTCGGGGCCCACCCCCGTCGCCTCGGCGAGGCCTCCGCCGCCCATGCCGAAGACGTCGATGGGCGCGGCCTCCGAGAAGGCCGGCAGCAGGTCCGTTCCCGCCACCCGGCCGCGGCGGACGGGCTCGTTCACGGCCACTCCGAGCCTCTCGAGCTCTCCCGTGTAGCCCAGCCCGGGATCGCGGACGCCGTGCTCGACCACGAAGACGGGCGCGCGGCCGCTGTCCCACATCAGCGCGTTGAAGTGCGTCACGTGCACGATCGGGATGTCGGTCTGGTCGGCGAGCGGATGCCGCGTGTTCGGGACCGATCCTTTGGGGGTGTTGTGCTCGACGAACACCGCGGGGACATCGACTCCCGGCCGCAGCCCCGTCAGCGACCGGACGAGCTCGATCTCCTCGGTGCGCTGGAGCACGACGGCGTCGACCTCGCCTCCGCGGGACGCGAGGTCCTCGGCCGTGGCCTCCACGGCGTGCGGCCACGGCCTGCCCGCGAGGCCGAGACCCCAGGGCCCGTGCTCCGCGTCGACAGGAACCACGTAGCGGTGCGGGCCGCGGACGAATCCGTCCATCCAGCCGCCATGGACGTGCCAGAGAAGGATGCGCATCAGGCCACCGCCCCGGTCTGCGCCGTGATCAGGTCCTGCACCGCCTCGACGACCTGCTCGGCGCGCACACCGGCCAGGCAGGGGTGGCCGGGGACCGGGCAGATCCGCGCCCGGGTGCCTGCGCAGGGTGCCTCCTGGTCGCCGAGGAGGACGCTGGGCGCTCCCCTCGGCCGCCAGACCTCGGCGGGGACCACGGGGGCGAAGAGGCTCACCACGGGCGTCCGGACGGCGGCCGCGAGGTGCGCCGGACCGGTGTTGCCGGCGACGACGACCCTGGCGCCGGCGAGCACATCGACGAGGCCGGGCAGCCCCGTGCGTCCGCCGAGGTCGATGCCGCGGGAGCCTGCCACGCGGGCGGTCAGCGCGCGCTCGTCCGGGCCGCCGGTCACCAGCACGCGCAGGCCCGCGGCCGCGAGCAGCTCGACCAGTGCCGCCGCATTCTCGGCCGGCCAGGACCGTGCGGGCGCGTCCGCCCCCGGGTGCACCACGACGTAGGGGCCGTCGGGCCGGAGGCCGCTGTGGTGCTGCGGCACGAGGGCGGGCAGGCCGTCGTCGTCCGCCGGAAGCGTGAAGCCCGCCGCAGCGGCGATGCCGAGCGCCCGGTCCACCTCGTGGGTGGCCCATGGGAGTTCTCGCGAGGTCACCCGGACGTCGAGCAGCGAGCCGGGGTAGTCCTCCGAGAGCGCCGTGATCCGGGGGACGCCGCAGAGCCGCAGTTCCAGGGCGAGGGGCAGGGGCGACTGGTGGAAGGAGGTGAAGATGACCGCCTCGTCGGGTGCGATGTCCGAGACCAGCCGCTCGAGGCGGTGGAGGTGGCGCGGCGTTGCCTCCGGCGCCGGGTTGCCGATCCAGGGGCAGTCCCATTCGTAGGTATGGCGCACCTCGGGCAGCAGGCGGGCGGCACCGCTTCCGCGGGGCCCGGTCAGCAAGTAGGGCTCCGCGTGAGCGGCGATCGCCCGGACGGCGGGGCCGGCCATGACCACGTCTCCGAGGCTGTCGAGCCGGACGGCGAGCACGCGCCTCACGCTGCGCTCCCCTGGGGGATTCCCTGATCGGGCCGGCCACTCCGTACGAGCTCCGGGCCCAGCGCGAGCATGACCGCGGAGGCGAGGTCCCCGGCAACGGCTGGAGCCGCGAGGATCTCCGGCCGCAGGGTCACCGGCGTGGGCACCAGGATGCCGCGCGCGCCGGCTCGGCGGGCTGCCTCCATGTCCTTGCCGATGTCGCCGATGACCACGACGTCCTCGGGCTGGACCTCCAGGTCGCGGCATGCGGCGTGCACGAGTCCTGGCTTGGGCTTGCGGCACTCGCACCGGTCCTCGGGGGCATGCGGGCAGACCTGCCAGGTGTCGAACGGGCCGAGGATCTTCTCGATGCGGGCGTTGACGGCTCGGAGCTCGTGCTCCGCGATGAGCCCCAGGCCCACCCCGGACTGGTTGGTCACCACTCCGCAGGCGATCCCGAGCGCGCGGAGGCGGCCGAGCGCCTGCAGCGCTCCCGGCATCGGGACCACCAGATCGGGGTCAGTGTTGTACGGAACGTCGGCGACGAGCGTCCCGTCGCGGTCGAAAAGGATCGCGGACGGCACGGGCCGCCGCTTCCTCTCGCCAATGGTCTTCCTCATAGGAGAAGCAGTGCCCTTGCAGCAGTACACTAAACGGAACTCGGGACTACTTCTTCTCCTCCTCTCGAAATCGCTCAAGCCGCGGGCGTACCGTCACCCACACTCAGGGAGCAGCCGTGGCACAGCGCGCAACGAAGCCGACCGTCCTCGCCCTGCGGGCACTCAAACTGGGCGACCTCCTTGTCGCCGTCCCGGCGCTCCGGGGCCTCCGCCGGGCCTTCCCGGACCACGAGCTCATCCTCGCCGCGCCCCGCTGGCTGGCACCGATCGTCCCCCTCATCGGCGGTGTGAACGCCCTTCTGCCCACCCCGGGGCTCGACCGCCCGCTGGCCTGGCGCCGTCCCGTGGACGTGGCCGTCAACCTGCACGGAAACGGGCCCGAGAGCAGGGGCCGGCTCGATGCCTTGAAGCCCACGTACCGGATCGGGCACGCCGCGCCCGGCTGGGCCGGACCGGAATGGAACGACTTCGTCCACGAGCGCGACCGCTGGGTGCGCCTGCTGACATGGAACGGCATTGTGGCCGATTCCGCGGACTTCCGGCTGTGCCCGCCCGAGACGCCGGCCCCGGTGGACCGTGCCACGATCCTCCATGTGGGCGCCGCCTACGGCAGCCGGCGCTGGCCCATCGAGCGGTTCGCGGACGTCGCGGCCGTGCTTTCGCTGCGCGGCCACCAGGTGGTGGTCACCGGTGGACCAGACGACGTCTTCCGCGCCACCGCGGTCGCCAAGGCGGCAGGCCTGCCTGCCTCGGCCTGCGTGGCGGGACGGTGGGAGCTGGACGAGTTCGCCGCGGCGGTTGCCGCGGCGCGGGCCGTGGTCACCGCCGACACCTCGGCGGGCCACCTGGCCACGGCCTACGGGATCCCCTCGGTGGTCATTTTCGGACCCGCCGCGCCGGAGCAGTGGGGCCCGCCCGCTGACGGCCCGCATGTGGTCCTCACGGACGCTAGCGTGCGTGCCGGCGATCCCTTTGCCGAGGACCCCGACCCGGCCCTCCTCGCGGTGCTGCCCGGCCAGGTCCTGGATGCGCTGGATGCACTCGAAGCGGACGACGCCGCTGGCCGGGAGGGCGGTCAGGTCGCCTTCACCTAGGGTCGGCGCAGCTGTCCTCAGACCACAGGGCTCCCAGACAGGAGGAAGGGCGCGGTGCACGCACCGCGCCCTTCCTCCTGGCCACGCCCGGGCCTGATGCCGCCCCCCTTTGCCCCCCGGCGTCGGCCACTGACGGGACCCGGCTCTCACGCCGCCATCCTCCTCCGCAGCCTGTCGAGCAGTCGCTTGAGGAGCCGCGAGACCTGCATCTGGCTCACCCCGAGCTCCTTGGCGATCTCGTCCTGGGTGAGTTCCTGGACGAACCGGAGCTCGAGGAGCTGCTTGTCGTTGTCTGTCGCGTCGGACATGGCGCCGGCGAGCGCGTGCATCTGCTCGACGTGCTCGTAGCCCGGGTCCTCGGCGCCGAGGACCACGTTCAGCCGGCGTTCCTCGGGATCCTCGGACGAGTCCCCGTGCTCGACGGGCTGGCCGACCATGGCCGAGTCCGCGATCTGGGCCTCCGCAATCTCCGAGGCCGGCACTCCGGCCGCCCGGCTCAGTTCGGCTGTGGTGGGATCGTGGCCGAGCTCCTGGGCGAGGCCGGGGCGCAGCCCATTGACCTTGAGGCGGAGCTCTTGGAGGGCACGGGGCGGCCGGACGACCCACGACTGGTCGCGGAGGTAGCGCTTGAGCTCGCCCGTGATGGTGGGCACCGCATAGGGTACGAACCCGTGGCCGAGGGGCTCCTGGTAGCGGTGGGCCGCCTTCAGGAGGCCGAGGCGGGCCACCTGGCGCAGGTCGTCCGCGTCGTGGCCCGCGCAGCGGAAACGGCGGGCGAGCGCGTCGGCCACCCCGAGGTACTCGACGGCGAGCCGGCCCGCTTCGGCTTCCTCTGTCACCGCCGCCGAACGCCCGTCGCCTCCGGACGGCGCGTCGTGAGCTGTGGCTCCGTCAACGGCGCCTTTGACGCTGTCCGGAGTGAGGTTTGAGCCCGGGTCGGTGGGGGCTGGAGAAAGATGATTCTGCCGGGGAACTTCATTCATGGCGAGTTCCTTCCTCGCTGGGGTCGGAGAAATCGTAGGCCGTCAGGGACTGCCGGGCGCCTCCTGGAACGGGGGCGCCGCGCAAGGTAGAAGAACGGGGACCGAGCGGCGATCTTTCGGTCCTGACATCCGGTTCTTCATGTCGCCTGGAATGAAGGAGGGGCCGAGGGTGGCTGCAAGCGCTGCGGCCGCCGCCTCCCGGTCGCCGAGACGGATTCTCGGCGGCGCTGGGTCTGCGGCAGCGTGCGCATCTGCATCGCGATGATGATGTGGATGCAACTGCATTCACCCGGCCGTCCGGCTTCCAAGTGCGGGCCAGCTGCTTGACTCCGGTTTCCACCGTAGGCACGCCTGCTCTCCAGATACAACCGGCTGAGAAGGAGCAATGCTGTCTCTTGGCATTCCAGGCGCGGATTATCTGGCGGGCTTACCGAGAGGGGCACTCCGAGTTGGGCCCGCGCGGGCGGCCGTTCGGACCGCGGTGCGCGGTTTGGATACGGGCCCCGGGCGGGTATGTACACGGGAGCGGACGAGTGCCGCCTTCCACCGATTCGAGAGGACGCCATGGACCAGCGGAATCTTCCTGACGAGCCCGAGCGACGGGACGGCGTGCCCGTCGACGACGGGGCGCGCCTCGCGGAGCGCGAGCCGGGCGAGGAGCGCCCTGAGGGGAGCTCGGGTGTGCACCCGGGCACCCCGGTCCCCCGGCACGGGGTGGACGACACCGTCGCGGACGGTCCCAGCGACGTCACCCCCTCATCCCAGGGTGCCGGAGCGGTCTGGGGCGATGCCGAGCGCACCCCCAACCCCGGCCCGGTCCGCCCGCCCGGGCCCGATGACCAGGCGCGCATCGATGCGGTCGCCGAGGAGTACGAGATCGCGACCACCGAGGAGGGCGAGCACTACCTGACTCCTCGCGAGGACGCCGAGACCGCGTCACAGCCGGCACGCGACGACTTCCCGGACCACTGATACCGACCCTCAGCGTCCGCCCGCCCGCCCAGTGCCCACGGGCCCAGTGCCCAGGGCTCTGGGCGGGCGTGCGCCGTCTAGGTGCCCGGCCCGGTGCGCGGCGTCGAGTCGAGCAGCTCGGCGAGCGCTGCGTCGGAGACCTTGCCGCCGGGCGTCGTGACTTTCCGGCCCTCGTGGTAGGCGAGGAGAAGCCGTGGGTCCACGTAGGATCCGCGGGCTACCGCAATGGTGTTGTGGAGCCAGTCCGCGGCGTCCGCGATGGCGCGCCGCCACGCCTCCTCGGCGTCGAAGCCCTGCTCCGCACTGCGGGCGAGGGATTCCGCCGCGACCACGGTGCCGCGCCACGTGCGCAGGTCCTTGGCGCTCGCGCCCATGCCGGCCCGTACGCGCAGGTACCCGTTGAGGGACTCGGATCCGATGCGCTGGAACCCCGTCGCGGACTCGTAGCCCAGGGCGGCCCGGGGCTTCGGGCCCTTCGGCAGGCTGCGGAGGTACTCGGCCAGATCGGGATCGCGCAGTTCCACCGACCACTGCATCCCGGACTTGCCCGGGAACTCCAGCGAGATCGTTTCGCCGTCGAGGCGCAGGTGCCTGCGCTGGATGGTGGTGACGCCGAAGGAGCCGTGCTGGCGGGCGTACCTGCGGTTTCCCACCCGCACTCCGAGCCGGTCCACGATGCGCAGCGCCGCCGCGAGGGCCTGTTCCTTGGGGCCGTGCTTGCCGCGGAGGTCTTCCGTGACCGCGCGGCGGATCGCGGGAAGCCTGCGGGCCAGGGCCACGGCGCGGTCGAACTTGCGGGCCTCCTGCCGCTCGCGCCACGTGCTGTGGTACAGGTACTGCTTCCGGCCGGCGGCGTCGATGCCGGTCGCCTGGACCCTGGCTCGCTGCGACGCCGCGATGCGCACGTTCCGCCAGGCCGGCGGTATGGCGAGCGCCTCGATCCGCGCGAGCACCTCCGGCGAGTCGACCCGCTGGCCGTCCGCGTCCCGGTAGCTGAACCCCTTGCCCGCGCGGCGCCGGGTGATCGTCCCGTGCGCCGTCCGCCTGCTGCGCGTCTTCATCGGCAGCTACTTACCCGCAGCCCCATGGATGGAACCAGCCCGTCCGGCCGCCGGCCGGCCCGTTACCGAAGGAGCCACAGATGAACGCATCGCACCCACAGGACCCGCGCAGCGCCCGGGTGACGGGCACCGTCCCGCCCCAGGACCTCGAGGCCCCCGGGACCACCGGGGAGACCGAGCCCCGCCCGGACCACGGTGAGAGCACCTACGAGGGCCACGGGCGCCTCACAGGGCGCGCCGCCCTCATCACGGGCGGCGACTCCGGGATCGGCCGCGCCGTCGCCCTCGCGTTCGCGAGGGAGGGTGCGGACGTGGCCATCACCGCCATGCCCGAGGAGGCCCAGGACGCGGCGGAGGCCACCGCTGCCATCTCGGAGGCGGGGACGCGGGCGGCGCACTTCGAGGGCGACCTTCGCGAGGAGGACTTCGCCTCCTCGCTGCCCGGGCGCACGCTGGAGGAGTTCGGGAAGCTGGACATCCTCGTCCTCAACGCGGCGTACCAGCAAGCGCGGGACGGCATCGAGACGGTGTCCACGGAGGAGTTCGACCGGGTGATCCGCACCAACCTCTACAGCCAGTTCTGGACCCTCCGTGCGGCGATTCCCCACCTCCAGCCGGGCGCGTCCATCATCATCACGAGCTCCGTGCAGGCGGCGCAGCCCTCGGGAGGGCTCTTCGACTACGCGATGACCAAGGCCGCCCAGGCTGCCCTCGTCAAGGCCCTCGCGCCGGAACTCGGCGGCAAGGGCATCCGCATCAACGCGGTCGCCCCGGGGCCCGTCTGGACGCCGCTCATCCCGTCGACGGGCTGGCCGGAGCACGTCCCGGAGTTCGGCAAGGACTCCCCCCTCGGGCGCCCCGCACAGCCCGCAGAGCTGGCACCCGCCTACGTGCTGCTCGCCTCGGACGAGGCCTCCTACATCTCGGGGGCAGTGCTTCCCGTCACCGGCGGGAAGGCCTTCTAGAGCCGGACCCCGCGGGAGAAAGCACTGCACCACGGAAGGAGCGCCGCTCGTGACTGAACTGGTCCCCGAGGGTTGGACTGGTGAAGTGAAAGTCTAGGCTGCGAGGGCCTGGGCCCGGTATCGGACCGGGCTCAGGCCCTCGAGCTTTGTAGAGATCCGCTCGTTG
>NZ_JBSSGJ010000016.1:0-108343 GCF_054063535.1 Sinomonas sp. RB5
CGGGGGGGGGTGCGCCGCCGCCGCGGTGGGGGTGGGGGGTTCGGGCCGGCACCCGCCGGTCAGGGGCGGCCCGCCACCACGCGCCGGGCGCCCACCGACACCGGCGGCGCCGGACCCGCGGGTCCGGCGCCGCCGGTGTCGTGCGGAGCTGCCGCCTAGGGGCGCAGCGCGTGCGCCGTGAGCCTCTTGAGCCCGGGCCACATCCGCTTCTGGACGACCTTGGGGGTCAGCGACACCGCGTTGAGCCGGGAGGTCAGGTGGACGCGGGCCGCGCGGGCCGCCCTCGTCCATCCCAGACGGGCGAAGTCGGCGGCGCACTCGTCGAAGAAGGCCCGCTCCTCGGCGAACCGGCGCCCGTCGAGGGCGCGCACGGAGGAGTCCGACTCGCGGTGGCGCCGGTACTGGAAGCACACGGTGTCGGTGACGAGCATCTTGCCGCCGTCCATGATGATGTCCATCGCGAGGGCGAGGTCCTGGACCACGTTGTACTGCTCGCGGAAGTCGTGCTTGAGGATCGCCTCGGCACGCCAGGCCACCGAGGGGAAGTAGAGCCAGTCGCCGGTGATGAGGCTCTCCGCGATCGCCTCACCCTCGATGATGGCCTCCGACGAACCGCCGACGGCGAGCCTCCGCAGGAAGCCCTTGACGCGGTCGCCGAGCGGCTCGTAGACACTGCCGTTCTCGTCGATCACCTCGACGCCGGGCTGGACGATCGCCACGTCCGGGTTCTGGAACGCCTTGCGGACCGTGCCGATGTAGTTCGGCAGCATGATGTCGTCCGCGCCCATGACCACGACCACATCGTGCTCGACGAGGGACAGGCACTTCTTGTAGTTTCCGTTGGCGCCGAGGTTCTTCTCGTTGCGGAAGTAGCGCACCCGCGGATCGCCCTCGACCAGGTTGGCGAAGTACTCCGGGAGCGTCTCGTCGGGGTAGCCGTCGTCGACGATGGTCAGACGGAAGTCCTCGTCCTCCTGGCTGAGCACGGAGGCCACGGCGGCCTTCATCATGGCAACGTCCCCGTAGTAGGGGAACATCACGTCAATGGTCACTGTCAACCTCTTCTGATGCGATCGGGCGTGCAGGATGGTGCACTGCGGTCGGGTCTTGGGGGATCTCGGCCGAGGTCGTGGCGGTCCTGCGGAGCACGTCGACGGACTGGCGCAGGATGGCCACCTCTTCGGCGAGGATCCTGGTCTCCTCCTCGAGGACCGTGAGCTCGCGCGAGACATGGAGGCCGACGCCGACGAGGAGCACGATCGAGAGAGCGAAGAGGAGGTTGGCCGGAACCTTGATGCCGACCAGGGACGCTGCCCAGTCCAGCAGCCCCGGGAAGATCCCCAGGATGATCGTGAGCCCGCCGACGACGAGCCACAGGACGGCGTACTTCTCGCGCAGCTTGCCGGAACGGAGCATGGCCAGAACGGCCAGCACCATCCCGATCGCGATGACGAGGGAGAAGGCGACGCTCACGCGGAGGCCCCCGTCTCCCCGGCGATGTCGCCGGCGGCGGGCGCGCTGATCTCGGCGGGCATCTTGGTGCGGGGGCGTGCGAGCGCGAAGCAGAGCACGAGACCTGATCTGGCCAAGTAGATGGTCGCCTTCCAGGGGCTGTGGCTCGGCGTGCCGGCCTGCCGGGCCTTCATTTCGACGGGGACCTGGGTGACCTTGCACCCCGACTTCACC
Source organism: Sinomonas sp. RB5 (assembly GCF_054063535.1). Classification (NCBI taxonomy): domain Bacteria; kingdom Bacillati; phylum Actinomycetota; class Actinomycetes; order Micrococcales; family Micrococcaceae; genus Sinomonas; species Sinomonas sp. RB5. The sequence continues at coordinate 1,687 of NZ_JBSSGJ010000016.1, forward strand.
GCCACGACGAGGGAGTCGATGGTGTCTCCGAGGTACTCGGCCGGGAAGTGCTCCATGTACTGGTGCAGCGCCTTGAGGTTCGCTGCCCGGAAGCCGGAGGTGACATCGGTCAGGCGCGTTCCGGCGACCGCGGAGATGACCCTCGCGAGCACGACCATGGCCCAGCGGCGGGGGCCCTTGGCGCCGTACGTCCCGCGGCCGGCGAAGCGTGCTCCGATCGAGATGTCCGCGCCGTCGAGCCCGGCGAGCACCCGGTCGATGTCGTGCGGATCGTGCTGGCCGTCGGAATCAACCTGGATGGCGCGCGTGTAGCCGTTCCGGAGCGCGTACTTGAACCCTGCCCGCATGGCTCCGCCGACGCCGAGGTTGAACGGCAGCCTCAGCACCGCCGCTCCGGCTTCGGCGGCAATCCGTGCCGTCGCGTCCTTCGAGCCGTCGTCCACGACCAGGATGTCGTGGTGCGGGACGATGGCCCTCACGTTCTGGATGGTGCCGCCGATGGCTTCCGCCTCATTCCAGGCGGGCATGATGATGAGCGCGCCTGATCGCCTCGGTGTACCCATGATTGGCAACTATACCAAGAGCCCCCGGTCCCCCTTCTGCACGTCCGACACAGCACGACAGGGCATACTTAGGGGGTTGACCGACGCGAGGAGCCTCACCAGATGACCTGGATCCAGACCATCCCGACCTTCGCGGCAGCATTGGTGGTGATGTTCGGGCCCGGTCTGGCGGTGCTCGCAGCGGCCGGTGTCAGGCGGCTGAACCTCGCCGCGCTGGCCGCTCCGGTCTCCGCCTCCGTCGCAGGCTGCACGGCCGTGGTGGCGCCCTTCGTGCGGCTGCCCTTCAACCCGGTGGTCTACTTCGTGGTCTCGGCCGTCCTGGTCGTCGGCACCCTGGCCGTGCGCATCCTCTGGCGCCGCCGGTCCTCCCAGCGTCACGGCGGCGGGGTCCTCGCCTCCAACGGTCCGCTCACGCACCTCGACCTCGGCCGGTGGATCGTCTGGGCCGGAGTGCCGCTCTCGGTGGCGTTCGCTGCCCTCGTCATCGGCCGCCGCTACATCCTCGGCTTCGGCGCCCCCGAAGACTTCTCGCAGACGTTCGACAACATCTACCACCTCAACGCGATCCGCTACATCGAGGACCACGCCAACGGGTCCTCTCTCACGCTGGGCAACCTCACCGACGCGTCCCACTCGTTCTACCCGGCCGCGATGCACGACTCCATGGCGCTCATCCTCCAGCTGGCCGGCGGCCCCGTGCCGGTCGTGGTCAACGTCGCGACGATCGTCATCGGAGCCCTCGTCTGGCCGCTCTCGTGCCTGTTCCTGATCAGCCGGATCGTCGGATACCGCCCGGTTCCGCTCATGGCCGCCGGGGCGCTCTCGGCGGGCTTCAGCGCCTTCCCCTACCTCATGGTGGCGTTCGGCGTCCTGTACCCCAACCATGCCGCGATCGCGCTCATGCCGGCCGTGCTCGGGCTGGCGATCGAGGCCCTCGGCATGGCGCGCAGCCAGCCGTCCTCGCCCCTTCCGCCGATCCTCGCCCTCGTCGCGACCTTCCCCGGCCTCGCCCTGACCCACCCCTCGACGGCGATCGGCCTGCTCGGCTTCGCGGTGCCGGTGGTCTGGGCGCGCTTCTTCGTCACCTGGGGCGCGTGGCGGAAGCGGACGACGTCGCGCCGTGCCCTGCGCGTCTGGGGCGCCTTCGCGCTGGTCTACTCCATCGGGGTGGCCGGCATCTGGTACCTGCTGCGGCCGAGCCTGAGCGCCGCCCCGTGGGCCCCCTTCCAGTCCAACGCGCGGGCCATCGGCGAGGTCCTCGCGAACGCCCCCATGGGGACGACGGTCGCCTGGATCCTCACCCCCCTGACCTTCATCGGCCTGTACGTGCTGGCCCGCCAGCTGCGCCGCCTCTGGTGGGTCCTGGCGATGTACGCGATCGGGGGCGCCCTCTACGTCGTCGTCTCGAGCTGGAACCCGGGCTGGCTGCGCACCTTCCTCACGGGCGTCTGGTACAACGACAGCTTCCGGCTCGCGGCCATCCTGCCCGTCGTGGCCCTTCCGGTCGCCATCCTGGGCGCTGAGTGGCTCCTCTGGCGCCTCCGCGCCGGCCTGGAGCTCGCGCGGGAATGGGCGGCCGGGACGAAGCGCCTGAGCCGGCTCGCCGCCTCGGCCGCGCCACGGTGGCAGGGCATCAGCGCCATCGTGGTCTCCCTCGTGATCCTGGTGATGGGCGTGGGCTCGCAGGGCGGAACGCTCTCGAGCGTCCAGGACCGCATCCACCAGGTCTTCACCCTCGACGCCAACTCGATGCTCGTGGACTCGGACGAGCGCGCGCTGCTCCAGCAGGTCCCGGGCATCGTGCCTGCTGGCGACACCATCGTGGCCAACCCCCTCATGGGCGGCTCCCTCGTGTACGCGCTCGAGGACCGGCGCACCGTGGCCCCGCACGTCTTCGGCGACCGGAACCCCACTGAGGCGATGGTCCTCAACCATTGGGACGAGGCGGCCTACAACTCGCGGGTGTGCCCCGCGATCAAGGAGCTGCGGGCCTACTGGGCGCTCGATTTCGGCGACAAGACCGTCATCCCGTCCGATGACCCGTTCGTCGGGCTCAACGACCTGGCCACGGACTCCGCCCCTGGCGTCAAGCTCGTCGCCGAGGTCGGCCACGCGCGGCTCTTCAGAGTGAACTGCCCCTAGCGGCCTCCTCGGCCGCCTGCGCACCGCGGGACGCCCGCACGGCTGGTGGGAAGACCCAGAGGCGCATGAGCGTGAAGGTGCAGGCCGCGACCACGGCGGTGGCCGCGAGCTGCGCGGGGATCTGCGGCCAGCCCCAGCCCTCGACGAGCGCAGTGAGCAGGACGTAGTTGACACCGTAGCCGACCGCGTTCGCCCCGAGGAATCGCAGGACGGTGGGCCAGAGCGGTCCGTCGTGGCCGAACGTCCAGGCGCGGTTGCCCCAGAAGCTCACGGCCATGCCGACCACGTAGCTGACGGTCATGGCCTCGGTGTGCCCGACCCCGGCGAGGGACTGCACGACGAAGAGCCCGTAGCCGACGGCATTGTTCACGAGGCCGACCACCACGAAGCGGAAGAGCCTCGCCAGCGCCGCAGGGCCCGGGCGCCGGAGGTCCGGCGTCATGCGTCGCCGACGCGCGCGGCGCCGTTCGGGGCGCCCGCCGTCGGCCGCCCCTCCCCGTGCCGGTACACCGACCGCACGGTGTAGAGCGGCCGGTCCTGCACTTCGCGGTAGATGCGGCCGATGTACTGGCCGAGGATCCCCAGCATGCTGATCTGGAGTCCGCCCACGAACAGCACGCTCATGACGATGAAGGTCCATCCGTCCACGACGTTCTGGGGCGCGAAGAGCTTCATCGCGAGCGCGTACAGCGCGCCGAGGACGGCAAGCCCCGAGGCGAGGAAGCCGATCCTGGAGATGACGGTGAGCGGGAACGTGGAGAAGCCGAGGATCCCGTCCGCCGCGAGCTTGAGCATCTTGGCCATCGGATAGCCCGTCTCGCCGTGCAGCCGCTCGTCGCGGTCGAACGGCACCGCCACCTGCGTGAAGCCGACATGGCTGACCATCCCGCGCAGGTACCGGTCCACTTCGCGGTACTTCTTGAGCTCCTCGACGACGCGGCGGTCGATGAGCCGGAAGTCGCCGGTGTTGGCGGGGATGTCGATGTCGGAGAGCCTGCGCAGGAGGCGGTAGTAAGCGGACGCCGTCGTGCGCTTGAACCAGGAGTCCTTCCTGGTTCGCCGCTCGGCGTACGCGACGTCCGCGCCCCCCTGCCAGGCGGCCACGAGGTCGAACACCACCTCCGGCGGATCCTGCAGGTCGGTGTCCATGATGACGACGGCGTCGCCCCGCGCCTCGTCGAGGCCCGCCGTCACGGCGATCTGGTGCCCGAAGTTCCGCGAGAAGTCGATCACGACCACGCGCGGGTCCCGGCGCGCGAGGCCGCGGAGCACCGCAAGGGACTCGTCGGTGCTGCCGTCGTTGACGTAGATGAACTCGGCCTCGTGGCCCAGCTGCTCGACGATCGCGGTGAGGCGCCCGTGCAGGGGATGCACGTTCGCCGCTTCGTTGTGGACAGGGAGGACGAAGCTCAGGAGCCCGGCGGACGGTCGGTCGGCGTCCCCCATGTTTTCAAGCACGCTCACGATTCTACGAGACGGCCGCGGGGCCGGCGGCGTCCGGGTCCGGGCGCCTTCTCGCGCGCCAGCGCGCGAGCGCGGCGTGGCCGTCGGCGACCGCGGCCGAGACGAGCACCGCGACCACCGGGACGTAGAGGTAGATGTAGCGGGCCCTGTTCTCGAAGAAGGCCAGGAAGACCAGCAGTGCCAGGAAGGCCAGCCGCCCGGCCGTGCCCGCCCAGGCGTCCCTGCCCGGGCCCCTGATCAGCGCCGAGAGGGCCAGGACCGCGAGCACGGCGAACCATGCCGCCTGCCAGGCGCTGCGCAGGAAAGGTGCGCCGTCGCCGTCGAACGTGTAGAAGCGGCGGATCTGCTCGCTGAGCGGATCGTGGGCGGGGAAGCTGTGGTTCTCCCGGGTGACCCCCTCCGCCCAGGCGTAGAACGATCCGTCGCCGAGCGACCAGCCGAGCTTGTCCAGGAGGAAGCCCGGGTAGCCCGTAGGCCCCATGGCCTCGACGCGGTCGAGGTAGCCATTGAGCCCGTTGGCGAATCGGTCTGCCGGCGGGGTGCTCAGGGTGTTCCGGATGTCGTCCGCGTTGAAGCCGCCCCGCCCCGTGGCACCCATCTTGAGGAAGTGCGTGAACGGCACTGCCTGCGTATTGGTGTCGAGGTTGAACTGGACGACGTGCGCGCCCCTGACCGCCGCGCTGCTGCCGAAGAACGCCGCGCCCGCGAAGGCGAGGGCCACGAGCGCCGCCACCGCGGTCCGGACCCACTCGCGGGCCCCCCTCGAGGCGAGCATCGTCGTCAGCCCCGCCGCTGCGAGGGCGAAGACCACCGTCGGCTTGATCTGCGCCCCGACCGCGGTGAGCACGCCGACCGCGGCCCAGAGCAGAACCGAGCGCCCACGGGGGGCGGTGCGGGCCACGTCCGCGATGAGCAGGATGGCGATAGGGAACGGCATCGAGAGCGTGTCGGAGTAGGGGACCCCGCTCCACGGCCCGAGGGCCACGAACGGAACGGTGACGAGCAGGGTGCCCACGCCGGCCGCCGGGCCCGCCACCCGCCGGGCGAGGCGGACGGCGAGGAGCGAGCTCACGGCCATGAAGAGGGCGTGCAGCCAGATCGCCGCGGCCAGGGTGTCCGTCACGCCGAACGCGCCGACGAGCTTGAAGTAGCATCCGAGCGCGAGGGCCAGGAAGAGGTTGTTCGGGTACCAGGCGAAGTACTGCTCCGCGAAGTCGTAGTGCGTGCCCCGCGCGAAGGCCGTCGCGGTGTCCAGGACCGCTCCGGCATCCCAGCCCGGCGGCACGCGGACGGCCAGTCCGATGACCGCGGGAACGAGCGTGAGGACCAGCAGGGCGGCTGCCGCGAGGGTCCACCGGGCCGGGCGGGGCATCCGGTCGAGCCTGCCGGCGCACCACGCGGCGGCCGTGTGCAGCAGCGGCGTGAGGGCGAGGAGACCGAGGGCTGCGGCCACGACGAGCGCGGTGCTGTACGGAACGAGCGTTGGCGGCGGGTCCGCCACGACATCGACGAGGACGAGCGCCACCAGCGTGGACAGGATCGCGGCGACGGCGATGGCCCCGCGGGGCCTGCGCTCGGCCTCCCCCGTGGCCGCCTCCTGCGGCTCAGCCGTGGACCGCAGCATCGAATCTCCTGCTGACCAGGGGCACGAGCGACTTGACGTAGGTGCGCGAGACGTGGTCCCGGTCGAAGTAGACGTGGGCGCCGCCGATGACCGCATAGCAGGTATTCCCGGGGCAGAACTGGTCGGAGAGGTCCAGGACGCTGAGGCGCCGGTCGTGGAGCGCGCGGACGCCCTCTGCCAGCGGGTCCGGGGGAAGCGCCGCCGACCGGGGGTTCGAGCACCTCTGCGGATCGTCCGGATTCTGGGCGACGCAGTCGGGGGTGGAATGGTCGAGGGTGAGGGGGGTGTCCCGGATCACGAGGACACGGGACCCGGCAGCGGCCCAGGGCACGAAGCGGCGGCTGACTGCGGACCGGTACTGGTCCAGCTGCGGCCGGCCCGTGCCGTCGTCCACGGTCTCGCCGCTGGCGAAGGTGGACGCGATGACCAGGTTGGGCCGTTCCGCGGTGATCCTGGCGGCGAGGTCGCGGCTCCAGCTCAGGCATTTCTGCTGCAGCGCCGGGTTGTCCGACGGCACGCCCATGAACGCCACGCGCTTGGCGTCGACGAGCGGGCATCCTCCGACGAGGCTCTCGTAGAGGACCCAGTGTCGCTGCCGGGCGAGCTCGTGGATCGCGGCCTTCCACTGTTCGGCGTGGGAGTCCCCGACGAGCCAGACCGTCTCGGAGGCGGGCTGGCCCTGGGTGAAGTCGCACCGCAGGAGGGCCCTCTGCTGGCCGGCCATGACCGGGTTGGGCGCCGGGCTGCATTCCGGGGCGTTGAACCAGGGGGCCTCGCCGTCGCCGACGTTCGCGACCTCGGCGGGACCGAAGGGGTCCGTGCATCCCTTCGGATCGGCAAGGCTCGCCGCGCCGAAGCACGCCCCGCTCGCCAGCAGGGCCGCCCGGTGCTCCTGGGCCGCCTGCTCGGCGGACGCGGCGCCGGTCAGGGACAGTCCGGCGACGGCCACGGCGCTCATCGCCGCAGCCGTCGCCAGGATCACCTTCCGCGGGGACGAGGCGCGCAGCAGCCGGCTCCTGCCCGGGTCCTCGACGAAGCGCTTGGTGGCGGCGGCGAGCACGAGCGAGAGGGCCACGATGGCGATCCGGTCGGCCGTGCCGGCCTCCCTCGCGAGGACCGCCGGGGCGAGGATGATGAGCGGCCAGTGCCAGAGGTATAGCGAGTAGGAGATGTCCCCCACGTACTGGACGGCCCTGTTCTCAAGGACGCGCACGGGCGACCACCCGGGGCGCTGGGGCCCGGACGCGATGATGAGCGCCGTCCCCGCCACGGGGACGGCGGCGAGGTAGCCGGGGAAGGGCGTGGTCTCGTTGAAGGCGAGCGCCGCGACGACGAGGAGGACGAGCCCCGCCGTCTGGAGGATCCCCCTGACGGGCATCGGCAGGGGCCGTGTGCCGCGCTCGCGGAGCCGGTGGCCGACGACCGCGATGAGCCCGCCGGCCGCGAACTCCCACGCGCGCCCCGGGGTGACGAAGTACGCGGGGCTGCGGTCCGTCATCGTGTACCAGATGCAGAAGGCGAAGGAGGCGGCCCCCACGAGCGAGAAGGCGAGCGTGAGGCTGCGGTGGTGGCGGAAGCCGAATCTCCTGGCCACGGCCCAGGCGGCGAGGAGCAGGAGCGGCCACAGCAGGTAGAACTGCTCCTCCACGGACAGCGACCAGTAGTGCTGGACTGTGGAGGCGCCCTCGCTGTGGGCCGAGTAGTCGACCGACTTGGCCGCCAGCACCCAGTTCTCGGCGTAGAAGGCGGCCGCGATGGTCTCCTGGGCAATGACCGCCCAGCGGTTGAACGGCAGCCAGATGTACGCCGCCGCCAGGGCCACCAGCCCGACCAGGAGCGCCGCGGGGAGGAGCCTCTTGGCGCGCCGTGCGTAGAACGAGCCGAGCCGGACCGTCCCCGTCCGGCGGACCTCCGACAGGAGGTGGTTGCTGATGAGGTAGCCGGAGATGACGAAGAAGATGTCGACGCCGACGTAGCCGCCGGGGAGGTGCCGGGGCCACACGTGGTTCACGACGACGGCGGCCACCGCGAGGGCCCGGAGGGCCTGGATGTCCTTGCGGACCGTGCGCGGAGCGGCGGGGGCCGCGGCTGCCGGCTCCGTGGAGCGCCGCTCCCCCGGCTCGGTCTGCGTCACGGCGGCGCTACTTGCCGCTGCGCGCGAGGTACGCGCAGCGGGCGAGTCCGGGCATCACCGTCTGGATGGCCCACTTGATGGAGGTGGGCGAGGCGGCGACGAGGGCGAGGAAGTCCTGGTCCGTGTTGAGCAGGAGGGTCGAGCCGCGCCGTTGGGCGGGGATCCCGGCCAGGGTCTTGCCGTCCGCGATGTCTTTGTGCTCGTCCGGGCGGACCCCGACCACGACGACATCCGCCACGAGCTCGTCGGCTCGGTTCGCGTCGAGGTAGACCGTCTTGGGACCGGACCCCGCGCCGTTGGGCTGGGCGTCCGCGACGATCCTCGCCAGGGCGGGCGCGGGCTTGAGGCCGAAGTCCGCGAGGACGCGCATGGCGTTGGAGTCCTGGGTGTGGACCTCGAACGAGGCTCCGGGCACGGAGCGTGCCTCCAGGCACAGCACGGTGGCGCCCGCGAGGTCCTTGTAGGCGCCCGCCGCGTCGCGGATGGCGCCTTCGGTGGAGGTCACGAGCGAGCGGCCGGCGTCCTTGCGGCCGAGCGCCTGGGCGACCATCGTCGTCGTCGTCCGCCAGTCGGTGTCCTTCGGGCGGCCGGGCCACGCGACGGTGGGGGCGATCTTGGTCAGCTGGGTGTAGATGTCCGCTGTCTCGGACGCGTCCCTCCCGAAGGCGGCGTTGACGGCGAGGATGAGGTCGGGCTTGATGTCGGTCAGGTCGCCCCAGGGCACACCGCCGTCGTCGTGGTAGTTGCGGGGCAGGAGCGCGTCGAGCTGGCTCACGGCCTTGGAGAACCAGGGCGGAGTCCCATAGCCGCGCAGCGCCTCCACCGGGTAGCCGGCGGGCAGCACGCCGAGCTCGACGCAGACGTCTGCACTCGACCACCCGAGGGTGGCGATGATGCGCGGCTCCCCCTCGATGGTGGTGGATCCCAGGGCGTGCCTGATGGTCGTCGGGAAGGAGTTGTCCTCGACGGCGGTCCGGTCGGCGCTCTTCTTGTCGAGGCACCCGGTCAGGAGGAAGGGCAGCGACACGCCGCCCGCCAAGAACGCCCGTCGGCTCCAAGAGCTGGTCGACGTCGTCGGGGGCTTCGGCATCCGCTTCCTCATCCTTCATTCCTCGAACGCCGGAAGGGCCGGCGCACCCAGTCAATGGTAGCGGTCAAGGCTTGACGAACTTGACGACCACGTGGCCGGGGCCCGTCCAGCGCGCCTGTTCCGTGAACCCGCGGCTGCGGAGGAACTGCTCCTCCTGGGGCTTCTCCACCGGCCTGATGGCGAAGACGACCTTCTGCCGGTCCACGAGGGCCGATCGGCTCTCGAGCGGGAACCGCTGATCGAAGATCAGGCCCCACTGCGCGGCGCTGATGCCGCGGGTGAGGTCCACGAGCCCCTCGAAGGGCCGGGGGTAGGCCGCAAGGAAGAGGTCCTCCCCCGCGGCGACCGCGAAGGACTCCCCCGGCCGGGCATGGTCCCGGATCGTGTCAGCGACGAAGCGGAAGTCATCGGAGGGGCTCCGCGCGAACTCCGTACGCTGCCCGGCGATGGCAAGGACGGCCCCGCCGGCGAGCGTGAGCGCTGCCGCGCCGGCGACCCAGCGGGACGCGGCGGCCCGGCTCAGGGAGACGGCACCGTTGGCGGCGAGCAGGCACAGCCCGGGCGCGGTGAAGGTCAGGTAGCGCGGAAGGTAGTAGGAGCTGCCCATCAGGGCCGATCCGATGAGGAGCACAGCGAGCGGGACCACGATGAGCCCGAGGCCGAGCACGGTGGTGAACGAGCGCGGGCGGCGGACCGTGCCCCAGACCGCGAGCGCCAGCACGGCGACGGCGGTCATCACCATGCCGACGACGAGCGGGGCCGACGCGCGCGGGACGATGCCGGCGTCGGTCCACATCGAGGCGTGCGAGAAGTACTGCAGGAGGAAGATCTCGGGGACCACGTGCCCGTCGAGCGGAGGGATCCAGGCCACCTGGAACGTCTGGCGCGAGGCGAGGGATGCGACCCATGCCGCGACCCCGGCGGCCGGGACGCTGGCGAGCGCCACCTTCCACCAGTGCGGACGGAGGCTGCGGTCGGCGAGGGCCGCGAGCACCGCGACCGGGGCGAGCAGGATGCAGTAGAACGAGAGCCCGGTGGACACCATGAGCGCGGCGCCGAAGCCCACGGCGGCGCGCCACCGCCCCGAATCCCTCAGCGCCGCCAGTGCCGCCAGGCAGAGCGAGGTGCCCAGGACCGTGAGCACGTAGGACCGCGCGTCCGTCGCCGCGAACTGGAACCGCGGCAGGAGGACGAGCACGGCGGCGGCGGCGAGCCCCGCGCGCGGGCCGCCGAGGCGTCGGGCCGCCACGGCCAGGGCCGCGGCAGCCGCGGCGCCCGCGGCGATGCTCGGGGCGCGCAGGCTCAGCTCGCTCACGCCCACCGCATCGGTCAGCGACTTCACGAGCATGTAGTACAGGCCGTGGACGACGTCGACCTTGCCCAGCATGAAGAACAGCTCGGGCCACGAACGGCGGACCGCGCTCGCGGTCGCAGCCTCATCGGTCCACAGGCTCGGCACCCAGAAGGCCGGCACGAGGGTGACGAGCGCGAACGCCGCGGCCGCGAGGGGCAGAATCAGGCGCGACCGCTGGGAGACATGCGTCTCCTGCACGGCGCCACCGTGGCTCACGCCTCCGTGCCCGCGGATTCCGCGCTGCGGCGGCGGAGCTCCTTCACCACCTCGTGCACCTCGCCGTCCATGATCACCTTGCCGTGCTCGAGCAGGACCCCCCGCTCGCAGATGGTCGAGACGAGGTCGAGGTCGTGGCTCACCACGAACAGGGTCTTCCCCGCCTCGGCGAGCTCCTTGATCTTGGAGATGCACTTGCGCTGGAACGGCTCGTCGCCCACGGCCAGGATCTCGTCGATGAGGAAGACCTCGGGATCCGTGTGGACAGCGATGCTGAAGGCGAGGCGCAGGTACATGCCCGAGGAGTAGAACTTGACCTCGGTGTCGATGAACTCGCCGATCTCGGAGAACTCGACGATCGAGTCGAACATCGCGTCGATCTGCTGCTCCGACATCCCCAGGATCGCGCCGTTGAGGTAGACGTTGTCCCGCCCGCTGAGGTCGTGGTGGAACCCGGCGCCCACCTCGATGAGCCCGGCGACGCGGCCGCGGGTGCGCACCGACCCGGCGTCCGGCTGCAGCACCCCCGAGATGAGCTTGAGCAAGGTCGACTTGCCCGAGCCGTTCAGGCCCATCAGGGCCACGGTCTCGCCCTCCTCCACGTGGAGGGAGACGTCCTTGAGGGCGTCGAACTTCTTGGAGATGTCTCCGCGGCGGCCGCGGAGGATCCACATGACCGCCTCCTTGAGGGAGCGGGTGTGCCGGAGCACGAACTCCTTGCGGACTCCCTGGACCGTGATGGCGGTCTGCATCGTGACGGTGTGGTCAGTCATTCACAGCTCCTGCGCGAACTTGACCGACAGGCGCGAGAACGTGAACTGCCCCACCAGGAGGATGGCCACGGTCACCACGCCCGCGAGGGGGAACCACAGCTCGAACAGCCCCGGCACGGTGGCCGTCGACGGCGCGGTGAGCTGCGCGCCGTCGAGGGTCGGGCGCCAGAAGGCCCAGTGGAACACCTCCACGGCAATGGTCATGGGATTGAGCTGGTAGAGCGGGAAGAACGCCCCCAGCACCCGCTCCACCTGGCTCCACAGGTAGAGGACGGGTGAGGCCCACGTGACCATCATGATCAGCAGGTCCACGAGGTTCTCCGAATCGCGGAAGTAGACGTTGATCGCCCCGAAGAACAGCCCGAGGCCGATGGCGAGGACGGCCAGCATCACGAAGGCCGCGACTACCGCCAGCACCGACCACACGGTCGGCAGCCAGCCGAAGAACAGGCAGACGACCAGGAGGATGAGGACCTGGGGCAGGAAGTGTGCCGCGGACACCCAGACACTCGCGACCGGGAACAGCTCGCGGGGCAGGTAGATCTTCCGGATGAGGTCCCGGTTGTTCACGATCGACCGCGTGGCATTGCCGAGGGCCTCGGTGAAGAAGTTCACGAGGACGATGCCGGCGAAGAGGTAGATCGGGTAGTTCGGCGTCGACCCCTGGGCGTTCAGGAAGAGCCCCAGGGCGATGTAGAACACCAGGAACTGCATGCCGGGCCGCATGTAGGACCAGACGATGCCGAGGACCGAGCCGCGGTAGCGGACCTTGATCTCCTTGCGTACCAGGAGCTTGAGCAGGAAGCGGTTCCGGTAGACGTCCCTGAGGCCCCCGCTGCGCCCCGGCTGGGTCAGGCCCGCTTCGACGTCAGTGCTTGCCACGGTTCCTTCCTCCATCGCTGCGGGTGTGCTCGGCGAACGTGGCGCGCCAGGCCTCGAGGCTCGTCACGCGTGCCGCGGCCTCGCGGTAGCGGGCGGCGAGGGCGTCCCAGTCGCGCCACAGCCCGGCATGCACCGCGGCGGACTTGGCGATCCCGGGCTTGAGCAGCTCGGGGCGCCGACGGTACCACGAGGACGCCGTGCCCTCGGCGTTGGTGATCACCACGGAGTCGTAGTTGGCCAGGCGCCACCACTTGTTGTCCTTGTGGGCGAGGTGGGCCTGCGGGTGCTCCGCGGCCTCGGGCGCCACCGCGCGGGTCAGCTGCCGCGCGAAGGCCTTCGCGGCCCACGGGATCAGCTCCTTCCTGGTGGGCGACCCCGCCGCGTCGATGCCCCGGGGCGCCTCCGCGCTGTGCGGCGCGGGGAACTCGTCGACGTCGTCGCGGAACTGCGCCTCGCTGTACTGCGACCGAAGGGCGACGGCGTCGGGCAGCTTCACCGGCAGGTCGGCGTGGAGCGACTCGGGGCCGCGCTGGACATCGGCGAGCGCGATCGAGCGGAGCGCCTCCGCGTAGTACTGCATGGAGAAGAGGTGCTTGACGTCGATCTGGAACGACTCCCGCAGCACGCGGCCGCCGTGGGCGAACGGGCTGTGCAGCAGCGCGGCGACCAGGCGGTTGCGGGCGTAGAAGTAGGCCTGCCAGCCGATGTCGTCCTGCTTGTCCTCCCACGAGACGTGCCAGAGGCCAGCCCCGGGGAGGGAGACCGTGGGGAACCCGGCCTTCTTGGCCCGCAGCCCGTACTCGATGTCGTCCCACTTGATGAACAGCGGCAGCGAGAGGCCGACCTCACGGATCACGGCGGTCGGGATCAGGCACATCCACCAGCCGTTGTAGTCCGAGTCCGCCCGGCGGTGCAGCCACGGCGTCTGACGGAGGTTCGAGTCGACGAAGTCATGCCGCAGGCGCATGTCGACCCTGGGGATCTCCGGGGTGATCCGGTAGGGGTCGACCACCTCGGCGTACGCATGGAGGATGGTCCGGGCGTGCAGGTCGAACATGTGCCCGCCGACCAGCGTGGGCTTCTTGCAGTGGTCTGCGAAGGTCACGAGCCGCACAATGCTCTCGGGCTCCACGACGACGTCGTCGTCCAGCAGGAGGACGTAGTCGTAGCCGCCCTCGACGGCCTCGAACATCCCGCGGGCGAACCCGCCGGAGCCGCCGAGGTTGGACTGCTCGATCACCCGCAGGCGGCCGCCGAGCGCCGCCTCGACGGCGGCGAACTCGGGGTGGTCCCGCACGTGGTCGGTGCCCTGGTCGACGATGAGGATCTCGCTGATGCGCTCGAGCACCTCGGGGTGGGCGGCGAACTGCTTGGCGTTCTCGATGCAGTACCCGGGCTTGTTCAGGGTCGTGATCTCGACCAGGACCGATCCGGACCGGGCCGGCACACTGGTGTGGGTCCGCCCGGGACGGGCGTCCCAGTGCGCGCGGACGAGCTGGATCCCATCGCGGCTCGCGTTCAGGTCGAACCAGTACCAGCCGCCGTCGCCGAACGGCGAGAGGTCGAGCTCGAACTCCGCCCGCTGGCGGCCGTCGACGGCGTGGGACGCCACCCGCTGCAGGTGTCCCCTGGCGTTGGACCGGTACACGACGACGGTGCCGCGCCCCTCGGTCTCCACGACGAGGCGCACACGGCGGACCGCGGTCCACCGGCGCCAGTAGCTCGCGGGGAACGCGTTGAAGTAGGTGCCGAACGAGACGTGCTGGCCGGGCCGCACCGCCATCGACTCCCGCGAGAGGAAGTCCTCGTAATGCGCCTCCGCGGGCTGGGACGAGACGAGGTTGAGCTTCTCGTCCGGCTTCCGCGGTTTGCGGTAGAGGGTGTCGTCCTCCACGAGCCGCACACCGTGCGACGAGCCGGCGTCCACGTAGAGGGGGACCACGTCCTCCTGCCCGGTGCCGGGCAGCACGACCCGCTGGATCTCCTGCCAGTCGGAAGCGGCGTCCGGCGAGCCGGCAGCGACAGCAGTCTCCGCCGTCGTCACTCGTCCACTCCCCCGCTCACGAGGGCCTGGCCGCCCTCGAAGTGCGGCTTGATCCTGTTCTCGTACATCGACAGCGCCGAGCCGATGGCCATGTGCATGTCGAGGTACTTGTAGGTCCCGAGCCGGCCGCCGAAGAGGACGTCCTTCTCCGCCTTGGCCAGGTCGCGGTAGGCGAGCAGCTTCGCGCGGTCGGCCTCGGTGTTGATCGGGTAGTACGGCTCGTCGCCCTTCTCTGCGAAGCGGGAGAACTCGCGCATGATGACCGTCTTCTCGGTCTGGTAGTTGCGCTCGGGGTGGAAGTGGCGCGGCTCGATGATCCGGGTGTACGGCACATCGGCATCGTTGTAGTTCACCACCGAGGTCCCCTGGAAGTCGCCCGTGGGGAGGACCTCCTCCTCGAAGTCGATCGTGCGCCAGGAGAGGTCGCCCTCGGCGTAGTCGAAGTAGCGGTCCACCGGGCCGGTGTAGACGACCGGGACGCTGCCGACCACGTTGCCCTTGCTGATGGGCTGCGACTCGTCGAAGAAGTCGGTGCTGAGGCGGACGTCGATGTTGGGGTGGTCGGCCATCCGCTCGATCCACGCCGTGTAGCCCTGGGTCGGGAGGCCCTCGTAGGTGTCGTTGAAGTAGCGGTTGTCGTACGTGTAGCGCACGGGCAGGCGGGAGATGATCCCCGCGGGCAGGTCCTTCGGGTCGGTCTGCCACTGCTTGCCCGTGTAGTGCTTGATGAAGGCCTCGTACAGCGGGCGGCCGATCAGCTGGATGCCCTTGTCGTTGAGGTTCTGCGGGTCGGTGCCCGCGAGCTCGCCGGCCTGCTCGGCGATGAGGGCGCGCGCCTCGGCCGGGGTGTAGTTGGCCCGGAAGAACTGGTTGATGGTGCCGAGGTTGATCGGCAGCGGGAAGACCTCGCCCTTGTGGACGCCGTACACACGGTGCACGTAGTCGGTGAAGGTCGTGAAGCGGTTGACGTACTCCCACACCTTCTCGTTGGAGGTGTGGAAGAGGTGGGCACCGTAGCGGTGGACCTCGATCCCGGTCTGCTCCTCAGTCTCGCTGTAGGCGTTGCCGCCGATGTGGTGGCGCCGGTCGATCACGGTGACCTTGAGGCCCAGCTCGCTGGCTGCCCTCTCGGCCACGGTGAGCCCGAAGAATCCGGATCCGACAACGACGAGGTCTGCAGTCAAGGTGTCTCCCTGTGAGAAAAGCCGAGCGCCGCCGCGCGTGGGGCAGCGACCCGAGATGTCCGGGGTTCAGATTACCCGAGCCGCTCCGGCTTCCCGGAATCGCCGGAGCCCGGGTTGTCCACAACGGGCAGCCTGGCCGTGGCACCGGCGGCGGCGCGCTGCCTAGCGTGGTGGACGGTACGGGACGCTCCCACGGGGGGACCATGGAACTGCACTGCACGCTCATCTCACCGGACGCCGGCGGCGCGCTGGCGGGGCGGATCCGCCGGGAACTGGTGGTCCACGCGGCCGAGGGCTCGCCCGGCTCCGACGTCGCCGAGGCGCTGGAACGTGCCTACGGCCGCGGGGACTGCACCGTCGAGGGCCTGTCCCTGTCCGGCCTCGCGGTGGGCCGGCCGCCCCTCGTCAGCGGCGCGGTCCTCGTCGCTTCCGGCGCTGGCCTCCTCGGCCGCGGCGCCGGCACCGGTCCTGGCCGGCCGGCCCCTCCCCCGCTCTCGCTCGTCGTGCACACGGGGCCCGCGGCAGGGACCGTGGTGCCGGTCGGCCGGGGGACCCTCAGGCTCGGCCGCGCCCCCGGTGGCCCGGGCCGCTGCCTGACGCTGCCGGATCCCGAGCTCTCCCGCGACCATGCGCTCCTCGAGGTGACCGACGCGGCAGTCACCGTCACCGACCTCGGAAGCTCCAACGGCGTCTGGGTCGGCGGGCGTCGGGTCCAGCGCGCCGAGCTCTGCGTCGGCCAGGACTTCCGCCTGGGAGCGGGCACGTGCACGCTCGTGTTCGCAGCCGAGGAAGCCCTGCTCGACGCCGCCGCCGGGTCCGGCCCGGGTGCGCCCCTGCGGGTGGCCCGCCACGCGCCGCCGTCCCGCAGGGCAGCGATGGTCACCATGGCCGTGCTCCCCCTGGGGGTCGGCGTGGCCCTCGCCCTCGCCACCGGGATGTGGATGTTCCTCGCGTTCACCGCCGTGTCCGCGGTCTCCGCCGTCATCCCGCTCCTCGAGGGGCGGTCGGCGCGGCGGGACTTCGAGCGGCGGCTCGCGTCCGCGGCCGACGCCGATGCCGCACGCCGGCGCGCGAGGGCACCTGACGTCGGGCTCCTCGCGAGGTCCTCCGGCGTCGCACCCCGGCGCGAGGGCAGCGGAGGAGAGGGCGAGGACGGGTCGGTCCATGTGCGCCTCGGGACGGCGGACCAGCCCGCGGACATCGTGCTCGAGCCCGAGGGATCCCGCGCCGCGCCGCCCACGCTCTCCGCTGCCCCGGTGACCGTGCCGCTCCGAGGAGTCCTCGGGATCGACGGCGGGGCGGAGCAGGTCGAGGGACTCATGGCATCGCTCCTCCTCCAGCTCGCCCGGCTGCCGGCCGCCGAGGGCCTGGACATCGCCGTCGTCGGGGGCACGGACAGGCTGCGCCTGGCGGCCCGGTTCCTTCCACGCCTCAGGTTCCTGCCGGCACGCACGACGCAGGCACGCCTCGACGCCGCCCTGCCGATGCACCCGCGCGGGCTCCTCATGGTCCTTCCGGGCACGGATACGTGCGCGGCGGCCGTCCACGCGGCGCTCGCCCGCGGCGTGCCCGTGGTCGCGCCCGTGGACCGCCTGCCCAGGCCCGCGGACACGGGGGTCCGGCTCGGCGGCAGCAGCTCGGTCCTCGTCCGGGAGGGGACGGCGGCCCCCTTCGCTGCCGACCTGATGCCCGCAGCCGCCTTCGAGGCCGCCGCGCGGCGTGCCGGGCGATCGGCGCCCGTGGCAGAGCACTCCGGCATCCCCGACCGGTGCGGGCTCGACGAGCTCGCGCGGCTCGACGCCGGCGGGATCGCGGCAGCCTGGGCCAGGAGTTCGCTCGGCGAGGGCGTCACGGTCCCCCTCGGACGCTCCGAGCGGGGCACGGTCCTGCTCGACCTCGTGGCCCACGGGCCGCACCTGCTCGTGGCGGGCACCACTGGATCGGGCAAGTCGGAGTTCCTCCGCACCCTCGTGGCGGCCGCGGCCGCCACGCACTCGCCGGGCCGCCTCACGTTCCTGCTCGTGGACTTCAAGGGCGGCTCCGGCCTCGAGCCGCTCGCTGGCCTTCCCCATTGCGTGGGCCTCGTCACCGATCTGGCTGGGGGCGGCATGGACCGCGCCCTCGCCTCGCTGCGGGCCGAGCTCAAGCGGCGGGAGCGGATGCTGGGGCGTGTGCGTGCGGCTGACGTGGTCGACTACGCGCGCCTCGCCGACGACCTGCCCCGGCTCGTGCTGGTCGTGGACGAGTTCAGGATGCTCGTCGAGGAGGCCCCGGCCGCCCTGGCGGAGCTGATGCGCATCGCGACCGTGGGCAGGTCCCTCGGCATGCACCTCGTCATGGCCACGCAGCGCCCCCAGGGTGCCCTCTCGGCGGACATCCGGGCGAACGTGGCCACGAGCATCGTCCTGCGGATGCAGCACGATGCCGAGTCCTCGGATGTCCTGGGCTCACCGCTGGCGGCCCGGATCCCCGCTGGACGCCCGGGCCGGGCCTACCTCGCCGTCGGGGGTGACGAGCCGCTGGCCTTCCAGTCCGCCTCCCTCGGGCTGTCCACGGCGGCTCCCGCCGCCGTGCGGATCGCTGACGCCCATGGCTGGCCTGAGGACGGGGGCGCCGACGCCCTGGAGGTCCCGCCGACACCGGCCGAGGCGGCACGGCCCCTTGTCGAGGCCGCGCGCACCGCGTGGGCCGCGGCCGGCGGCGCGCCCGTCAGGAAGCCCGTGGCACCACCCCTGCCGGACGAGCTCACCGTCGCCGAGGCTGCCGCCTGCTCGGCCCGGTCTCGGGGCGCGGACACGCCCGCAGGGATGCCGGCGGGCCGTGAAAGGCACACGCTGCGGGACCGCATCCACCTGGGGCTCGTCGATGTCCCGCACGAGCAGCGGCTCGCCCCACTGGACTGGGACCCTTCAGCCCACGGCCACCTCGCGCTGGTCGGGCCCCCGGCAGCCGGAGGGGCAGGGGCCCTCTCCGCGGTCGTCGGCCAGCTCGCCGAGGGTGGGGCCGTCCGCCACCTGTACCTGCTCGACGGGGACGGCTCCCTCGCCGGGTGGAGGGACCATCCGCGGGTGGGGGCCCACGTCAGCCTCGGAGACCTGCGGCGGGCGGCGCGCGTCGTCGCGAGGCTGGGTGAGGAGTGCGCGCAGCGCCTCCTGAGGGAGCCCGGCGCGCCGGCTCCGGTCCCGCTCGTCATCGTCGTCTCCGCGTGGGGTGCCTGGGTCTCAGCGCTGCGGCAGAGTCCGCAGGCGTGGGCGGAAGAAGGACTCGGCGACCTCGTCAGGAACGGGGACGCGGCCAGACTCAGCGTCGTGGCGGCCGGCGAGCGCGAGCTTGTGGGGTCACGGATCTTCGGCGGCATGGCGGCCAGGGTCTACTTTCCACGGGGGGCCACCGTTGAGGCGCGCCTGTCGTGGCCGCGTCTTCCCGCTATGCCGGCGCTCGTGGGCCGCGCGGCGGCGGCCGGGACCCTCGTGGTCGGGGACGCCCCCTTGGCTGCACAGTGCTGCATGGCCGGCCCTCCGCCCGGGGGCGCCCGGGCTTCCGGCAGCAGACCGTCGGCGCGCCCCCTCTCCGGCGGCGAGCCTGCACCCTTCCGGGTCGATCCGCTGCCGGCGCTCGTCCCAGCAGCCCTGGTCGCCGAGCTCGCGCGGGCCGCCGGGCCGGGCACGGCAGCGGTCGCAGCTCCGCCGGGCCGGCACCTCGTGGTGGGGCTGGCAGGCGACGAGGCGGCGCCGCTGTCCCTCAGGCTCGCCTCCGGCGAGGTGCTCCTCGTGCTCGGGGCGCCCGGGTCCGGCAAGAGCGCGTTCCTCGCGGCCCTGCCGACGATGAACCCCGCTGTGGACTTCGTCGCCGCGGACCCGCGGTCGCGGGAGCTGGAGTGGCAGGCCGTCCTCGACCGATGTGCCGGGTCCGGAGCGGGAGCCGCCGTCGCAGAGCGGACCGTGGTCCTCGTCGACGACGCCGACCACCTCGATCCGGCAGAGAACCAGCTGCTCTCACGGCTGCTCGAAGCCGGCGCGGGGATGGTGGCCACGGCGGGCTACAGCGCCAGCCTCTACGCGCGGTGCCCGCTGGCCCTCGCGGCGCGCTCGTCGGGGACAGGCATCCTCATCGCCCCGCGGACGCCGGGCGACGGCGACGCCCTCGGGGTCCGGGTCGATGTTCCGGGACGTGTCCCGCCCGGACGCGGGGTGGCCGTCGTCGACGGCCGCCAGACGGACGTGCAGCTCGGCGTGCCGCACCAGCACTCGGACGCCACCGCGCCGTGGCCCGCTGGCGGGCGGCCCTGGCAGTCCTAGCTGGCAGTCCTAGCTGGCACCGCCGGCGTCCTGCCCACCGGCGTCGGGCCGCTCGGGTGCCGCGCCGTCGTGGTTCCGGCCGCGGGTGCTGCCCTGGGTGACGGCGAGGACGCGCTTCTCGAAGAGGAGGAAGAGCGCCACGAGCGCCGGGACCACGATGGCGATCCCGAGGACTACGACGCCTCCGGTGAGTGTCGGCACGCCGATGACGAGGGCGAAGAGCTGTGCCACGAGCGCGGCCGACCGGGGCCAGCGGCGCCCCCGCCACAGGAACACCCCGGCGGCGGCCAGCCACGCCCCGAAGGCGGCGAGGAGCACCAGGGTGAATGCCGCCCCGCCGGGCGACGTCTCGGCGTTGCCGGCCAGGAGCTCTACCGCGTAGAAGACCGCGAAGCCCACGAGGACCGCCGCCTCGAGCAGCACGACGGCCACGAGCACGGCGAGGGTCCAGGGGCGGTGGAACGACGGGGCGTCTGGGGTAGGCACACCCGCACGATACCCGAGGCTCCTCCCTCGGAGCCCAGCCGGTCCCGTGGCGTCCCCGCAGGCGGTCTCGGGCGGAGGCGAAGGTGTGACGCATCCCTCTCGCCCGGGGCCCGAATCCTGCCCTCGACCCCTTGTTTACACCCAGTTAACGTGACAACCTTAATGAAGTTGACCGCGGGGCCCCCACAGGCCCCTTTGCTTTGGACGGACTCGTGAATGTTTTCACAAGCCGCTCGTCCCCCAAGAACGGAGTTGCTCTACCACCATGGACTGGCGTGATCGCGCGGCCTGCCTCGACAAGGATCCGGAACTGTTCTTTCCTGTCGGGAACACCGGGCCAGCCCTCCTTCAGATCGAAGAAGCCAAGAGCGTCTGCCGCCGCTGCCCCGTCGTGGACACCTGCCTGCAGTGGGCCCTGGAGTCCGGTCAGGACGCCGGGGTCTGGGGCGGCATGAGCGAGGACGAGCGCAGGGCGCTCAAGCGCCGCGCGGCCCGCGCGCGCCGCGCCTCCTGAGGCACCGCCCCAGGCTCGCCCGCACAGACGCTTCCGCCGCCCGCTGCTGCCCCTCCCGAGGGGCCGCGGCGGGCGGCTTCTCTATGCGCCGGGGTCAGCCCGGGCTGCCGCGGGCCGGGCCGGTTCAGCCCTGGTCGAGCCCCAGGACGATCTTCACGACGGTTCCGCCGCCCTCGCGCTCGTGCCAGGAGATCGTCCCCGCGAGCTCGCTCGTGACGAGGGTCCGCACGATCTGCAGGCCCAGTCCCTCGTGCCGGGCCTGCCCCGGCGGCAGCCCGACGCCGTCGTCCTCCACGGTGACTTCGAGCTCCTCGGCCCCGGCGTCGTCCCGGCGACGGTCGGCGGTGAGCCACACGGTGCCGGAACGGTCCGCGAGGCCGTGTTCCACAGCGTTGGTCACGAGCTCGTTGATGACGAGTGCCAGCGGCGTCGCGAAGTCGCTCGGGAGGTCCCCGAAGTCTCCCTTCCGCTCCGTGGCCACGTGCTGGCCCTCGGTGGCGACCTCGGCCGAGAGGCGGAACTGGCGGCCGATCAGCTCATCGAAGTCCACGGTCTGGGTCAGTCCCTGGGACAGGGTCTCGTGGACGAGGGCGATCGTCGCGACGCGGCGCATCGCCTGCTCCAGCCCCTGCTTCGCCTCCTCGCTCTTCATCCGGCGAGACTGCATGCGCAGGAGCGCGGCGACCGTCTGCAGGTTGTTCTTCACCCGGTGGTGGATCTCACGGATGGTGGCGTCCTTGGTGACGAGCTCCATCTCACGGCGGCGCAGCTCCGAGACGTCGCGGCACAGGACGAGCGCCCCGAAGCGTTCATGCTCGTCGCGCAGCGGGATGGCACGCAGGGACAGGCTGACCCCGCGGGACTCGATCTCGCTGCGCCAGGGCATGCGCCCGGTCACCACCAGCGGGAGCGTCTCGTCGACGAGGCGTCGGTCCTTGAGCAGCCCGGTCGTGACCTCGGCGAGCGAGCGCCCCTCGAGGGACTCGATGCCTCCGAGCCGACGGAACGCGGAGACCCCGTTGGGGCTCGCGTACTGGACCACCCCGTCGGCGTCGAGCCGGATGAGGCCGTCCCCCACACGCGGGGCACCGCGGCGCGATCCCGTCGGGGAGGCGAAGTCCGGCCACAGGCCCAGGGTGCCCATGCGCAGCAGGTCGTAGGCGCACTGGCGGTACGTGAGCTCGAGCCGGCTCGGCATGCGCGAGCTCGAGAGGTCGAGGTGGGAGGTGACGACGGCGAGGGTGCGGCCGTTGCGCACGAACGGCACCGCCTCGACGCGCAGAGCCATCTCCGAGTTGAAGCTCGTCTCGTGGTGGCGCTCGATCGTCTGGCTGTTCCACGCCCGGTCGACGAGCGGCTTGAGGTCGGAGCGGATGCGCTCCCCCACGAAGTCGCTGTGGAAGACCGTGTGCGTGGTCGACGGCCGCACATGGGCCAGGGCGATGTAGCCGTCGTCGGGATGGGGGAACCACAGGGCGAGGTCGGCGAAGGCGAGGTCGGCCACGAGCTGCCAGTCCCCGACCAGCAGGTGCAGCCACTCGGCGTCCCCCGGACCGAGGTCGGCGTGCTCCCTGATCGGATCCGTGAAGATGGCCACCTGCACTGCCTCGTTTCCCGCTTTCGTCAGCGCCCGGGACACCCGCCTGCCGGGCTCCCGCTGGCCGCGGGGACGCGAGGGCCGCGAGGGCAGGGCCCCCGCGGCCTCCGGCGTCCGCGCCCTACGAGCGCACGATCGACCGCAGCAGCCTCAATGCTACCGAGAGCGAGGCGATGTCGTCGCGCTCGAGGGAGTTGACCTCGGCGAACATCGCCGCCGCCCGGTTGAGCTGCTCGCGGTTCTCCTCCTCCCACACGGCCAGCCGCTCTTCGGGCTCGAGCGTGTCCGGCGCGGCGTCCATGATCGACCGGGTGAAGTCGGCCACCGTGCTGTAGAGGTCATCGCGCAGCGCGGCCCGGGCGAGCGCCTCCCAGCGGTCCCGGCGCGGCAGGGCGGTGATGCGCTCGAGCAGCCCGTCGACCCGGAACCGGTCGAAGACCGTGTAGTACACCCCGGCGACCTGCTCGATCGAGGCACCGCTGGTCTGGGCGATGCGGGCGACGTCGAGCAGCGCGTAGCTCTCGAACAGCTCCGCCCAGCGGTGGGCGAGCTCCTCCGGCAGCCCCCAGGAGCGCGCCCGGTCCAGCCACGCGGCGACGCGCTCGGCGTCCTGGCCCCGCAGGTACTCGAGCAGCCTCGCGCGCAGGGCCGCCAGCGGCGTGCCGTAGTCCTCGACGACCTGCGCGATCGGCCCACCGGTGGCCCCCTGGTGGATGAGCCAGCGGACCGCCCGGTCCAGGAGCCGGCGGATGTCCAGGTGGATGGCCGTCCAGTGCTCGGTCGGGAACGAGGCCGGCAACGCGTTGAGCGCCTCGGTCATCTCGTCCAGCCGGTACACCTCGCGCAGCGCGACGAACGCCTTGGCGACCGCGGCCGGCGTCGCGCTGGTCTCCTCGATGGTGCGGAAGGCGAACGTGATGCCGCCGAGATTGATCATGTCGTTCGCGACCACCGTGGCGATGATCTCGCGCCGCAGCGGGTGGCTGTCGAGGTCCGTGTCGAAGCGTTCCGCCAGCTCGACCGGGAAGTACTCGCGCAGCGTGCTGCGGAACCACGGATCGTCGGCGAGGTCGCTGTCCCGCAGCGCCTCGGTCAGCTCGATCTTGGCGTAGGCGACGAGGACCGACAGCTCGGGGGCGGTGAGCCCCTGCCCCTGCTCGAGCCGCTTGTGCAGCTGCGCGGTGGTCGGCAGCGATTCGAGCGAGCGGTCGAGGTCGGCCTCCTCCTCGAGCCAGTCCATGAGGCGCTCGAAGCTCGGGCTCCACTCCACGACGCGGGCGCGGTCGTTCACGAGCAGGATGTTCTGGTCGATGTTGTCCGCGAGCACCAGGCGCCCCACCTCGTCCGTCATGGTGGCGAGGAACGCAGCCCGCTCCTCGGCGGGCAGCTTCCCCGCGGCGACCATGCGGTCGACGAAGATCTTGATGTTGACCTCGTGGTCGGAGGTGTCGACGCCGGCCGAGTTGTCGATCGCGTCCGTGTTGATGATGACGCCCTGCAGCGCGGCCTCGATCCGGCCCTGCTGCGTGAAGCCGAGGTTGCCGCCCTCGCCGACCACCTTCACCCGCAGGTCGCGCCCGTCCACGCGGATCGCGTCGTTGGCCTTGTCGCCCACCTCTGCGTTCGTCTCGGCGCTGGACTTGACGTACGTGCCGATCCCGCCGTTGTAGAAGAGGTCCACCGGTGCGAGCAGCACCGCCCGGAGCATCTCGGGGACGCTCAGCTGCGTGGTCCCCTCGGGCAGGCCGAGCGCCCGGCGCACCTCGTCCGTGACCGGGATCCACTTGGCGGTGCGCGGGTACACCCCGCCGCCGGCGCTGATCAGGTCCCGGTCGTAGTCGTCCCAGGACGAGCGCGGAAGGTCGAACAGGCGCCGCCGCTCGGCGAAGGAGGCCGCGGCGTCGGGCGTCGGGTCGAGGAAGATGTGGCGGTGGTCGAAGGCCGCCACGAGCCGGATGTGCTCGGAGAGGAGCATCCCGTTGCCGAAGACGTCCCCCGACATGTCGCCGACGCCGACCACGGTGAAGTCCTCGGCCTGGGTGTCGACGTCGATCTCGCTGAAGTGCCGCTTGACCGACTCCCAGGCGCCCCGTGCCGTGATGCCCATGGCCTTGTGGTCGTAGCCGACGGAGCCGCCGGAGGCGAAGGCGTCGCCGAGCCAGAAGCCGTACTCCTGGGAGAGGCCGTTGGCGATGTCGGAGAAGCTCGCGGTGCCCTTGTCCGCCGCGACGACGAGGTAGGAATCGTCGTCGTCGTGGCGCACGACGCCGGCCGGCGGCACGACCTTCTCGGTCACCGCCGCCTCGTCCCCGGCCGCGCCCGGGGCGGCCTCGCTGACCCGGTTGTCCGTGATGTCGAGCAGGCCGCGGATGAACGTCTTGTAGCTCTCCACGCCCTCGGCGAGCCACGCCGCCCTGTCCTGCGCCGGGTCCGGGAGCCGCTTGGCGTAGAAGCCTCCCTTGGCGCCGGTGGGCACGATCACCGCGTTCTTCACGACCTGGGCCTTGACCAGGCCGAGGATCTCCGTGCGGAAGTCCTCGCGCCGGTCCGACCAGCGCAGGCCGCCGCGGGCCACCTTGCCGAAGCGGAGGTGGACGCCCTCGACGCGCGGGGAGTACACCCAGATCTCGTACGCCGGCTTGGGCGAGGGGAGGCCCTCGATCAGGCCCGGGCTGAACTTGAAGCTCAGGTACGGACGGCCGAGGTAGTAGTTGGTGCGCAGCGTGGACTCGATGAGGTTGATGAACGCGCGCAGGAGGCGGTCGGCGTCCAGCGTGGGGACCTGCTCGAGGGCGGCGCCGAGCTCCTCCTTCACCTGGGCGCTGCGGCGGGCGCGCTCCTCGTCGGAGAGCTCGGGGTCGAAGCGGGCCTCGAAGAGCCCCACCAGGCGCCGGGTGACCTCTGCGTTGCCCAGGAGGGTGTCGGCGATGAAGCCGAAGGAGTTCGAGTTCCCGATCTGGCGCATGTACTTCGCGTAGGCGCGCAGCATCTGCGTCTGGCGGGAGCGCAGGCCCTCCCTCAGCACGAGGCGGTCCAGGCTGTCCGACTCGGTCTCCCCCGCGAGCGCCTGCCCGAACGACTCGGCGAGGAGGTCTCCGGTGGAGACGGGGTCGATCCCGGCCGGGTACTTCAGCCCGAGGTCGTAGAGGAAGAACTCCCGGCTGTCGCCCGTCTCGATCTCGAACGGGCGCTCGTCGAGGACCTCGAGGCCGAGGTTGTGGAAGTACGGCAGGATCTGGCTGAGGCTCCGGGGCTCGAAGAGGTAGAGCTTGACCCGGGCGTCCTCCTCGAGCGCCTCGCCGTCGCCCTGCGGGAGGTAGACGTAGACGGCCGGCCGCTCGCCCGTGCCGGACTCGGCGGCGGCTTCCGCAGCGCCGGCGGCGCGGCTCGCGGCGTAGTCCTCGAAGCGCGTGATGTCCTCGAGCGCGTCCTCGATGGTGAAGTCCACCCGGTAGGAGGCCGGGAACGCCTCACCCCAGACGGCCGCGAGGTGCTCGGCAGCCTCGAGGGGCCGGTTCTCGTGCAGGACCTGGGCGATGCCCTCGCTCCAGGAGCGCGTCGCGGTGACGAGGCGCTGCTCGAGGGCGTCCCGGTCGACGGCGCGCAGATCGGCAGCGCTAGTCGCCTTCGGCAGGCGGATGCGGAAGTACAGCCGCGCAAGCGCCGAGTCGCTCATGTGCGAGTCGTAGTCGATCGAGTCGGAGTGGAACTCCTTCCCGAGCTCCTGCTCGATGCGGCGCCGCACCGCCGTGTTGTACCGGTCCTTGGGCAGGTACACGACCGCATTCATGAACCGTCCGTAGATGTCCGGTCGTAGGAAGAGCCGGGTCCTGCGACGCTCCTGCAGCCGGTGGATCCTTGTGACGGTGTCGAGGAGCGTCTGCGTGTCGATCTGCATGAGCTCGTCGCGCGGGTACGTCTCGAGGATGGCGAGGAGGTCCTTGCCCGAGTGGGAGTCGGCGGGGAAGCCCGAGCTCCGCATAACCTTCTCGATCTTGTCCTTCACGATCGGGACGGTCCGCGCGGACTGGGTGTACGCACTCGAGGCGAAGAGCCCGATGAACCGGCGCTCCCCGTCGACCTTCCCCGCCACGTCGAAGCGCTTGATGCCGATGTAGTCCAGGTAGGCGCGCCGGTGCACGGTGCTGCGGGAGTTGGCCTTGGTGATCACGAGCGCCCTGCGCTCGCGGGCGTGCTCCTGCCCCTCGACGGTGAGGTGCTGGAGCGCGTGCCCGGCGTCGCCCCGGAGCAGCCCGAGCCCGCTGCCCTCGACCAGCTCGAGGACATCCTCGCCGTCGACCGTCGTGAGGTCGTACTCGCGGTAGCCGAGGAACGTGAAGTTCCCGGCGTCGAGCCAGCGCAGGAGCTCCTGCGCGGGGACGAGGTCGGGGATGTCCTCGGCGCCGGCGACGGAGCCGAGGCCCTCGGCGATCTCGAGCGCCTTGGAGCGCATGGGCTGCCAGTCCTCCACGGCCGCGCGCACGTCGCCGAGGACGCGGCGGACCCCGTCCACGAGCTGCGTCTTGGCTGCCGCGGAGGCGCGGTTCGTCTCGATGGCGATCCACGACTCGATGTGGGTGGCGTTGTCGCCGTCGGCGACGAGAGCGCTCAGCAGGGGCATCGTGGCCGTGTCGCCGCTCGACATGCCCCACTGGGCGGGCACGCGCTGGACGGCGACGAGGCCGCCGTCGCTCTTGCGGCGGGTCACCACGAACATGGGGTGCACGACGAGATGGATGGGTGCGCCCTGGCGCCCGAGCTCCGCGCTGACGGAATCGACCAGGAAGGGCATGTCGTCCGTGACGATGTAGACGACGCTGCGGCCGCCCTCGTCGACGACGGCGATGTTCGCGGTGCCCGTCTCGCGGCCCTCGGCGACCGCCCAGTGCTCGCGGGCCCGGTCCGCAAGGGCTTCGCCGGGGTACGCCTGCCGGTCTTCCTCGGCCAGGTGCTCGTAGTAGTCCGCGAGGAACTTGGTTTCCTGGTCCGCTGATGGGAACGGGGTCTGCTGGGCAGTACCTGTCGACACTCTGGCTCGCCTCCGGTGCATGTGGCTGCCACCTCGCAGCCCTCTGATCCGAGCCTAGCGCGGTGCTGCCGAGCCAGCTTTGGCACGTAGGCCAGCGAATCTTCGATTTCGCTGTCGAGGTGCACACACGAGCTCTGCGATGCTGTGCCGCATCGCAGACTCGGGGGCCGCTTCCAGGAGCACTTGGCCCGCGAGCAGCGCAGCGTCCGCGGCCTCGGCGTCGTGCGGCACCATCGCGGCGATGGGCAGTCCGGGGCCGAACCGCTCCCATGCATCCCGCAGCGCACGCTCCGGGAACCGCCCCACGGCGGACGCGCGGAGCCGATTGAACACGACCGTGGGCACCGCGCCCGGGACAGCCTGTTCGAGGTCGGCCAGCGCACGCACCAGGCGGGGCATGCCGATGGAGTCGGCAGAACCGACGGCCAGGACGCGGTCGGCGAGCTCGAGCGCGCGCAGGGCCGCCCCGTTGCGGCGGGGCGCCATGGTGTCGAAGCTGAGCTCCTCATCGGCCTCGAGGCAGAATCCGGGGTCCACGACGACGAACTCGGCCAGTTCCCGGCAGCGTTCGAGCACGGAACCGAAGGCGGCCGCGCGCAGCTCGGGCCAGCGGTCGGCCCGGGTGAGGCCTGTGAGGACGCGGAGCGTGCCTGCGCCCGTGACGACCGGGCTCGCGACGCGCTCGAGGGAGGCGCGGTCGAGGAGGCCCTGGTCCGCGAGCCGGCAGGCCTGGGCGAGGCCGGCCGAATCGTCGAGGAGGCCGAGTGCGGCCGCCACGGAGGAGCCGTAGGTATCGGCGTCGACGAGGATCACGCTGCGGCCGTCCGCGGCGAGCTCTGCGGCACAGTTGACGGCAATCGTGGTCCGGCCCGGCGAGCCGATCGGGCCCCAGACCGCGATGATCTGTCCCAGCTCGCCCGGCTCCGGCCCCTCCTCCGGATCCTCCGCATCCGCGTCCGCATCCGCACCGAAGGTGGGCGGCGCCCCGGCGAGGGCGAAGGAGGACCCGGGCCGTCCTGGACCGAGCGCTGCAGCCGCCTCGACGGCCTGGCCGATCAGGCGGGCGAGATCCTGGGCGGGAACGGCCTCGGAGGCCGCGAGCACTCCGAGTCCGGCGAGCCGCACCCGCTCGGCGTCGTCGTCGGTGAGGCCCACGAGGGCGACCCCGACCGCTCCGAGCCTGTCGACGAGGGTCGCGGTAACCTCCTGGGTGGCGCCGGCGATCACCGCAGCCCTGGCCAGGCCCGTCTGGCAGGCCGCGACGAGCTCGGCGAGCTCGGAGCAGCGCCGCACCACGGTGACCGGCCCGTGCAGGCGCTCGAGGGACCCGACGAGTTCGGCCTGGCCGGCCCCGACCGTGACGACGGGGATGCTCATCGGGAGCCGCCCGCGGGGTTCCACACGAGCGAGACCTTCGCGCTGTTCGCCTGGGCGCCGAGGACCTGGGCGAGCTTCGCATCCTCGACGAGCACGAGGACAGTCGTCTCGCGGGTTCCGCCGAGCGCCGAGGAGGCCGTCTCGATGTGGGCGATCTCGGCGCCGGTCACGAGGCGCTTGGGCTCGGAGAATCCGTTCCTCCCGTCCGGCAGGGCAACCCACACGTCGACCCGCGATCCCGCCGCGGCTTCCGCGGGCAGCGGCTGCGCCACGCTGATCGAGACCGGCTTGCGGTCGACGGCGTGCGGCTCGCCGAGGCTCGACGCGGGCACGAGATCGCCCTTGGACACCCGCTGGAGCGCCACCTTGCCCTCCGGCAGGCGCCCCGCCGTGAGGTACCGTCCTTCCGCATCCCCGAGGCGGACGTCGACGCGGACGAGCCTGCTCGGATCGACCGTCTGGCCGACGGCGATGTCCTCCTTCGCGGCGTAGGCCGCCACCGTCCTCTGGGCTGAGTCGACGAGCGCCACTACTCCTGCGACCGAGGCCGCGACGAGCAGGAGCCCGACCAGCAGGCGCGGGTCCTTCCATGACGGCTTCGCCAGCCGGGCCCCGCGAGCCCCATCGGCAGCAGGCATTGCTCTCCCCCTCCAGTACGCAGGCCGCCAGCCGGCCCCCCGGCGCCATTCTCGCCGGGAGCGGCGCCGGACCCAAGTCACAGGGCACCATCGCGCCAAACTGTGGATAACTGCCCCGGTCCCCTCCAGGGCGGTGGCAGAATGGATCCATGCCCCGCTTCCTGACGCTCGCAGATGTCTGCGATCAGCTCCAGATCAGCGCAGCCCAGGCGTATGCGCTCGTGCGCAGCGGCGAGCTCAAGGCCATCCAGGTGGGCGGACGCGGTCAGTGGCGCGTCGAGGACGTCAAGCTCGAGGAGTACATCCAGGAGAGCTACGCCAAAGCCGAGAGGATGCTCGCCGAGAACCGGCGGGACCACACCGGCGCCTGACCGGTCCCGGGGACGCCCTGCCGACCGCCGGCGCCCGCCACGGGCGCCCCATGAGCGGGCGAGCCTGCCGGCCCCGCGCTAGCCGCCCGAGCGGACCGCGATGAGGCGTGCGAAGGGCACGACCCACAGCCCGCGGGCTGCTCCCCCATCGTGCGCCCGCGGCGCAGCGATCTCGACATAGTCCGCGCCGACGGTATCGAGCGTGCCCGCGACCGTGAGCGGCTCGCTTGCTCCCGCATCCACGAAGCAGGCCACGGGAGAGCGATCCCGCGCAATCGCCCGCAGTCCCGAGCCGAGGGACAGCGCGCGCCGGACCGCGGAGCCCTCGGCAACGGCCGCACGTCCGAGCCCTTCGATGGTCACGATGCCGAGATGCGGCACGAGCACGGAGTAGGGGCCGGAATCCAGGGCGAGCCAGGTGGACGCGACGTGGGCCAGACGTCCCCGGAACCGGACCCCACCGGCGAGCAGGAGCGCGAGCGGCGCTGCACCGTGGCCCCGCAGCCGCTCGGCGAGGCCTATCCCGGCGGCTTCGGCCCGCGCGAGGTCGGCCACCTGCGCCTCCAGCTCCAGCTGGCCCGCGGCAGCGAGCTGCGCCTCGAAGTCGGAGAACAGGTTGTCCAAGCGCATGGCGCTCACCCTACCGCTCCCTTCACGTCGACGACCCATTGAGGAAGATCTCTGGACAAACCGACGCCATCATGATCAAACTTGCTTCAACGTTGCAAAGTGCACCAAATTGCATCAAACAGCATCAAATAGGTCTGAAGAAGACGTTTGAGGGGGGACCATGGAGAACACACCACGGCAGCAGGCCGCGGCGGACGGCCTCGTGGCCGCAGCCGTGCTGGCACTGGGGGCGGTGCTCGTGGCCGCAGGAAGCTCGCTGGCCCGGGACCTCGCACCAGGCGCCTCGGGCAGCCGGCTCCGGATCGCGCCGCGCGCGCTCGATGCCCTCCCCAGCGTGGACGTCCTCCTCGGCCTCGTCGCGACCCTCGTCGGCCTCGCGGTCGTGGCCTGGTGGCTGCTGTCCATGGGCTTCGCCATCGCGTCGGCCCTGCTCGCCGCCGCCGGGGCGTCGACGGCGTCCCGGCGTGTGGGCAGCTTCGCGCCAGCGTTCATGCGGCGCCTCGCGATGGCGATGCTGGGGCTGGGCCTCGTCGCCGTGCCCGCCGCCCACGCCGACAGCCTCCCCGACCCGGCCTGGCGTCCCGCGGCCTCGGGCCCGGCGGCGGCGGTGCAGGGCACTCCGGCGTCCGCTCCCGTCGCGCCGCCGGCCCCGGAAGCAGGCTGGGTGCCCGCCGCCCCGCCCACAGATCCGGGCCCGCTCGTGCAGCAGCCTCTGCGCCCGCCGGCCCACACCTCACAGGTAGAGGTCCGCCCGGGCGACAGCCTGTGGACCATCGTGGCGCGCCATCTCGGGGCCGGCGCCACCGACCTCGACATCGCGCAGGCATGGCCGTCCTGGTACGAGGCCAACGCCGGAATCATCGGCGGCAATCCCGATCTGATCCGCCCGGGCCAGATTCTCGTCCCGCCGCGCTGAGACCCGGGACCAACGGCGAAGGCGCAGCCTCCGCCGGACCGCGCCCACGAGTACCGGGGCAGCCCTCCCTGCCGCGCGCCCTTGCGCCGGCCCCACCAGAAGGACCTCACCGCCATGGCTCCACGCACCCTGCCCCAACTCGTCGAGACCGGCCCCCGCACCGAGGACGTACTGCGCCTCCACCGCGCGCACCCCGATCCGGGGAAGGGCACACCGCGGACCTCGGGCACCTCCGCACTCGCCGCCGAACCGGCACAGCGCCCCGCCAGGCGTCTGCGCGCACTCCCTGGCGCGCATGAGGGCGAAGAGGTGCGCAGGCTCGCGGCAGCGATCACGCGGGCGACGATGGAGGTCCTCGCCGGGACGCGGCCGGTCCAGCAGCTCACACCGTGGCTGCACCGCGATCTGCTGGCCTCTGTCCAGCTGCGGGCGGACCTCAGCCGCGCCGCCCGGGAGGGGGCTTCGGGGCCCTCGGCACGTGCGCACCGTGCCACCACGATCAGGTCCTCCCACGCGAGCCTGATCGAACCCGGGCTCTACGAGGCCGCCGTCGTCGTGGCGGACGCCGCGCGCTGCCGCGCCGTGGCACTGCGCCTCGAGGCCGCCCGCTCGGGATGGCAGGTCACGGCGCTCGAAATCGGCTGAGGGACCGTGGGCAGAGCGGACGGAAAAGGCCGGCGGCCCATCCCGAGAGATGGGCCGCCGGCCGTCCGCTGAAGGATCAGCGCTTGGACCGACGCCCCGGAGCGTTCTTGGACGCCGGCCGCGAGCCGCCCTTCTTCTGTGCGGGCTTCTGGCCGGTCGCCCGGGAGCCGCCGCCGTTCTCGGCGGCGCGCGAGCGGGCCTGCTCCACGTGCGTCTCGGTGGTGCCGTCCTCGGCGGGAGCCGAGTACTCGAGCCGCGCGGGCTGGACCGGTGCCTCGGCCTGTTCGGTCTGCTCGATCTCGAGGTTGAACAGGAACGCGACGGACTCCTCGCGGATGCCCTCCATCATCGTCTGGAACATGGCGAAGCCCTCGCGCTGGTACTCCACCAGGGGGTCGCGCTGCGCCATGGCCCGCAGGCCGATGCCCTCCTTGAGGTAGTCCATCTCGTAGAGGTGCTCCTGCCACTTCCGCCCGATCACGGACAGGACGACCCGGCGCTCCAGGTCGCGCATCGTGTCCGGTCCGATCTGGGCCTCGCGTTCGGCGTAGAGGAGCTTCGCGTCGGAGATGATCTCCTCCTTGAGCATCTCCACGGTGACGCGCGGCTTGCCGCCCGCCTCGTCGATGACGTCCTGGGGAGTGATCGAGATGGGGAAGATCGTGCGCAGGTTCGACCACAGGGCGTGGAAGTCCCAGTCGTCGCCGTTGCCCTCCGCAGTGGCCGATTCGATCATCGCCGTGAGCGTGTCCTCGAGGAAGAACTGCACCTTCTCGTGCAGGTCGTCTCCTTCGAGGATCCGGCGCCGGTCGCCGTAGATCGCCTCGCGCTGGCGGTTGAGCACGTCGTCGTACTTGAGCACGTTCTTGCGCTGCTCGGCGTTGCGCCCCTCGACCTGCGCCTGGGCGGACTGGATCGCGCGGGAGACCATCTTCGACTCGAGCGCCGTGTCGTCCGGCAGGCTCGAGGCCATGAGCCGCTCGGCACCGCCAGTGCCGAAGAGGCGCATGAGGTCGTCCGTGAGCGAGAGGTAGAACCGCGACTCGCCCGGGTCGCCCTGACGGCCGGAGCGGCCACGAAGCTGGTTGTCGATGCGGCGGGACTCGTGGCGCTCGGTGCCCAGCACGTAGAGGCCGCCGAGGGCGAGGACTTCCTCGTGCTCGGCCTTGACGGCCTCGTTGGCCGCCTGCAGCGCGGCGGGCCACGCCGCCTCGTACTCGGCAGAGTTCTCTTCGGGGTCCAGCCCCCGCCCGGCGAGGTCGGCCACGGCCATGAACTCGGCATTGCCACCGAGCATGATGTCGGTGCCGCGTCCGGCCATGTTGGTGGCCACCGTGACGGCGCCCTTGCGGCCGGCCTGGGCCACGATGGCGGCCTCCCGGGCGTGGTTCTTCGCGTTGAGGACCTCGTGGCGGACGCCGGCCTTCGCGAGCGCCTTCGAGAGGTACTCGCTCTTCTCGACGCTCGTCGTGCCGACCAGCACGGGCTGGCCCTTCGCATTCCTGCGCGAGATGTCCTTGACGACGGCGTCGAACTTGACGATCTCGTTCTTGTACACGAGGTCGGACTGGTCGATGCGTGCCATGGGCTTGTTCGTGGGGATCGGCACAACCCCGAGCTTGTACGTGCTCATGAACTCGGCGGCCTCGGTCTCCGCCGTGCCCGTCATGCCGGAGAGCTTCTCGTAGAGGCGGAAGTAGTTCTGGAGGGTGATGGTGGCGAGGGTCTGGTTCTCCGCCTTGATCTCCACCCCCTCCTTGGCCTCGATGGCCTGGTGCATGCCCTCGTTGTAGCGGCGTCCGGGCAGGATTCGGCCCGTGTGCTCGTCGACGATCAGCACTTCGCCGTCGAGGACCACGTAGTCCTTGTCCCGCTTGAAGAGCTCCTTGGCCTTGATGGCATTGTTGAGGAATCCGATGAGCGGGGTGTTCGCCGACTCGTACAGGTTGTGGATGCCGAGGTAGTCCTCGACCTTCTCGATGCCGGGCTCGAGGACGCCCACCGTGCGCTTCTTCTCGTCGACCTCGTAGTCGTCCTCGCCGAGCCGCAGGGCGAGCTTGGCGAATTCGGAGTACCAGCGGTTCGCGTCTCCCTGCGCAGGGCCGGAGATGATGAGCGGGGTGCGGGCCTCGTCGATGAGGATGGAGTCCACCTCGTCCACGATCGCGAAGTGGTGGCCGCGCTGGACGAGCTCGTTGCTGTCCCAGGCCATGTTGTCGCGGAGGTAGTCGAAGCCAAACTCGTTGTTCGTACCGTAGGTGATGCCGGCGTCGTACTGCTTCTTGCGCTCGGCCGGGTCCATGTTGGCCAGGATGCAGCCGCTCGAGATGCCGAGGAAGCGGTACACGCGCCCCATGAGCTCGGACTGGTACTCCGCGAGGTAGTCGTTCACGGTGACCACGTGGACGCCCTTGCCAGACAGCGCGTTGAGGTAGGCGGGCGCAGTCGCCACGAGGGTCTTGCCCTCACCGGTCTTCATCTCGGCGATATTCCCGAGGTGGAGCGCCGCCCCGCCCATGAGCTGGACGTCGAAGTGGCGCATGCCCAGGGTGCGGCCGGCAGCCTCGCGCACGGCGGCGAAGGCCTCCGGCAGCAGGTCGTCGAGCTT
This sequence comes from Sinomonas sp. RB5, assembly GCF_054063535.1. Classification (NCBI taxonomy): domain Bacteria; kingdom Bacillati; phylum Actinomycetota; class Actinomycetes; order Micrococcales; family Micrococcaceae; genus Sinomonas; species Sinomonas sp. RB5. Next base: position 36,266 of record NZ_JBSSGJ010000016.1, read on the forward strand.
CTCGCCGTCGGTGTGGCGCTCGCGCAGCCGGTCCGTCTCCGCGCGCAGCTCGGCGTCCGTGAAGGCCTTGAACTCGTCCTCGAGCGCATTGATGGCGTCCGCGTAGACGCGCAGCTGCTTGAGCGTCCGGCGGTCGCCGGTGCGCAGGAGTTTCTCGAGAAGGTTTGCCACGTGGCGTTCGCTCCCTTGTCAATGGCGTGTGCAGCAGCGTCTCGTGCGCTGCGGCGGGATTCAGTCTACGGGAGACACGCGCGGAACCCCGTGCAGGTTCCGCCCTCCGCGGACGGGCCCGACGGCGCGGGCGAGCGCGGGGGCGAGACTGCCGCGGTCCGCCACACGCACCTGGTCGAGCTCCAACCAGTCTGCCAGCAGCCGCAGTTCCTCCGCGAGCTCGCCTGCCGTGTCCGGCGGGGCACCGGGTTCCCCGTGGGTGGCCTGCACGAGAAGGACCCCTGCGCTCCGGTCCGCCTTCAGGTCCACGCGGGCGGCCATGGCATCGCGCAGCAGGAAGGGCAGCACGTAGTAGCCGTACTCGCGGCGCTGCACGGGCGTGTAGATCTCGAGACGGTAGCGGAAGCCGAAGAGTCGCTCGAGGCGCCGCCTCTCGAACACGAGGGAGTCGAAGGGACTCAGGAGCGCCCTGCCTGTCGCGGCGCGGGGTATCGGGCGCCCGGCGGCGAGGAAGGTCCTGCCCTCCCATCCGTCGACATGGACCTCCTCGATGCTCCCCTCGGCGGCCAGGACGGCCAGAGCGGATTCCGTGGCGCGGACCGGAAGGCGGAAGTAGTCCGCGAAGCAGCGCGCGGTGCCGATCCCGTGTGCCTCGACCGCGCAGCGCACGAGCGCGAGGATCGCCTCGTCCCGGCCCAGCCCTTCCTCGTGCACCAGGGCCCGGGGCAGCACGTCCTCGGTCAGCGCGTACCGGCGCTCGAAGGCGCCAGACCGGCCCGCCGAGGCGACCGTGCCGACTTCGAAGAGGTGGCTCAGGACGCGTTGGACTGCGCTCCAGTTCCATCCCCACTGGTCGCGGCGGCGCTCCTCGACATGCCCCAGGCGGTCGGCCAGCTGCCCGGCTGTGAGGGGCCTGCTCGAGCCGAGCACCGCGAGGATGCGCGCAGCGAGGTCCTCGCGGGCGTCCGCGTCCATCTCGTGGGCGCCCACCCAGGCCCGCCGCTGCCACAGGCGCAGGGCGTCGAAGTGCTCGGGCCGGATGAAGCTCGCCTCGTGCGCCCAGTACTCGAGCATCCGCCGCGGGCTGCGGGCCGAGAGGCGGTCCAGCGTCTGCCGGTCATACGGTCCGAGGCGCGAGAAGAACGGCAGGTAGTGGCTCCGGACGAGCACATTGACGGAATCGATCTGGACCAGCTGCAGCGCCTCGAAGGCGCGCACGAGTGCCCGGGCGGACACGGGGCCGGTGGGGCGCGGGCGGTGGAGGCCCTGCGCGGCGAGCGCGACCCGGCGTGCCTGTGCGAGGGTGAGCCGCGCCGTCATGCGGTGCGGACGCCGGCGGCTTCGGCCCGGCGCGCCGCAGCGGCGGCCCCCAGGGGGACCGCCGCTGCCGGGGATGCCGCGTCCGGGGCCGCGGCCGTGCGCGCAGGATCAGGAGACAACGGCACCGGCATCGTCGGAGCGGTACGCGAGGATCTTCTCCTCGACCTTGGCCGCTCCGGGCTCACAGGCCTGGTCGAGGCTGATGACGCCATAGGTCCATCCACGGCGGCGGTAGACCACGGAGGGGGTGTTCGTGTCCGCGTCGATGAACAGGTAGAAGTCATGGCCGACGAGTTCCATGTTGTCCACCGCGTCATCGAGGGTGAGCGTGGCGGCGGGGAACACCTTGCGGCGGATGAGCACGGGCGAATCGCCGGCCGGGATGTCGTTCTCGACCTCGTAGGGCGACGGCGCCTGGGCCTCCGAGGAGGGAACCTCGAGGGCGTGCTCGGCGTAGATCGGCGTACTGCCGCTGACCACCGGGAGGGAGGCGGTGGCCGCGTTGACCCCGACGGGGGTGTGCTTGCCGTGGTGGACCTTGCGGCGGTCCTTCGCCCGCCGGAGGCGTTCAAGGAGCTTCCCGTAGGCGAGGTCGAAGGCAGCGAACTTGTCCGGAGCGGTGGCCTCGGCCCGGATCACCGGTCCGCGCCCGGTGACCGTGAGCTCGACGGTGAGCTGGTCTCCTCCGGTCTTCGCACTGCTCTGCTTGGAGCACTTCGCATCGACGCGCTGGACCTTGTCAGCCAGCGCACCGATCTTCTCGAGCTTCTCACCTGCGTACTCGCGGAAGCGATCCGACACAGTCAGGTTGCGACCGCTGATGTTGAACTCCATGGTGCCCTCCAGATACTTCTGAGTTCAGCCGCATACCGGCGTCCAGAGGCTCCGTCGTCAGACAGTCGAGCCCCTTTCCTGAGCCGCTATCGACAGGTCCTTCTGGCTAAAGGACCCACCACCGACGTTAGTGGATCGTCACGCTTTATTCACCCCCCGTTGGCATCCTCCCGCTGTGTGTCCGCTGGGAGCGTACCGGCCGACCTCCGGGCCCCGGCGTCGGGCAGCGGCACGTGCGCGAGGGCCACGAGGCCGAGGACGACGGCGCCGGCGGCCTCGAGTGCGCGGGTCGCCTCCCGGGCGGTCGCACCGGTGGTCAGGACGTCGTCGACGACGAGGCAGCGGCGCCCCTGGAGGGATGGGACGGTGCGGCCGGCCTCCGGTACCCGGGCGCCCTGTCCCCGCACGCGCACATGTCCGCGGGCGGCGAGCGACCCGGAGACGCGGGCGCGGCGCTGGGAGCGGCCGAGCCCCTTCTGCGACCCTCCGCCCGGGGACGCGACCGCGCGCGCCACCGCAGCGAGCCGCTCCCGCGGACCGCGCCTGCGGGGCGCGAGCGCTTCGGCCCACAGGGTCCCGGGCGGGATGCGGCCGTCGCGCCGGACCCGCGCGAGGAGCACCTGCAGCGGATCGAAGCCCCGCCGCAGGAACGCCGCCGCGCTCGTGGGCACGGGCACGTGGAGCACGCCGCCGTCCGCCGCAGTGCCGAGCCCAGCGGAACCGGCCGCGGCGGCCAGGGCCCGTGCGAGGGCGGCGGCGAGCTCGGCGGCCAGGACGGCGCTCCCGTGCCGTTTGAAGGCCAGGAGCGCGAGCGAGAGCTCGTTGCGGTACGGTCCGGCGGACACGGCCGGCAGCAGGACGCGGCCGCTTGCTTCGATCAGCGCCGGCGCGTGGTCCTCGACGCGGGCCGGCCTGGCCGTGAGGCGGCGGACCTGCCTCGCGCAGACGGCGCAGAGCTCTCGATCGGGGGCGCCGCAGGCGACGCAGTCGACGGGCACGAGGAGCCCGAGCACGTCCTTCGCCGCGGCCCCCACGCCGTCGAGCAGCCGCAGCGCCGGGTGCGCAGGGCGCCCCGCGTGCCGCCCGGCGGCAATCGGCTCGGGCCGATGCGGAGGTGGCGCGCCCGGCGGAGGTGGCGCGTCCCGCGGAGGTGGCGCGTCCCGCGGAGAAAGGCACTGGCGATCGGGACGGAGCGGGTGCATGCCTCCAGCCTCACGGGGCGGCGGGGCCGGGGGCCAGCGCTCCGGTGCCCCATGTGGACAACGCGCCCGCACCGAACGCGCCAGGGGCGGCTATCCGGCGAAGGAGAGGCCCTCGACGCCCTTGCCCAGCTCGGTCCACGTGGTGCGCACGAGCGCGAAGACCCCCGCCGGCGTCTGGGCGTAGATCTCCTGGTCGCCGTTGCCGGCCGAGATCGCCTCGATCCCGGGCAGCTGCGGCAGCTGCCGCGGATCTCCGCCCTTGAGCGAGACAAGCTCGGGTGCCACCGCATCGCTGGCGGACACCCCCGAGACGAGGATCGTGGTGTCGTCGACCCAGACCGCACGGCGGGGGCTCTTCTCGGTGGTCGAGAGCGTGATCGGCTCGGAGAGCGCCCGCGGGGTGCCGTCAGCGGCCCGCTGCACGCCGGCGAGCTGGAGCGACGTCGAGTTGCCCTGGGTCGAGAGGATGAGGGCGCGCGTGCCGTCGCGGGAGACGCGCAGGTCCTCCACCGTCCGTCCCGCGAGCCACGGGGCCGTCAGCGTCGCCTTGGGCACGGCCGCACCCTCGGCGGCCCCGACCGGTTTGTAGGCCACGGCCTCGGTCGCGCCGGCGCCGCCCGGACCGGCCGTCCACACCCAGTCGAACGGATCGATCGACGGCCGGCTGAAGCTGGTCCGCGAGTCGAGGAGCCGCGGGGCCTGGTTCGGGACGATGGAATAGAGGCCCTTGGCGCCGAGGAAGGCATAGACGTGCTGCGAGGCGGCCGCGGCGGGATCGTGCGGTCCGAGCGGGGCCACGCTGCGCAGACCGTCGATCCTGGTGGCCTGCCGGCTCGCGTACTGGACGAGCTCGCCGCCGGCGATGCCCACCTGCCAGACCGGCACCTTGGGGTCGACGGTCGGCTCGGGGACCGACTTGCCCGTCGTCGGGTCCTCGAGGGTCACATCGGCCTGGTTCGAGCGCAGCGTCACGTCCACGACGGAGCTGATCCCCGAGAAGGTCCGCACGAGCTGGTAGCGCATGCGCTGCCGGTCCGTGAACGAGGCGTCCCTCAACTCGGGCGTCAGATCGACCTGGGCGGTGTTGTCCACGATCGGCACCGATTCGCGCTCGAGCCGGATGCCCTGCGGGAACGCGCTCGCCACGGCCGAGCGCAGGTAGGGCGCCGGGCCCGCGATGAGGGCGCTCACGAGCGACTTCGCGACCCCCGTATTGTCGATGAACCAGCGCACGTCGGGGACGAGCGTCGTGAAGGAGGGGTCGTAGAAGTACAGGGGGAAGGGCCGGTAGAGCGCCTTGAACGTCTCCTCGGGGATGGCCGTGCCGTCCGGGAGGCCGGACAGGCGCCACTGGCCGTCCACCTGGGAGAGCGTGACGTCGATGTGCTCCTTGGTGCCCGGCGGGAACGGAGTCGTGATGCCCTGGGAGTCCACCGAATAGGCGAGGTCGAACTCGTAGCGGTACTGGTTCTCCTTCCCGGTCGCCACGACGGTCGCGCTGCCCCGGTAGACCAGGGTCCGGTCGCTGGGCTTCCAGGACACCGCCTGCGCGGGCGCGAGGAACTGCCGCGCGACCGTGAAGTCGTTCTGGTAGCCGCTGCCGGCGTTGAAGAAGCCCTCGATCATGGCCTGCGGGCTGGCCCCGTCGCGGGGCCCGGGCGGGATGATCTGGGGTGCATTGCCGAGGGTCACGGCGCTGTCGCGGCTCTTGCCGACGGTGCCGGTCGTGGGGATCTGGGCGCAGCCCGCCAAGGTGACGAGGGCGAGCAGCATCGCGACGAGGGCGGCCGGCACGGAGCGGCGCATCACGCCTCCTCCCCTTCTGTGCCCGGCTCCCCCGGCGGCGTGCCCGGCTCCCCCGGCGGCGGAGCAGGGGCAGGCGAGGGCCCGCCGTCGTCCGCCGCCGTGCCGCCCGCGGCGTGGAACGAGCCGAGGACGACGCCGCGCGTCGACTGCTCCTCGACCAGCACCACGTCGCCGTCGGCCGGCTGGAGCGCGACCGGGGACTCGACGATCTCCGCTCCCGCACGCAGCGGCAGCGTCAGGCGGAAGCAGGAGCCAGCTCCGGGCTTGCCCCAGGCCTGGAGCCAGCCGTTGTGGAGCTTGACGTCCTCGGTGGCGATCGACAGGCCCAGGCCCGAGCCGCCGGTGGTGCGGGCACGGGCCGGGTCGGCGCGCCAGAAGCGGTCGAACACTCGGGCCGCCTCCGAGGGGGACATGCCGATGCCGTGGTCCCGCACGGACACCCCCACCGAATCGGCGTTCGCGGCAACGAAGATTTCGACAGGACGGCCCTCGCCGTGCTCGAGGGCGTTGAGCAGCAGGTTGCGCAGCACGCGCTCGATCCGCCGCCCGTCCATCTCCACGACGATGCTGGGCGAGCGCGTGTAGAAGCGCACCTCGGAGCCGCAGGCCGCAGCGATGGGCGCCGCGGTCTCGATGACGGTGCGGATCACGAGGACGAGGTCCTGGGGCTCGGCGTCGAGCACCGCCGCGCCGGCATCGAAGCGGGAGATCTCGAGCAGGTCGTTCAGCAGGGCCTGGAACCGCTCCACCTGGTTGTAGAGCAGCTCGGCGGAGCGCTTCGTGACGGGATTGAAGGTGTCGCGCGCGTCGTAGAGCACCTCGGCGGCCATGCGCACGGTGGTCAGCGGGGTGCGGAGCTCGTGGCTGACGTCGGAGACGAACCGCTGCTGCATGCGGGAGAGGTTCGCCAGGGCGGTGATCTGCTCCTGCAGGTTCGCGGCCATGTGGTTGAACGAGGCGCCGAGGCGCGCCACCTCGTCCTCGCCCTCGACCGCCATGCGCTCCTCGAGCTGGCCGGAGGCGAGCTTCTCCGACACGGCCGCGGCGTGGCTGACCGGGGACACGACGCCGCGGGTCACGATCCAGGTGATCGCGCCGATGAGCAGGAGCAGGAAGATGCCGCCGAACCACAGCACGTTCTGCATGTCGTCGAGGGTCTGCTGCGCCGTCTCGATGTCGTAGATGAGGTACAGCTCGTACACGGTCCCGCCGAAGCTGACCTTGTTGCCGACCGCGATGGCCGGGTGGATCCGGTTGTCCACCGTCAGCGGGATGGACTGCCAGTACTGCTCCTGCTGCGAGTGCTGGACGGCGTCCCGCAGGCTCTGCGGGATGTCGTTCTCGGTCCGCAGGTAGGAGGCGCGGGAGTCGACCCAGCGGTTGCGCGGCTGGTCCTGGTTCGGCACGGCCAGGAACACGTACTGCCGCGGAGTCCCGGATTCACGGTTCTCAAGCTGGTTGAGGGTGTCGTTGACGAGCTTGAGGACGCCCTGCTGGTCGGTGACCTGAGCGCCGTCGAACGTCTCCTGGACCTGCTGGACCGACTGGCGGGTCTGCACCTCGGCCTGCGCGAGGCGCTCCTGGAAGAGGTTGTTCGCGATCTGGTTCGACAGGTAGGCGCCCACCGCCAGGAAGGAGACGAAGGTCAGCAGGAGCGTGACGAGCACGGTGCGGAACTGGAGGGACCGCCGCCAGCGGCGCGCGAACCCGCCCCGGGCCGCGAGGAGGGCCGGCCCGATGTTCCGCAGTCCGCGGAACCCGGCGCGGAACGCCCGGAATCCGAGGACGCGGGCGCGCTTGGCCGCGATCCGCGCCCGGTCCCCCACCTTGCGCCTCGTGGCCCACCGTCGGGCGAGGCCCCAGGCCAGGCGCAGCCGCGAGCCGGACCGCGCCGATCCGCCCAGCCCGGCCTGCGCGCGGGGCGCGTTCGGCTCGCCGTCGCGGGGGGCCTCCTCGGGGGAGGCGCCGGCGCCCGCGGGGGGCGTCCCGGGGGGCGTGCGGTGGTCCTGCTCGATGTCCATGGTTCTCGTTCTGGCGCGCGGCGTGCGTGCCCTGTGCTAGCTCCCGGCCTTGTACCCGACGCCGCGCACCGTGAGGATGACCTCGGGGGCCTCGGGATCCCGCTCGATCTTCGAGCGCAGGCGCTGGACGTGGACGTTGACGAGCCTCGTGTCCGCCGCGTGGCGGTAGCCCCACACCTGCTCGAGCAGCAGCTCGCGGGTGAAGACCTGCCAGGGCTTGCGGGCGAGCGCCACGAGGAGATCGAACTCGAGCGGTGTGAGGGAGATGTACTCGTCGCCGCGCTTGACGGTGTGCCCTGCGACGTCGATCGTGACCTCGCCGATGCGCAGCGTCTCGGGCGCCTTCGTCTCACCGGGACGGAGCCGCGCGCGGACCCGGGCCACGAGCTCGGCCGGCTTGAACGGCTTGGGCACGTAGTCGTCCGCCCCCGACTCGAGGCCGCGCACCACGTCCGAGGTGTCCGACTTGGCGGTGAGCATGACGATCGGAACGTCCGATTCCGACCGGATCTGCCGGCACACCTCGATGCCGTCGAGCCCGGGCAGCATCAGGTCGAGGAGGATGAGGTCCGGCTTCTGGGCCCGGAACACGTCGGGGGCCTGGGCGCCGTCGGCGCAGAAGACGGGATCGAATCCGTCGTTGCGCAGGACGATGCCGATCATCTCGGCCAGGGCCTCGTCGTCGTCGACGACCAGAATGCGTGCCTTCATGCCTTCCACTCTCCCCCAACTGCGCGATGTCGCTGACCATCCGGGCCCTGCCGGGCCGGGCATGCGTTTGGTCCATTCTAGGCGGCGCGCCGCCGCCCACCGTCGCCTGGGCGGGGCCCGGGCGTTTCCAGCGCCGTCCCAGCGAAGCGATCTAGACTGCGCCCTGTGCCTCCCCTGACCACTGTGCTGGCCTCGTTCGCGCTCGACCCCGCGGCGGCCCTGCTGGCCCTCGCGGCCGCGGCGCTGTACGGGATCGGGATGGCCAGGGCGCGGCGACGCGGAATCGCCTGGCCCCTGTGGCGGGCGCTGTGCTTCTACGTCCTCGGCCTCGTGCCGTACCTGGTGCTCGCCTGCGGGTTCACCGGGGCCTACGGGTCTTCGCTGCGGTGGGCCTTCACGCTCAAGATCGCGCTCATGTTCTTCGTCGTCCCGCTCTTCGCCGGGCTCGGGCGCCCGGTGGGCCTGGCTCAGGCGGCGCTGGGGGACGCCGGGCGCGCGCGCCTGGAGAGCATCATGCAGAGCCGGGCCGTGCGCATCCTCGGCAATGCCTTCGTGGCGCCGATCATCGGGCTCGTGCTCTTCGGCACGTTCCTCACCCCGCTGCTGGCGCTCTACCGCTCCCAGCCGGTGGTGAGCGGCGCGCTGAGCGTCCTGGTCCCGCTCGTCGGCCTCGTCCTCGCGCTGCCGCTGACGGAGGCCGAGTCCTTCGAGCGCTCGAGCGCGTTCATCGTCCTGGAGTTCGTCTACGTCTTCATCGAGCTCCTCGCGGACGCGATCCCGGGGATCTTCCTCCGCCTCGCGCCGACGGTGCTCGACGGCGTCTCGACGTGGCCGGCAGGCGCGCCCTCCTGGTTCCCCTCGCCGCTGCGGGACCAGCAGCTGGCCGGGGACCTCCTGTGGTTCATCGCCGAGGCTGTCGACATCCCGGTCATCATCCTCATGTTCGTGCGCTTCTCGCGCAGCGACCGGCGGGAGGCGCGGTCCTTCGACGAGCTGACCGACGAGCAGATGGACGCGCTCGCCGAGGAGCACCTGCGCCGCCGCAACGGCTGATCCCCCGGGTTGGGCTCAGCCGAGGGCGATCTGGTTCACCGCGTCGGCGACCTTGACCGCGGCGGTGAGCAGCGCCGTCGCCTCGGCCGGAGAGAGGGCGGCGAGGCCGCCCACCGGGGTGACGCGGACGGCGTCGAGCGCGGAGAGCGGCAGGCCGAGCTGGCGCCACGGCCGCAGCACGCGCTCGGCGAGCGCGCGCGTGCGGGGCCGGGCCGCGGCGTCGTGCGAGACCGCGCCGAGCCAGACCCCTGCGCCCGCCTCGACGGCGCCGGCCAGCTGCTCCCACTGCGGCACCGTCAGGTCCGCGATCGGCAGGGACACGGCGTCGGCGCCCGCGTCGAGCACCCGCCCGATCGGCGCCTCCCACGCCGGGAGGTTCACGACGACGGCCTCCGCGCCCGCCGCGTGCAGCGCCTCGGCGGCCCACGCCCAGGCGAGCCCCGCCTCCTCCGCGGGCACCGACCGCAGCGTGCGGTAGCCGCTCGCCGTCGGGAGGAGCCCGGCCAGCACGCGCGCCGCGTCCGGCTCGTCCAGCTGCACGGTGAGGCGCGCCCCCGGCGCCGCCCGGCCGACGCGGTCGAGGAACGGCGCGAGCCCGGCCGCGAGTGACTGCGCGACGTCGCGCCGGGCCCCGTGGTCCACGAGGACGCGCTCGCCGGAGGGCAGGTAGAGCCCTGCCATGAGGCTCAGCGGGCCGAGCACGCGCACGTGGAGCGCGTCCGCGCTGCGCTCCTCATGCCCCACCACGTCCGCGAGCACGTTGAGGTCGGTGGAGAGGGCGGAGGCGGCGCGGGCCGCATCGAGCCCGGGCTGGGGCACGAGCCGCCACCCGTGCGGCTGGACGTCGGCGTGCAGGTCGGCGAGGATCGAGGCGGTCCGGCCCACCGGGTCCGATCCGACGCCCCGGTCCGGCAGCTCAGCCAGGACGGGCAGGTGCGGCGTCCCGAGCTCGCCGCGGATGGCCCTGGCGGCCTCGAGCGGATCAGTGCCGGGCCAGTCGCCCAGCGCCGTCGCGGTGACCTGGCCGGTCACGCGCCCGCGTCCGCGGGCGCCGCGCCCTGCCCATGGTCCTCGGCGATCGCCTGATGGTGGCGGATGACCTCGCTGATGATGAAGTTCAGGAACTTCTCGGCGAAGGCCGGATCCAGCTGGGCCTCCTCGGCCAGGCGGCGGAGGCGGGCGATCTGCGCGGCCTCCCGGTCGGGGTCCGCCGGCGGGAGATGGTGCTGGGCCTTGAGGAACCCGACCCGCTGGGTGACCTTGAAGCGCTCGGCCAGGAGGTAGACGAGGGTCGCGTCGAAGTTGTCGATGCTCGAGCGGATCGAGAGGAGCTCCGCCATGACGGCCGGATCGACGTGGCCCGTCAGCGAACTGGCGCTCGGATCGTAGCCGCCGCGCGGGATTTCTGTCGTCTCGACGTCGGTGTCAGGTCGCTGCTCGGTCATGGTCTCCAGTCTATGGGGCCGCGGCGGCGCCGGGTTTCCGTGACGGGACGGCCGCGGCCCCCCACCCGTGTCCGGGCGAGGGGCCGCTGTGCGCGGTGGCGGAACGGGGCCGCCGTCCGCATCAGCTCCCGAGGAGGGCCCGGTGCGCCCGGCGCCGCTCGGCCTGCTCCACGGGGTCCGGGACCGGGAGCGAGGCGATGAGCCGCTTCGTGTAGTCATGCTGGGGTGCCCCCATGACCTGGCTGCCGATCCCCTGCTCCACCATGCGCCCCTTGTACAGCACGCCGACCCAGTGGCTGAGCTGGTCCACCACGGCGAGGTCGTGGCTGATGAACAGCGCCGCGAAGCCCAGTTCGGCCTGGATCTCGCGGAACAGCTCGAGCACCTTCGCCTGCACCGAGACGTCGAGGGCCGAGGTGGGCTCGTCCGCCACCAGCAGCTTCGGCTCGAGCGCGAGGGCGCGCGCGAGGGAGGCCCGTTGGCGCTGGCCCCCGGAGAGCTCGTGCGGGTAGCGGGCCGCGTACGATGCCGGCAGCTGCACGGACTCGAGCAGCTCGCCGACGCGGCGCCTCACCTGCGCGGAATCGAGGTCCAGGTGGACGATGAGCGGCTCGGCGATGCACTCGCCGATGGTGAGCTGGGGGTTGAAGGACGCCGCGGGATCCTGGAACACGAAGCCGATGTCCTTGCGGACCGGTTTGAAGGCCCGTTCCCTGAACCCGACCATCTCGTGCCCGAGCACCTTCAGGCTCCCGCCGGTGGCGCGGTTGAGCCCGGCGATCGCCCGGCCGATCGTCGTCTTGCCCGAGCCGGACTCCCCCACGAGCCCGAACACCTCGCCGGCGCGCACCGTGAAGGACACGTCCTGCACGGCGCGGAACGGCGGCGTGCCGAGGCGCCCCGGGTAGGTGATGTCGAGCCCCGTGGCCTCGACGAGGACCTCCCCGTCCTGCCGCAGGCGCTCGGTGGCGCCCTCGGAGGCCGAGTCCCGCCCGAGGTGGGGCACGGCGTCGAGCAGGCGGCGCGTGTAGTCCTCGCGCGGGCTGGCGAAGAGCGTACGGACCGGTGCCTCCTCGACGACCTCGCCCTGGTACATCACGACGACGCGGTCCGCGAGGTCCGCCACGACACCCATGTTGTGGGTGATGAGCACGATCGAGGTCCCGTACAGGTCCCTCAGGTCGCGCAGGAGCTCGAGGATCTCGGCCTGGACGGTGACGTCCAGCGCCGTCGTCGGCTCGTCGGCCACGATGAGTTCGGGGTCGAGCGCGAGCGCGGCGGCGATGACCACGCGCTGCTTCTGGCCCCCCGAGAACTGGTGCGGGTAGTAGTCGACGCGCTTCTCGGGATCAGGGATGCCGACCTTGCGCAGGGCCTCGATGGCCCGCTCCCTGGCCTCCTTCTTCGAGATCCTCTTCCCGTCGCGGCCATGGTGCGCGCGGATGCCCTCGGCGATCTGCCAGCCAACCGTGAAGACGGGGTTCAGCGCCGTCGAGGGCTCCTGGAACACCATCGCCACGTCCCGGCCCCGCAGCTCCCGGAGCTTGCCCGCGCTGACCGTGACCACGTTGTGCCCGTTGATCACCACGGCGCCGGAGCGCGTCGCGGTCTCGGGGAGGAGGCCGAGGATCGTCTTGGCCGTGACGGTCTTGCCCGAGCCGGACTCGCCGACGACGGCGACGACCTCGCCGGCGCGGACGTCGAGGCTGACGCCGCGCACCGCGTTGACGGGGCCGGAGTCGGTGGCGAACGTCACCTCGAGGTTGTCGATGTCCAGGACCGTGGCGGTGGACCCGGCTGCGGGTGCCACGTCGAGCTGCTCACTCATGCTGGGCTTCCTTCCGAGCTGGGGGCCGTGGCGACCTTCGCGCCCTTGGCCGCGCTCTTCTTCTTGCCTCGGGTGCGGATCCGGGCGTCGGCGAGGTCGTTCATGCTCTCGCCCACGAGGGTGAGGCCGAGGACCGTCAGGACGATGGCGAGGCCGGGGAAGACCCCGGTCCACCAGATTCCCGCCGTCACGTCCGAGGTCGCCTTGCTGAGGTCGTAGCCCCATTCGGCAGCGCTCGTGGGCTCGATGCCGAACCCGAGGAAGCCGAGGCCCGCGAGGGTCAGGATGGCCTCCGAGGCGTTGAGCGTGAAGATGAGCGGGATGCTGCGGGTGGCGTTGCGGAACACGTGCCGCGCCATGATCCTCCAGCTCGAGGCACCGATCACCTTCGCGGACTCCACGAACGGCTCGGCCTTGAGGCGGATCGCCTCGGCGCGCACCACGCGGAAGTACTGCGGGATGAAGACCACGGTGATGGAGATCGCCGCGGCCATGATGCCGCCCCACAGGCTGGACTGCCCGTGGCTGATGACGATCGACATCACGATGGCGACGAGCAGCGAGGGGAACGCGTAGACGGCGTCCGCGACCACCACGAGGATCCTGTCGAGCCACCCTCCGACGTAGCCGGAGACGAGGCCGAGCGCGACGCCGGCGAAGATCGAGAGGATGACGGCGACGATGATCACGAGGATCGCGGTCTGCGTGCCCCACACGACGCGCGAGAACACGTCGAAGCCGCCGACCGTGGTGCCCCAGATGTGCTGGGCGCTCGGGGGGTCCTGGGTCGGGAAGTTGCCGCTGGCATCCGCGAGCTGCGAGTACCCGTAGGGGGCGATGAGCGGGGCGAGGATCGCGCAGAGCAGGAAGATGCCGGTCAGGACCAGGCCCGCGATGAGCATGGTGCGCTGGACGCCCACGCTCATGCGGACTTGGGCTAGCACGGGGATCTTGGTCCAGAGCGGGTCCTTCCGCTCGATCTGCGGAACCGCGGCGGAGGAGCCAGTCGGGGTGGGGGCCGTCATCAGTACCTCACTCTCGGGTCGATGAGGGCGGCGATGACGTCCACGATGAAGTTCGTGACGGCCACGATCACCGCCAGGAGCACGACGATGCCCTGCACCGCGACGAAGTCACGGGCGGTCAGGTACTGCGCCAGCTGGAAGCCGAGGCCCTTCCACTCGAAGGTCGTCTCGGTGAGGACCGCGCCGCCGAGCAGGAGCGCGATCTGCAGGCCCATCACGGTGATGATCGGGATGAGCGCGGGCTTGTAGGCGTGCTTGGTCACGAGCCGGAACTCGCTCACGCCCCGTGACCGGCCCGCCTCGACGTAGTCCTTGCCGAGGGTGCCGATGAGGTTGGTCCGCACGAGCCGCAGGAAGACGCCGGCCGTGAGCAGCCCGAGGGCGAGCCCCGGGAGGATCGCGTGCTGCTCGACGTCCCAGAATGCGGCCATGTTGCCGCTGCGGAGCGCGTCGAGCCAGTAGATGCCCGTGGGTGCGGACAGCTGGGTCAGCGCGAGCTCGGTCGTCGTCGTGGCCCGACCGGCGATGGGCGTCCAGCCGAGCCAGACGCCGAAGACGAGCTTGAGCAGGAGACCGGCGAAGAAGACCGGCGTGGCATAGAACAGGATCGCGAGCACGCGCAGCACGGCGTCGGAGCCCTTGTCCCGCCGGTGGGCGGCGACCATCCCGAGCGGGATGCCGACGATGAGCGCGACGACCACGGCGTTGACCGCGAGCTCGAGCGTCGCCGAGCCGAAGGTTGCGAGCATGTCCGTCACGGCCCGGTTGTCGGAGATGGTGCGGCCGAAGTTGCCGGTGAAGATCTGGCCCAGGTACTCGAAGTACTGGACCATGATCGGCCGGTCGTAGCCGGCCTCGTGGATGCGCTGCTGGAGCTGGTCGGCCGGCAGGCGGCCGCCGAGCGCGGCGGTGATCGGGTCTCCGGTGATCCTCATGAGGAAGAAGACCATGGTGACGAGGATGAGGATGGTCGGGATGATCAGCAGGAAGCGGATCACAAGGTAGGTCAGGAGGCCGCCGCCCTTGGTCTTGGCGACGGGCTCTGGGACACCCGCGGCTTCTGGGGGTGCCTCGGTGAATGCAGTCATGGTGGGGGTTCCTCCGCACCGCAGCGGCGGGATGCCGGTTGTGCATCCCGCCGCCGCGTTGGTCTAGCTGTTGTCCGTGCCGCCTACTTGCTCAGGACGCCGAGGCGGAACTTGAACGACGGGTCCAGCGTCGAGTCGACGCCCTTGACGCTCGTTCCGGACACGGCGACCTGCGAGCCCTGCAGCAGCGGCAGGGTCGAGAGGTCCTTGGCGACGTCGTCCTGGATCTGCCCGAGCTGCTGGGAGCGGGAGCTCTTGTCCGGGTTGGTGGCCTCCTTGGAGATGAGGTCCTGGACCGCCGTGCTGGTGTAGTGGTTCTTCAGGAAGCTGTTCTCGGTGAAGAACGGCGTGAGGTAGTTGTCCGGGTCGGAGAAGTCCGGGAACCACCCGAGCTGGTACATCGGGTACACGTCCTTGGTGCGGTCCTTGGAATAGGTGACCCACTCGGTGGACTGGAGGTTGACCTTGAACAGGCCGCCGGCCTCGAGCTGCTGCTTCACCAGGGCGTACTCGTCGCCCGAGGACTTGCCGTAGTGGTCCGGGTTGTACTGCAGGTTCAGCGTCACCGGGCTCGTGATGCCGGCGTCGGTGAGGGCCTTCTTGGCCTTGTCCGCGCTGGGCTTGCCGTTGCCGTCGCCGTACATCGACTTCAGCGGGGTCGTGGCGCCGAGGAAGCCGTCCGGGATGTAGGAGTACAGCGGGGTGTAGGTGCCCTTGTAGACCTGGGACGCGATCGCGTCGCGGTCCACGAGGTCCGCCATCGCCTGGCGGACGGCCAGGGACTTGGCGGGGTCGGCCTGGGGGGTCTTGGCGCCGAAGGGCATCGTGTCGAAGTTGAACACGATGTAGCGGATCTCGCCGCCGGGGCCCTTGTGGACGGTGACCTTGTTGTCCTTGGCCAGGCTGTCGACGTCGGTGGCGGCGAGGGAGCGCCAGGCGACGTCGATGTTGCCCTGCTGGACATCGAGCTTGAGGTTGTTCGAGTCCGAGTAGTACTTGAGGTTGACCGTGTCCGTGGCCGGCTTGCCGAGGAGGCCCTTGTAGTCGGGGTTCGCCTTGAAGGACACGAGCTGGTTCTTCTGGTAGGAGGAGATCGTGTACGGGCCCGCGAAGGCCTTCTTCGAGATGATGTCCTCGTCGTTCATGACCTTGTCGGCCGGGAAGACGTTGTGGTCGACGATCGGCCCGACCGGGCCGGTGAGCACCTGCGGGAAGGTCTGGTCGTTGCCCTTCTTGAGGTGGAACACGACCGTGGTGGCGTCCTTGGCGTCGACGCTTGCGAGGTTGTCGAGGAGCGAGGCGGGGCCGTTGGGGTCGTTGATCTTGACCTGCCGGTCGAAGGAGAACTTCACGTCGGTGGAGTCAAGCGTGTCGCCGTTGGCCCACTTGAGCCCGCTCTTGAGCTTGACGGTGTACTCGGTCGGCGAGGTGAACGAGGCCGACTCCGCGATGTCCGGCTGCGGCTCTGCGCTGCCGGGCTTGGAGTTGAGCAGGAACGGGTAGATCTGGTTCATGACCATGAACGACCCGTTGTCGTAGGACCCTGCCGGGTCGAGGAACGTGACCTTGTCGGTGGTGCCGACCGTGATGGGTCCGCTCGAGGCCGAACTGTTCGAGGAGGATCCTCCGGAAGGCCCGGTGCACGCCGTGAGCGTGAGCAGGGTGACGCCGGCGAGCGCGATGGCGCTCCGCACGGCAAATCTGGTCTGAGACATCAATGACCTTTTCTTGTCGAAAGTGGCCGTGCCCTCCCCCACGCGGGCACGCGCGGGCGTGACCCAAGGCACAGTCGTGATGCCATCGATTCAATCACTGATTTCGTGAAATGAAGGACTTGTTTGAATCAATCGAGACCTAACGGTGACCTTTCTCCCGTCGGCGGGCTCCCCCGCGGCGCCGCGGACGACGGCGGCACCCGCCGCGCGCCGTCGTCCGCGGTGTGCCTGCGCTACTGCGTGAAGGGAACGCGCCGCCAGCTGAGCACGGGCTGGCCCTTCGCCGCGTCGCCGTCCGCGGCGACGTCCACCTTGAGGTAGTCGGTCGCGTTCGAGGAGCCGTCGACCGTGACGCGCGTGAGGTTGTCCGCGGTGCCCTGGACGCCGTAGCGCGCGAGCCATGCCGAGCCGGCCGCGAGCGGGCGGTCGGAGTTGTAGACATGGCTGTCGCCGTTGAACAGGTACACCTCGCCGTCGAAGGCCGAGGCCCCGTCCACGAGGGCCTGCACGAGCGGGGTGAACGCGCTGATGTCCTCCGGCGTCGGCGTGTAGGTCGGGTCGAACATGTCGGCCTGCTGGGAGATCACGACCGTGCGGTCGTGGCGCTGCTTCGCCTGGGCGAAGGTCTGGCGGACCTCGGCGATGTCCGCCGCCGTGCGGGAACGCACCTCCGCGGCCTGCTCGGGGGTCTCGGCGGTCTTGCCGAGACCGGTCCACGGCTGGGAGGCGTTGTTGCTGCCCGGGACGTTGATCGCCGCGAACGCCACGCGGTTCCTGGTGAAGGACACGTTCTCGGGCACGCCGAGGGCTGCCTGGCTCGCGACCGGCATCGTGGCCCCGAGCGTCGTGCCTGGGGTGCTGAAGAACATCTGGCGGATCTTCGCGAGGCGCTCGAGCGGGTTGTAGGCGCCGTTGTTGGTTCGGTGGCAGTCCGTCCACTCGTTGTCGCCCGGCGTGTACACGAGCGGGTGGGTGAACGCGTCGAAATCCGCCCGGATCTGGGCGAAGTACGCGTCCGAGCAGACGGTCGAGCCGTTCTTGATGTCGCCGACGTGGATCACGAAGTCCAGGGACGTGTCCGCGTTGAGCTGGGCGACGTGGGCGGGGAAGTCCGCGAGGGCTGCCGCACCGTAGGGGGTGTCGCCGATGACAGCGAAGCTGAAGGCGGGCTTGGGCGCGGGGGCGGTCGCCGCGGGCGCGGCGGAGGCCGGGGCGGCGAGGCCCGCCGAGGGCAGGACGGACGCTGCGGCAGACGCGAGGGCGACCGCGGCGGCTGCGGCCGCGAGGCGGGCGCACGAACGGCGGGCGCGCGAACGGTCAGAGCGCAAACGGTGAGTCTGGGCGGGCATGGCGCTTCTTCCTCTGCAGGGCTGGCTGGACAGGGGCAGGCTAGCCAGCCGAGGTGCTGCAGGGGCGTCGCGCAGGTGTACGGCGGGAGAACAGCGTCTGCGCAGGCGTGACGGGGCGGTCAGCCGACGCGGTCCAGGGCCCTGGCCGCGTCGATCGTGGCCTGGCCGAGGACACGCGTGCCCTGGTACAGGACCACCGTCTGTCCCGGGGCGACCCCGCGCAGGGGCGTGTCGAGGGTGAGATGCAGGACGGGGCCCGGCCCGCCGTCGGCAGGCCCGCCGCCGGCCGTCCCGCCGTCGGCCGTCCCGCCGTCGGCAGGCCCGCCGCCGGCCGTCCCGCCGTCGGCCGTCCCGCCGTCGGCAGGCTCACCGTCGGCAGGGCCGCCGTCGGCCGGCTCGACCCGGGCACGGGCCGGCACCGGGTCACCGTGGGCACGGACCTGGGCCTCGCAGGCGAACTCCTCCCCGGCCTCCGCCCCGGCCGGCGGCAGGCCGGCCCACGAGAGGCGGATTCCGCGGATCCACTCGACCGCGAGGAGCTTCTCCGGCCCCACGACGACCGTGGCGTCCTTGGGCCGGATCTCGAGGACGAAGCGCGGCTTCCCATCGGGCGCCGGGCGGCCCAGCCGCAGGCCCTTGCGTTGGCCCACGGTGAAGGCATTGGCGCCGGCGTGCTCGCCGACCTTGGCACCCGTCTCGTCGACGATGTCGCCCGGCTCCATCTCGATCTGCTCGGCGAGCCAGCCTCGGGTGTCGCCGTCGGAGATGAAGCAGATGTCGTGGCTGTCCGGCTTCTTCGCGACGGAGAGGCCGCGGCGCTCCGCTTCGGCCCGCACTTCCGCCTTGCTCGGGGTGTCCGCGAGCGGGAAGAGGCAGTGCTCGAGCTGCTCGGCGGTGAGGACGCCGAGGACGTAGGACTGGTCCTTGGCCCAGTCCGCGGCGCGGTGCAGCTCGGGGCTGCCGTCCGCGGCCCGGAGCACCTTGGCGTAGTGGCCCGTGCAGACGGCGTCGAAGCCGAGGGCGAGAGCCTTCTCGAGGAGCGCGGCGAACTTGATCCGCTCGTTGCAGCGCATGCATGGGTTCGGGGTGCGGCCCGCGGCGTACTCGGCCACGAAGTCGTCGACGACGTCGGCCTTGAACCGTTCCGAGAAGTCCCAGACGTAGAAGGGGATGCCGAGCCTGTCGCACGCCCGCCAGGCGTCGTTGGAGTCCTCGATCGTGCAGCATCCGCGGGAACCGGTGCGCAGGGTGCCGGGCATGCGGTTGAGGGCCAGATGGACCCCGACGACGTCGTGCCCCGCCTCGACGGCGCGGGCGGCGGCGACGGCGGAATCCACTCCCCCGCTCATGGCTGCCAGAACTCGCACCGGTCTATTCTAGCGTCGGGGGCGGCCGGGCCGCCCCGATCCTCGGCGGCAGGGAGGGCACATGGAGCATCCGATCGTCATCGCCGGCGGGGGCCTCGCGGCCGGGAGCGCGGCGAAGACGCTGCGCGAGGAAGGCTACCGCGGGCCCGTGCAGGTGGTCGCCGACGAGCGGCGGGCCCCCTATCTGCGGCCCCCGCTGTCGAAGGAGTTCCTCAAGGGCGCGGGCGCCGACGCGGACCTCGAGGTCAATCCGCCGGCGTGGTACGACCAGAACGGCGTCGAGCTCCTGTTGGGCGAGCGGGCGGCCCAGATCATCCCCGACGCCCGCATGCTCCGGCTCGAGAACGATGCCCTCCTGCCCTACTCGAAACTGCTCATCGCCACCGGCGCGCAGCCGCGGCGCCTCAACGTGCCCGGCGCCGACCTCGAGGGCGTCCACAGCCTGCGCAGGCTCGAGGACTCGGTCGCCCTGCGCTCCGCGCTCTCGGCCGGGGACCGGCGCGTGGCGGTGGTCGGAACGGGCTGGATCGGGCTCGAGGTCGCCGCGGCGGCCCGGGAGTACGGGAACCAGGTCACGGTGCTGGGCCGCCACACCACCGTGCTCCGGCAGCTCGAGCCGGCGCTCGGAGACGTGTTCCGCCGTGCCCTCGAGGCCGAGGGCGTGGCCTTCCGGCTCGGCTGCCACCCGGTCGAGTTCGTCCGCGCGCCCCAGGGTGACGGCGTGGCCGCCGCGGTGCTGAACACCGGCGAGCGGATCGCGGCGGAGACCGTGGTCGTGGCCGTCGGGGTGGAGCCGGACACGCACCTCGCCGAGGAGGCCCGCCTCCCGGTGCGCAACGGGATCGTGACCGACGCGTCGCTGCGCACCCGGATAGCGGACGTCTACGCCGCGGGCGACGTGGCGAACTCGCTCCAGCCGTTCACGGGAGACCACGTCCGCAGCGAGCACTGGTCCAATGCGCTGAACGGAGGGAAGGTCGCGGCACGGTCGATGCTCGGCCAGGAGGCCCGGCTGGACCTCGCCCCGTACTTCTATACCGACCAGGCAGGTCTGAGCATGGAGTACTCGGGCTACTGGCAGCTCGTGCACGGCGCCGAGCTCGTGCTGCGCGGCTCGATTGCGACCGCCGAGGCCGCCCGGGAGGGCTTCGTGGCCCTGTGGGTGCGCGACGGCGCGCTCGTGGGCGGGATGAACGTCAACGTCCCCCGGCAGCAGAAGGCCATCAAGGCGCTCATTGCGTCCCGCGCCCGCCTCGACCAGCGCCGGCTCGCGGACCCGTCGGTTCCGCTCGCCGAACTCGCCGGGCTCTAGCCGCCCCATCTGGGAGTCACCTCCTGAAGGTCAGCTTCTGGGAGTCACTTCCTGAAGGTCAGCTCCTGCGGGCGGACGGATCCGACCGGCTTTCTCGCACTCGGTCCGGCGTGTCGGCTCTGGGGACGGCGTGTCGGACCGCATGGTGCCCCAAAGCAGGTCGATCTCGTCCCCCTGGCGCCGGGCGTGGGCTCCGGCGGCGAGCCGCCGGGGCGGTGCTCGACGCGCACGACGCCGCCACTCGCCGTCGGCCGCCCGGTTCACCTCGGCGAGCACTCGCGGGAGGTGACTTTCAGAAGCTGCCCCACAGAAGGTGACCTCCAGAAGGTGACTTTCAGAAGCTGACTCACAGGCGGTGACCTTCAGGACGTGACTTTCAGGAGGTGACCTTCAGAAGGTGACTCCCAGGGGGGGGTCAGCGGCGGCCGCGGGTGCTCGCGGTCTCGATGCGGCTCGGGTGCCCGGCCATGCCCGCGGCCCGGGCCTGCTCCACCGCGGGGCCGATGGCCTTCAGGAGGGCATCGACGTCCGCCTCGGTCGAGTTCCAGCCGAGGCTGAACCGCTGCGAGCCGCGCGCCTCCTCCTCCGAGCGGCCCATCGCGAGCAGCACGTGGGAGGGCCGCGGCACCCCGGCCGTGCAGGCAGAACCGGTGGACGTGGCGATCCCGGCCATGTCGAGCAGGAACAGCAGCGAGTCGCCCTCGCATCCGGGGAACGTCACGTGTGCGACCCCGGGGAGCCGCGCCGGGGATTCCCCACGCTCGGCGGGACCGCTCACGACGGCGTCGGACACCTCGCGCTCAATTCCCGCCAGGAGCCTGTCCCGCAGCCCTGCGAGCCGCCGGGCCTCCTCGGGAAGGCGGGAGACGGCGTCGCCCGCGGCGACCGCGAAGGCGGCGGCACCCGCGGCGTCGAGCGTGCCCGAGCGCAGGCCGCGCTGCTGGCCGCCGCCGTGCAGGAGGGGCGTGAGGGCGACGTCGCGGCGGACCGCGAGCGCGCCGGTCCCCACGGGGGCCCCGAGCTTGTGGCCGCTCACGGCGAGGGTGGCCAGCCCGGATCCTGCGAAGTCCACGGGGAGGTGCCCGAAGGCCTGGACGGCGTCCACGTGGACGGGCACGCCGTGGGCCGCGGCGAGGCGGACGGCCTCGTGGACCGGCTGGACGGTGCCGACCTCGTTGTTGGCCCACATGAGCGCCACGAGCGCCACCGAGCCGGGGTCCTGCTCAAGCTCCGCGCGAAGGGCGTCCATGCTGGTGACGCCCGCCCGGTCGCAGGGCAGCCACACGGCCTCCGCACCCTCGTGCGCCTCGAGCCACTCGACGGTGTCCGCGACCGCGTGGTGCTCCACGCTCGAGCAGAGGATGCGCCGGCGCCGCGGGTCCCCGTCATGTCGGGCCCAGTACAGGCCCTTGAGGGCGAGGTTGTCCGCCTCGGTTCCTCCCGAGGTGAAGACGATCTCGGTCGGGTGGGCCCCGAGGGAGGCGGCGAGCGATTCGCGGGCGTCCTCGAGCACGCGCCGGGCGGCCTGCCCCGCGGCGTGCAGGGAGGACGGGTTGCCGCCGCGGGCGATCTGGCCCGTGTAGGCGGCGAGGGCGGCGGGGGTCACGGGCGTGGTCGCCGCGTGGTCGAGGTAGACAGCCACATCTCCACTGTAGGCGCCGCGGGCGCAGGCTCCGCCCGGCGGCCTCGCCTCAGGCCGTTCGCGGGACGATCCGGGCGCAGCACGCGTGGCCGCCAGCGCCCGGTTCCACGGCCTCGACCGCGTGCTCGGCGTCCGCGCACCCGGCCAGCGCGCCGGCGAGCAGGGCGCCGTTGAGGCTGCAGACCACCTCGCGGTGCCCGCGCGAGAGGCGGTGGAAGGGGCAGTTGCCCAGCTCGATGGATCCGCCCTCGCCCGGCACCGGGTCGTAGCCCGTCGCGCCGAGGACTGCGCCGATGCTCCCGTACTCGGCTCCGAGGGCCTCCCCCGCCTCCCGGCCCACCGCGGCGAGGGCCTCGGTCATGGGCGTGCCGGCCGCCATCGACCGCTCGGCCGCCGCGGCGAGGAGGTCGCCGGCCAGCTCATAGGAGCGCTCGGGCACCGCGGCGACGACCTCGGTGAGGGCGGCCTCGTAGAACTTGGAGGGGCGGCCGGACCCGGGCCCGCGCCGTTCGGACGGCTTGGCGAACGTGGCGGACAGCACGCCGTCGTCCACGAGCCGGTCGAGGTGCGCGGCCGCGGCCGCGCGGGAGACACCGAGCGCGTCGGCGGCCTCGTCGCGCCCCACAGGCCGCCCGGCGGCGCGGACGTAGAGGTAGAGCGCACGACGCCGGTCCTCGCCGAGCGCGGCCAGCGCGCCGAGGCGCTGGCGCCAGGTGGGTCCAGCCATACACCCATCCTACATCCAAAACTGGGATCCATTGTTTTAGATCCGAAAGGAGTCTAAAATTCGAAACACCATTTATATCGAAGGGAGAAGGCCATGTCCGCCACCTCAGCCTCGCACCACGGACGGCTGCCCGGAGCCGGCGGCGCAGCGCGCCGCGTGCGCTCGCTCGCCCCCGCCGACCAGGCGTACCTCATGCTCAGGACCCTCTATGTCGTGGCCCCGATCCTGTTCGGGCTCGACAAGTTCTTCAACCTCCTGACCTACTGGCCGGACTACCTCGCCCCGGTTGCCACCGCGATCGTCCCGATCGGCGCCCAGACCTTCATGCACATCGTGGGCATCGTCGAGATCGTCGCCGGCCTCCTCGTGGCGTGGACCCCGCGCTGGGGATCGCTCGTCGTCGCGCTGTGGCTCGCCGGCATCATCGCGGACCTGCTCGTGCTCGGGCACGGCTTCGACGTCGCGCTGCGGGACTTCGGCCTGCTCGTGGGAGCGCTCGCCCTCAGCCGGCTCGCCCGCCGGGCCTGACGGCGGGGTCGGGCGCCGGGGCTGCGAGGACGGCCAGGGCGCGGGGAACCACGCTGATGTCCACGGCCCCGGAGGCGACCCGTTCCCCGTCCGCGTAGACCACCAGGCCCGGCGCGGCCAGCCGCACGCTGTGCGCCGTGCTGAGCCCAACGGCCCGGTGCCCCACGTGGGCTCCCCGGAACACCTTCGGGAAGACAGCGAGGAAGGCCGGAACGGACAGGGGGCCGACCACGAAGAGGTCCAGCGCGCCGTCGTCCGCCCGGGCGGCGGGCGCGACCCGCATGCCGCCGCCGAGCGAGGGTCCGTTCGCCACCGACACGAGCATGGCCCGCTGGGTGCGGGCCACACCGTCGACCGTGAGGTCGAACGGGATGGGCCGGAAGGAGACGAGCTCGCGCAGCACGGCGAGGACGTACCTGGCCCTGCCCCGCGGCCAGCACCAGGCGTTGGCGCGCTCGTTCACCCGCGCGTCGAAGCCGGCCGAGGCCACGGCCACGTAGTGGCGCCGCCCCCCGGCCCAGTCGATGCGGCCGAGGTCGAGGCGGCGCGGGCCGGCCTCGAGGGCCGCGAGGAGCACCTCCACGGCCGCCGGCACCGAGTCGAGCGGGATCCCGAGCAGGCGCGCGACGTCGTTCCCCGTCCCGGCGGGGATCACCCCGAGGGGCACGGCCGTGCCCACGAGGACGTTGGCGACGAGGTTGACGACGCCGTCGCCGCCCACCGCGACCACCGCGTCGGAGGCGGGCAGCGCCGTGGCGACGGCCTCGGCGAGCTCCGCCGCGCTCTCCCGGCGCAGCTCCGTCACGGCCACCCCGCGCGAGCGCAGGGCCGCCGCCGCCTCGCTGCCCCGCCGGCCCCCGAGACCGGCGTGCGCGGCGGGGTTCACGGCGAGGGTGATCCTTGCGGGAGAGGCCTCGGGAAGGGTCATGTGCGCGATTATCACAGCGGTCCCCCCTCCGTGCGGGACGGCGTGCCCGGCGTCCGCCCCTACGATGGACCCATGCCCGCGCACGTGCCGTCCCACTACGAGGTGCTCGGCGTGCCCGTGACCGCGAGCGAGGGCGAGATCCGCCGCGCCTACCGGCGCGCCGCCCGGGCGCACCACCCCGACCACGGGGGCGACGTCGTCGAGTTCCGCCGGGTGACCCTCGCCTTCGAGGTGCTCTCCGACCCGCGCGCCCGCGCAGCCTACGACCGCAGTTATTTCACGTCCTCGCCCCAGCGGGAGGGGGGCCGCCCCGCGGAAGGTGCCGGCGCGGCGTCGTCCGCCGAGGGCCGCCCCGGCGCGGCCGGCTTCACCGCGAGGCCGGCCCCGCGAGCGGGCGGCCAGCGGAACCCGGCGGGCGAGCCGGCTGTCTACGTCCCCCCGTTCGAGCCCGGCACGGTGCCGCTCCTGCCGGCCGCGGTCGCCGCACGGGCCGAGCACGGCGTGCCCCGCCGGCGCGGACTGTTCGGGGCCGAGGCGAGGATCCAGCGCGAGGAGCGCACCGCCGCGCTCATCCGACGGCGCATCCTGGGCACCATCCCCTCGGCGCGGCTGCTCAACGGGCTGCGCTCCCCCCGGGACGCCTCCCACGTGGCGCACGCCGTCCTCGCCGGCTATCGGCTCGCCCTCGTCGACTCGATGCTCGTGCCCCGGGGGAACTACGCGTGGGACGGCGCGCACCTCATCCACGGCTCCCGCACCGTGGCGCCACCCCGGCTCGCCGAGCAGGTGCGCGACTTCCAGGACGTGTTCGGCGAGCTGAACGTGCAGGGCTACATCCTCGTCCAGACCCCGGACGAGAACCCGCATGAGCCCGTCATCGACGTCCGCCGCGGCGCGGGCGCCCTCGTCGAGCCGCTCAACGCCTCCAAGTTCGTCCGCGAGCTCACCTTCTTCCTCTCGTCCGGGCCGCAGCCGAACGTGGTCCTCGTCCCGGCGCTCGCCCGGCTGCTCACGGGCCTGCACTGACGGGAGGGCGCCCGGGCCCGCCTAGGATGGAAGGCGTGTTCCGCATCCTCTTCTACACGCCCGAGATCCCGGGCAACACCGGCAACGCCATCCGGCTCTCCGCCGTGACCGGCTCGCACCTGCACCTCGTCGAGCCGCTCGGGTTCAACTTCGAGGACGCCAATCTTCGCCGCGCTGGCCTCGACTACCACGACCTCGCCCACGTCACCGTCCACGCAACGCTCGAGGACGCCTTCGCGGCGCTGCTCCCCGCGCGGGTCTTCGCCTTCACGTCCCACGGCGACACCCCGTTCGCCGACGTGGCGTACGCGCCGGGCGACGTGCTCTTCTTCGGGCCCGAGTCGGTGGGCCTGCCGCAGGAGGTCCTCGACGATCCCCGGGTCACGGCGCGCGTGCGTCTGCCGATGCTCCCGTCGCGGCGCTCGCTCAACCTCGCGAACTCCGCCTCGATCGCCGTGTACGAGGCCTGGCGGCAGAACGGCTACGCCGGCGCCCAGCTCTGAGAGCTCAGAAGCCCGCGATCGTCTCCGGGTTGTTGACGGAGACGACGTGGAACTCCTCGGCGGACGCACCCGGGGCGAGGCCGGCCTCGCGCGCGGACTCGCGCATGCGCGAGCGCACCGATTCCTCCATGGCCGCGACGTCGGGGTGCTGGCTGATGTGGATCTGGAGCGCTGCGATCTTCGTGTCCACGAAGCCGCTGACATCCGTGTAGTGGTTGGTGCGTTCCCGGGGTCCGGCATACAGCCACAGCCACGGGAGCCGGTAGGCATCCAGGCCGGCCTCGGCCAGCTCGGGGTACGCGTACGGATTCTCGAGGGCCGGGTACACCGCCCGCGTGACCGCCTCGCCGCACGCGAGGTGGTCGGGGTGGGACTTCTGGATCCGGTCCCAGTTCCGCTCGGGGTGCATCGCGAGCACGATGTCGGGGCGCACCCGCCGCACGAGCTCGACGACGTCGCGCATCACCTCGTGCGTGGGCTCGAGGTACCCGTCCCGGTAGCCGAGGAAGTGCACGTCGGTGACGCCGACGAGGGCCGCGGCACCGCGCTGCTCCTCGTGGCGCATCGCCACGATGCCCGCGCGGTGCTCGGGCTCGAAGCCGCCCGCGTCGCCGTCGGTCATGATGCAGTAGTGCACCTCGACCCCGGCCGCCGTCCAGGCCGCGACGGTGCCGGAGACGCCGAAGTCGAGGTCGTCCGGGTGGGCGCCGAACGCGACGACGCGGCGCACCCGGTGGCGCTCCGGGTCGAACGGTCCCGCCGCCCCGGAGGCGCCGCGGGCGCCGGCGGTCTCGGCAGGGGCCATCAGCCGCGGCGCCGCTTGATCTCGGCGGTCGCCTGCGGCAGCACCTCGAACAGGTCGCCCACCACGCCGAAGTCGGCGATCTCGAAGACCGGCGACTCGGGATCGGAGTTGACCGCGACGATGACCTTGGCGGTCTGCATGCCGGCCTTCTGCTGCACGGCCCCGGAGATGCCGGCGGAGATGTACAGCTGCGGCGAGACGGTCTTGCCCGTCTGGCCGACCTGCAGGTCGTGGCTGACCCAGCCGGCGTCAGCAGCAGCGCGCGAGGCGCCGACCGCGCCGCCGAGCGCATCGGCGAGCTCCTCGACCGGCCCGAAGTCGCCGTCCGTCCCGCGGCCGCCGGCCACGACGACGCGCGCCTCGGTGAGGTCGGGGCGCCCCGAGCTGACCTTCGCGGCCCGGCCCGTGACGCGGGCGGAACGCGTCAGCGCGTCCGCGGGCACTGCTACCGGGGTGACGGCGGCGGCGCCGGGGGCCGGCGCGGCGGGGCTCCCGAGGTCGAGGTTCGCCTTGAGGGTCAGGATCGAGACCGGGCTCGTGGCCCGCGCGCGGTCCTCGTAGGAGCCCGCGAGGACGGACTTGTGGGCCGTGCCGTCGGGCTCGAGGCCCACCACATCGGTGATGACGCCGGCGCCGAGGCGCACGCCGAGCCGGGCCGCGGTCTCCCGGCCGGTCGGCGAGTTGTCGAGCAGCACGGCGCGGACCGGCCGGCCCTGCGCCTCCGAGGCAGAGACCACCTCGGCCAGCCACGCCGCGGTGGGCCCCACGAGGTACTCGGACAGGTCGGCCCCGTCGGGGACGTAGGCGGCGGCCGCGCCGTTCTCGCGCAGCTGGACGAGAACGGCCTCGCCGACGGGGGCGGTCGCGGCCACGGACACCGTGCCGAGGAGGCGCCCGGCGGAGAGGAGTTCGAGCTGGGACTTCTTCAGGGACTCCCCGACGCCGTCGAGGACCACCAGGACATTCGCTTCGGTCATTGCCTTCTCCCTCAGATGAGCTTCTGCGCGGCCAGGAAGTCGACGAGCTTGACGCCCGCGTCGCCCTCGTCGGTGATGATCGTGCCGGCGGCGCGCGGCGGGCGCGGCTGGGCCGACTCCACGGCGGTGAGCGATCCCGCGGCGCCGACCTGGCCGGCGTCGAGCCCGACCTCGGCGAGCGAGAGCGTGGCGATCTTCTTCTTCTTGGCCGCGAGGATGCCCTTGAAGTTGGGGTAGCGCGGCTCGTTGGCCTGGTCGGTGACGGAGACGAGGGCGGGCAGCTCGGCCTCCACGGTCTCGGTCACGCCCTCGCCGTCGCGCTGGATCGCCACGGTGCGGCCCGAGACCTCCAGCGAGGACGCGAACGTCAGCTGGGGCAGGCCGAGGTGCTCGGCGAGCTGGGCCGGCACGAGGGAGGTCTCGCCGTCGGTCGAGGCCATGCCGGTGATGACGAGGTCCACGTCGCCGAGGGAGCGGATCGCAGTGGCCAGCGCGAGCGAGGTGGCCCACGCGTCCGAGCCCGCGAGCGCCTCGTCGATGAGGTGCACCCCGGAGCTCGCGCCGATCTGGAGGGCCTTCTTCAGCGCGTTGGCGGCGTCGGGGCCGCCCATGGTCAGCGCGATGACCTCGTTGCCGCCCTTGTCGCCCCCGCGGGCGTCCGTGAGCTGCAGCGCGGCCTCGAGGGCGTACTCGTCCAGCTCGGAGAGGATGCTCTCGGAGCGGTCGAGGGTGCGCTCAGGGCCGATGTGACGGTCGAATTGCGCATCAGGGACGTGCTTGACCAGCACGACGATCTTGAGGGTGTCTCCCACGGTCCAAGGCCTTCCATGCTCGCGTACGTGCCACGGGCGGGGACCGTCCGTGGCAGGTGCGCCCGGATCGCCTGCGGGCGCAACTGCGCCGCGCGCGGCGTGCATGCCGGGCACGCCCTAGCTAACCACACGCGCCGCCGAATGCGCTGCCCCAGCCCGACTCTGTGTCCCTGTGCGGCCCGGTCCTCGAGCCGGGGACTCCCCCGACGGCCGACGGCGCGCCCCGGCTCAGTGCCGGGGCGCGCCGTCGTGCGGGGTTCGGGAAGGGGCGGTGGGCTACTGGGCGGCGCCCACCGTGACGTCGATGTCCTGGGACTGGCCGTTGCGCAGGACGGTCACCTTGACGGTCGAGCCCGGCGCCTGCTCGTGCACCGCCGCCGTGAGCTCGGAGGCGTCGCCGATGGGACGGCCGGCGAACTTCGTGATCACGTCGCCCTGGTGGATGCCCGCCTTGTCCGCCGCCGAGCCGGAGGTCACGGACACGACCTGGGCGCCGGTGGAGAAGGCCGAGCTGGTGCCGCTGGCGGACTGGGACTGGACGGAGACGCCGAGCTGGCCGTGCGTCGCCTTCCCGTTGGCGATCAGCTCATTGGCGATGCGGTGCGCGTAGTTCGCGGGGATGCTGAAGCCGACGCCGATGTTGCCCGACTCCGAGCTGCCGCCGGAACCCGACCCGGTCGAGGCGATCGCCACGTTGATGCCGATCAGCTGGCCCTGGCTGTTGACGAGCGCGCCGCCCGAGTTGCCCGGGTTGATGGCCGCGTCGGTCTGGATGACGTTCAGGCTCACAGTGCTCTGGGCGGACTGGCGCTGCGCCTGGCCGCCGCCGGGGGGCGCGAACTGGAAGCCCTGGCCGCCGTTGTCCTGCGAGTTGTCGCCGCCGTTGGGCGCCGCCGAGGACTGGACGGAAATCGTCCGGCTGAGGTTCGAGACGATGCCGTCCGTGACCGTGCTGTCCAGGCCCAGGGGGGCACCGATCGCCACGGCGATGTCACCGACGTTGAGCTTGCCGGAGTCGCCGAAGGTCACCGGGGTGAGGTTCGCGCCGTCGACCTTCACGACCGCGAGGTCGCTGAGGGGATCCGTTCCGACCACCGAGGCCTTGTAGACCGAGCCGTTGTTCGCGCGGACCTCGATGGTCGGATTCGCCACCTGGCCGTCGAGGGTCACGACGTGCGTGTTCGTGAGGATGTGGCCCTGGTTGTCCAGCACGACGCCCGACCCGGTGCCCGAGGAGTTGCCAGAGGAGACGCCGATCGTCACGACGCTCGGGGAGGCCTTCGCGGCGGCCGCGGTGACGGCGTTCACGCTGTCCTGGTTGTTCACGATCACCGGGCTCGAGTCCTGCGACTGGGACGCGGAGCTCGTGAGATGGGGGGCCCAGAGGCTCGCCGTCCCGGCCGCGACTCCGCCGCCGACGAGGCCCGCGACGAGCATGCCGCCCACGAGCACTCCGGTCCCCCAGCGCCCCTTCTGCCCGGGACGCTGGCTCGCGGGGCGGAAGAACGAGTTCCCCTGGTTGCCCGGGTGGCCCTGCTGCCCATACTGCGGCTGGCCGTAGGGCGCCGGCCCCTGCGGGGGCCCGTACAGCGGCGCACGCTGCCCGTACTGCGGGGCCTGCTGGCCGTACTGCGGGGCCTGGGGCCCATAGTGCGGGCCGTGCTGCGCGCCCTGCTGGGGGCCCTGCTGGCCGTACTGCGGCGCACGCTGGCCGTACTGCGGGGCCTGCTGGCCGTACGGCGGAATCGGCTGGGTGGGCTGGTCCTGGTGGGGGCGCGGGCCCTGAGGCTGCGTCGGCTGCTGAGAGGCGGGGCCCTGCGCCTGCTGGCCGCCCTGCTCCCTCCCCGGCTCGCCGGCAGGGGGAACCGCCGGCTGCTGCACGGGCCCACCGGCATGGTCGCGGGGGTCGGGGGCTCCCGAGCCGGACTGTGCCGGACGGGGATCGCTCTCGTTCATCACTGATGTCCTTTCCCTGAACTCCTTATCCACTATGGTCCCCCAAGCTGTGCTGGACGCTTCTGTTCTCTGGAAGCTTGCTGGGAGTCCGCCGAAAGAGATCCCGTTTCACTCCCGGCGCAGTGCCCGCCCGTGCGGGCCACTGCGGGCACCCCTAGAATCAAGGTACGTGAGACAGCCGCCGGCGGCGTGATGCGCTGCCGGAAGCTGCGCGGAGCGGGGCCTACGCCCCCGAACGAGGCGAAGGATTAGCGCATGCGCTCGACCGTGAAGACCCTCCTTGCCGGCCTCGCGGCGGCCTTCCTCCTGCTCGTCCCGGCCACGGCGCCCGCCTGGGCCACCGACCCCGTGACGATCCCCTCCGGGACGAACATCGTGGATCCCCAGGGTGCGCTCGGACCGCGGAAGGGCGAGGTCCAGAAGGCGATCTCGGATCTCCTCTCCCAGCACCGCGTGAACCTCTACGTGGTCATCGTGGACTCCTTCACCAACCCGAGCGACCGGACGGCCTGGGCCCAGGCTGTCGCGAAGAACACGGGCATGGGCGGCTCCGACGTGCTCCTCGCCATCGCAACGTCCGGGCAGTTCCAGCTGGTGGCGAACACCCAGAACGCTGCTGTCTACCCGAAGGTCCCGGCCATCGCCCAGAACGCTGTCACGCCGAACCTCGCCGGCGGCAAGAAGGACTACGCCCAGGCAGCCATCGACACCGCCAAGGCCACGGGCGATGCCGCCGCCGGGGGCAGCGGGAACGTCTCCTCGGGCTCGGGAGCGGTGCCGTGGCTCGTGGGCGGCGGCGTGGTGCTCGTCGGGGCCGGCGCCGCGTACCTCATCTCCCGCAGGCGCAAGGGCTCGTGGGCCCAGTCTCCGGACCAGGCCCGGTCGGCCCAGGGCGAGCCCGACCCGCTCGCATCGCTCAGCGTGGACGAGCTGCGCACACGGGCGGCCGGGCTCCTGGTCCGGGCCGACGACGCGGTCCGCTCGAGCGAACAGGAGCTCGGCTTCGCCGAGGCCTCCTACGGCTCGGACGCCGTGGGCAACTTCACCCGGGCCCTCGCCGAGGCCAAGGCACACCTGGCCGAGTCCTTCAAGCTCCAGCAGCAGCTTGACGACCACCTCCCCGACACCGAGGCGCAGCAGCGCCAATGGCTCGGGGACATCATCCACCGCTCCGAGGCGGCCATCGCTTCGCT
Organism: Sinomonas sp. RB5; assembly: GCF_054063535.1. Classification (NCBI taxonomy): domain Bacteria; kingdom Bacillati; phylum Actinomycetota; class Actinomycetes; order Micrococcales; family Micrococcaceae; genus Sinomonas; species Sinomonas sp. RB5. The sequence goes on from NZ_JBSSGJ010000016.1 coordinate 67,610, forward strand.
CGCGGAGCAGAAGGCCGACTTCGACGCCCTCCGCGAGCTCGAGCGGAACGCCCCGCAGGCCCTCGCCGAGGTCGCCACCGGCGCTGCTGAGGCCGAGTCCCGCCTCGCCGCGCAGAAGGAGACGCTGGCACGCCTTCAGGCTGCCTACGCGGAGTCCGCCGTCAAGCACGTGGCCGACAACGTCACGCAGGCCCAGGAGCGCCTCTCGTTCGTCGCGAACGCCTCCGGCACGGCGCGGGAGAGGCTCGGCGAAGGGCAGACGAGCCCAGCGGCCGTCGCGGTGCGGGCGGCCGAGGAGGCACTCCACCAGGCCCGGGTCCTCCTCGAGGCGATCGGCAAGGCAGCCACGGCCCTCGATGATGCACGGGCCAAGGGAGACGCCGCCCTCGCGGACACCCGGGCCGACCTCGCCCAGGCCCGGGCCCTGGCCGGGCAGGGTGACCACCCCGAACTCGCGGGTCCGATCGCCGCTGTCGAAGCAGCACTCGACACTGCCCAGCGCGAGATGACGGCCGAGAAGCCGGATCCGATCGCCACCCTGCAGCGCATCGAGGCGGCCCACACCCAGCTCGACACGGCCCTCACGGGCGTCCGCGACCGCGAGCAGCAGGCCCAGAGGGCCGCTGCGTCCCTCCAGCAGGCCATCCAGTCAGCCCAGGCCCAGATCGGTGCCACGAGCGACTACATCGCTGCGCGCCGCGGCGGCGTCGGCACAGAGGCCAGGACGCGGCTCGCTGAAGCCCAGCGGAACCTCGACTATGCCCTCTCGATCTCGCGCACGGATCCCACCACCGCGCTTGCCTACGCCCAGCAGGCCAATGCGCTCGCCGCGCAGGCCGCGCAGCTCGCCCAGCACGATGTCGACCAGTTCGCCGGCTGGGGCGGCGGCCCGGGCGGCGGCGGAATGTTCGGTGGCGGAGGCCTGGGCGGCGCGGTGCTGGGCGGGATCATCATCGACTCGATCCTGCGCGGAGGCCACCACGGCGGCGGTGGCTGGGGCGGCGGCGGGTTCGGTGGCGGCTGGGGCGGCGGAGGGGGCGGAGGATTCGGCGGCGGAGGCGACTTCGGCGGCGACGGCGGCAGCTTCTAGGCCGCACGGGGGAACGCAGAGGCTTTCCACCAGTGACTTTCAACCACACGAAAGGGAGCACCATGGCAAAGCAGTCCATCTTCGGGCGCATCGCACAGCTGGCCAAGGCGAACATCAACACGCTGCTGGACCAGGCGGAGGACCCGCAGAAGATGCTGGACCAGATGGTCCGGGACTACACGAACAACATCGCCGAGGCGGAGGCGGCCATCGCCCAGACCATCGGCAACCTCCGGATGCTCGAGGACGACCACGCCGAGGACGTCAAGGCAGCCCAGGACTGGGGCAGCAAGGCCCTCGCGGCCTCCCGCAAGGCCGATGAGTTCCGCGCCGCCGGCAACACCGCGGACGCGCAGAAGTTCGACAACCTCGCGAAGGTCGCCATCCAGCACCAGATGTCCTCCGAGAACGAGGCGAAGGCCGCCGAGCCGACGATCGCGACCCAGAACGAGGTCGTCGAGCGCCTCAAGACCGGCCTCGACCAGATGAAGGGCAAGCTCAACGAGCTCACGGCCAAGCGCAACGAGCTCGTGGCCAGGGCCAAGACCGCCCAGGCCCAGACCCAGGTCAGCGATGCCCTCAAGAGCATCGACATCATGGACCCGACGAGCGAGGTCGCACGCTTCGAGGAGAAGGTCCGGCGCGAAGAGGCCAGGGTCCGCGGCCAGCAGGAGCTCGCCGCCTCGAGCCTCGACGCCCAGTTCAACCAGCTCGAGGACCTGGGCGAGCAGACCGAGATCGAGGCGCGCCTCGCAGCCCTCAAGCAGGGTGCCCCTTCGGCAGCCCTGGGCACCGGAACCGGCCAGCCCGCCGCGGCCCCCGCCGTCGAGGAAGCCGACGCCGACAGGCGCTGAGGCGGACGGGAGCCTTGCCGGGCTGCGGCACCGCGGACATGCAGTGAGGCCCCGGACCAGATGGTCCGGGGCCTCACTGTGGGAGTTGCGGGGGCAGGATTTGAACCTACGACCTCTGGGTTATGAGCCCAGCGAGCTACCGAACTGCTCCACCCCGCGGCGTGCCTTCAACTTTAGCAGCGGGGCGGACGTCGGCCAAATCCTGCCGGGCCGTCCGCCGGGTGCCTACTTGCTCGGCGTCGGACTCGGCGCGGGGCTCGCGGTCGACGAGCCGGACGTGCCGCCGCCGGACCCTGCGATCTTCGCCTCGGCGTCCATCGCCCGCTGCACGGCGGCGCTCAGCTTCTGCTGCGCGTCGCCGTAGGCCGCGAAATTGCCCGCCGCGAGCGCGGCCTGTCCGTCCTTGATGGCCTGGCTCGCATCCTGCAGGGCTGCCTGCAGATCCGCCTGGGCTGTCTGGGACGTCCCCGTTCCGCCGGACGGCTGCGGGCTCGGGGTCGCGCCGGCCTGCCCGTTGTTGCCCGAATCGCCCGCCTTGGCGCCCGAATTCCCGCCGAAGAGATCGTCAAGCGCCTTGTCCAGGGTCGGAGCGAAGCCGATCTTGTCCCCGAAGGCCACGAGCACGCGCTGGAGGGTCGGGTAGGAGGTCGAGCCCGTGGACTTCACATAGACGGGCTGGACGTAGAGCAGGCCCCCGCCCACGGGCAGCGTCAGGAGATTGCCGTTGAGCACCTCGGAGGCGCCCTGACGCAGGAGGTTGAGCGCCTGGGAGACGTTGGTGTCCGAGTTGAACGTGTTCTGCACCTGCCCCGGGCCCGGGACCGATGTGTCGGTCGGGAGTTTGAGCAGCGTCAGCTTCCCGTAGTCGTTCCCCTTCACGCCGGCCTTGTTCCCGGCATTGGAGTCCGCGGCGAGATAGCCGTACATGACCTCCCGGGAGGACCCGCCCTCGACCGTCTGGGGGATGAAGCTCGAGGTCAGCTGGAAGGACGGGGTCTGCTGGCCCGGCATCTGCAGCGTCATGTAGTACGGGGGCTGCTTCACGCCTCCGGACTTCACGGTCGGATCGTTGGGCACGCTCCAGACGTCGTTGTTCTTGTAGAAGTCGCCCGGATCGGTCACGTGGTACCGGGTGAGCAGCTCCCGCTGGACCTTGAACAGGTCCTCGGGGTAGCGCACGTGGCTGATCAGGCCGGCGGACATGTCCGAGATCGGCTTGACGGTGCTCGGGAACACCTTCTGCCAGGCCTTGAGCATCGGGTCCTGGTCGTCCCAGGCGTACAGCGTCACCGAGCCGTCGTACGCGTCCACGGTCGCCTTGACCGAGTTGCGGATGTAGTTGACCGTCGCCTGCGGCAGCTGGCTCGCGCGCCCCGCGGCCGTCTGGGAGTCGGCGGTGATCTGCTGGAGCTGCTGCTGCTGCGAGTACGGGTAGTACTGGCTCGTCGTGTAGCCGTCCACGATCCACTTCACGCGTCCGTCGATCACGGCCGGGTAGGCGTTCCCGTCGATGGTCAGGTACGGGGCCACCTTCTGCACCCGGTCGCGCGGGTTCCGGTCGTACAGGATCTGGGAGTCCTGGTTCACGCCGTCCGAGAAGAGGAGGTCGGTGCTCTGGAACTTCATCGCGTACATGAGCTTGTTGAAGATGTTGCCCACGTTCGGGCCCCCGTTGCCCGAGAAGGTGTACTGGGTGTCCCCCGCACTGCCCTGGGGCTTGTCCTGCTCGCGGGGCTGGGTCCCGGCGGGGCCGCCGACGACCGAGTAGTCGGGCGAGTACTCGCCGAAGTAGATCCGCGGCTGGTACGTCGAGTCGGTCCCCAGCACCCCGGTCGAGGGGATGCTCGACTCCATAAACACCGGCTTGCCGTCCACCGTGGCCGTGTTGCCGTAGGCGGCCACGACGCCGTAGCCGTGGGTGTAGACGATGTGGTTGTTGTACCAGGACTGCTGGCTGGGCGAGAGGCCCTGCGAGTTGAGCTCGCGCACCGCGATCACGGTGTCCTGGGTCTTGCCGTTCACCGAGTAGCGGTCCACGTTGAGCGAGGGGGCGAACTGGTAGTACGGCCGGTACTGCTCGAGCTGCTGGAAGGTCGGGGACACGAGGGTCGGGTCGAGCAGCCGGATGCTGGCGGTGGTCTGGGCGTCCTGACGCAGCGCGCCCGGGGTCGCATCGGTGGTGGCCTTGTAGTCCTGCACCTGGACCTTGTCGAGGCCATAGGCGGACCGCGTCGAGTTGATGTTCCGCTCGAGGTAGGGGGCCTCGGCGCTCTGCTCAGAGGGGCGCACCTGGACCTGCTGGATGACCCAGGGGTAGACACCGCCGGCGAGGATCCCGGTGATCACGAGCATGGCGGTGCCGATGAGCGGCAGGCGCCAGCGCCCGATGACCGCGGCGACGATGAACAGGACCGCGACGATCGCGGCGGCCACGGCGAGGATGGCCTTGGTCGGGATGACCGCGTTGACGTCGGTGAAGAGCGCACCGGACACCCGGCCCGAGGAGTCGAAGACCGCGCTGTAGCGGTCCAGCCAGAAGTTGACGGCAATGAGCAGCAGGAGCGCCGCCCCCGAGATCGCGAGGTGCAGCTGCGCCGCGCGGGCCATGTAGACCCCGCTCTCGCTGATGCGGATCGACCCATAGAGGTAGTGCGTGAGGACGCCCGCGATCCCCGCGATGACGACGACGCCGAGGAGGAAGCCCACGACCGTGCCCAGGAAGGGCAGGGTCATCGTGTAGAAGCTGATGTCGAGGTGGAACTGCGGGTCCTGCACCCCGAACCCGACCTGGTTGAAGAAGAGCGCGGCCTTCTGCCACTGGCTCCCTGCCGCCGCCCCGGCGAAGAGGCCGAAGACGATCGGCACCGCGGCCATGACGATGCGCCGCACCGGCTCGAGCTGCTCCTGGTAGCGCGCCATCGTGTCGTGGCTGGACGGATCCGGGGCGTACACGGGGCGCGCCCGGTACGCGGCCCGCATCACGCCGTACACCGCCCCGGCCATCACGAGCCCGGCCACGAGGAAGACGGCGGCCCGGATGGCGTTCTGCCGGAGGAAGACCTGCAGGTAGCCCAGCTGCTGGAACCACAGGATGTCCGTGTACACGCCGGAGAAGATGACGAACCCGACCGCGATGACGACCACGATGACGATCGTCGGAATCAGGGCGCCCCGACGGCGGCGGAGTGCGGTCGGTCTGCCTTCGGGGCGGGATGTCACGGCGTACCTCTTGCTCTGGGCTCGATGGGTCGGCGCCCGGCTCCGCGGACACGCATGCGGAGCACGGCGCTGCTCTTAGTCAAGCACGCCTGACGCGGGACCACAGTTCCCCGTGCCGCGCGGGTGCGCGATAACGATTCGGCCTCGGCTCGGCCCCGCAGGCTCCGTCAGCCGGCGGTGCACTGCGGCAGGGACGCAGGGGCCCTGCCCTGCGCGTAGGCCTCCACCGCGGAGCGCGCCTCCCTGAGGGTGGAGACCTTGACGACCGCGAGACCGTCGGGGATGTGCCCGACCACCTCGTTGCAGTTGGCCGCGGGCGCCAGGAAGAGTGTGGCACCGGCAGCGCGGGCGCCGACCAGCTTCTGGTCGATCCCGCCGATCGCGCCGACCGACCCGTCGGGGTCGATGGTCCCGGTCCCGGCGATGTTCTTGCCTCCGGTGAGGTCTCCCGGGGTGAGCTTGTCGATGATCCCGAGCGCGAACATCATGCCTGCGCTCGGGCCGCCGACCCGGTCCAGCTCGATCTGGACGTCGAACGGGAAGCTGTAGGTGTAGCGGATGCCCACACCCAGGATCCACCTGCCCTGGTTCTGGGCGGGCGTCACCGTGGCCGTCGCCGGCGCTCCCCCGCGGTCGACCACCACCTCGACCGGGGCGCCCTTCCCCGCGGCGAGGGTCTGCTGCACCACGGCGAGGGAGGTGGCCTTCTGGCCGCCGACGCTGACCAGCTTGTCGCCCACCTTCAGCTTCCCGGAGGACGGCGACCCGTCGGCGATCGAGGCGACGTTGAGCTGCTGGTCGTACTGGATGCCCAGGGCGCCGAGCGCGGCGGCGACCGACGTCTGCTCCGAGTCCTGCATGAGCGAGGCGTTCTCGTCCGAGACCTGCTGGCGCGTGGTCCCGGGCGGGTAGACGACCCGCTGGGGCAGGATGCCCTGCGAATGGTCGAACCACGAGCGCGCAAGGTCGATCAGGCCGACGTCGCTGTTGGGCCCCCCGTTGACGTACACCGTCGTGAGGTCGAGGGAGCCGCTGGCCGGGTACGAGGGATGCCCGCTGATCGAGATGACGTCCTTGCCGCCCGTCTGGCCGAGGGTGTTGTACGCCGGTCCGGGCGACTCCACCACGTAGGGAACCGGGACGGAGACCACCGTGGCGCCCAGCACGAGCGCCGCGAGGCCCGAGGTCACCGCGGCGAAGGTGCGGCCGCTGCCCGCCGCCTTCGGGGAGCGGGCCGCGCGGGGTGCGGCCGCGCCGTCCTCGGCCCGGCCCTCCTCCGGCCGCCCGCCGTCCGGCTGCCCGCCGTCCTTCTCGGGAACTGCGGGGGGATTGACCACGTCTCGCGCCGCCTTCCAGGTGCTCGCACCGCCTCGCACCGCCGGGACCGGCGGACGCGGCCGCCGCGGACCTCCGCGGCGGCACGCCCCAGCCTACGATGCCGCGGACGTGTGCGCCGTGCAGGGCGGTGTGCCGTCAGCGAAAGGGAGCCGCCCGCCGGAGACACGTCGGCGAGCACCGCGGTACCGTGAGGATGTCCCTACCACCAGCATTGATCGGCGGCACGATGACCACACCAGAGAAGCCTTCGGGCCACGACGACGAGCCCCAGGACCCGCTGTCCGAGCTCTTCGGCAGGCTCATGGGCGGTGCGGGCGCCGAGGGATTCGACCCCACGGAGATCGCCAAGGCGGCCGGCCTCCCGAGCGACCCCAACCTCCTGCGCCAGATGTTCGAGCAGGTCCAGGCCATGATGTCGGCCCCCGGCGGCGAGGGCCCGGTGAACTGGCAGCTGGCGCACGACCACGCCCGCCGGACCGCGGCCGCGACCTCGGACCCCTCGGTCTCCGCGGCGCAGAACCGCGACGTGGACGAGGCCCTGCGGCTGGCCGAGCTCTGGCTGGACCAGGCGACCGACCTTCCAGGCACGGGCATCATCGGCCGCGGCTGGTCCCGGGCCGAGTGGATCGAGGCCACGATGGGGACGTGGCGCCGGCTCACGGAGCCCGTCGCCAACAGCATCGCCACCGCGCTCTCGACCGCGCTGAACGAGCAGATGCCCGAGGAGATGAAGGGCATGCTGGGCGGCGCGTCCTCCATGCTCACCAACATGGGCGGGGCCATCTTCGGCATGCAGCTCGGCGCGGCGATCGGCGCGCTCTCGGGCGAGGTCGTGAGCTCCTCCGACATCGGCGTCCCGCTGGTCGACCTCGAGATGGCGCTGCTGCCGGCGAACGTCGCGAAGTTCGGCGAGGGACTGGGCCTGCCGGAAGGCGACGTCCGCCTCTACCTGGCGGTCCGCGAGGCAGCCCACGCGCGCCTGTTCATGCACGTGCCGTGGCTGCGCGCCCATCTGCTCGGCGCGATCGAGGACTACGCGCGCGGCATCCACATCGACGTGTCCAAGATTGAGGAGCTCGCCCACGGGATCGATCCGGGCAACCCGGAGTCGATCCAGGAGGCACTCCAGGGCGGCGTGTTCATGCCGCAGCGCACTCCGCAGCAGGATGCCGCCCTGGCCAAGCTCGAGACGGCGCTCGCCCTCGTCGAGGGGTGGGTCGACGAGCTCACCGCCACGGCGACCGAAGGGGTGCTGCCCTCGGCAGCGGCGCTCCGCGAGGCTGTTCGGCGTCGCCGTGCCACCGGGGGGCCGGCGGAGCACGCCTTCGCCTCGCTCGTGGGGCTCGAGCTGCGCCCGCGCCGGCTGCGCGACGCTGCCACGCTGTGGAAGTCCCTCGGCGACGAGCGCGGGATCGCGGGGCGCGACGCGATCTGGAAGCACCCGGACCTGCTCCCCACCGCCGAGGACCTCGACGACCCCCAGGGCTTCTCCGCCCGGCGCTCCCAGGCAGAGGCGCAGGGCTCGGAGGTGGACGAGGCTCTCGAGAAGCTCCTCGCCGGCGGCTTCGACGAGCCGGCGGACTCCTCCGAGGCGGACGGCCAGCGCGGTGACGGCGGCGGTCGCGAGGACGGCGGCGGTCCCGAGGATGGCGACGGGACGGACGACGGCGGCACTCCCCCGGGTGCGCCCCGCGCCTAGCAGGGGGCAACCCTCAGGGGGAACGGCAGAGACACTCACGGAGCCGGCCGCGCGACGCGGCCGGCTCCGTGTGTCAGTCGATGCCTTCGGTGATCTGGCCGAACGGGACCGACTCGTCCAGATGGGCCTGGAGCTCGTGCGGCTCGTTGATGACCACATGGACGCCGCACACGGCGTCCGCGGCTGACTGGAGCAGCACGGGGCGGACCGTGTCGATGAACTCGGCGCTGCGGCCCTCGAGGTACTTGGCGTAGCTGGCAGGAAGCTGGCTCATGGCGCGATTCTAGGCGTCTTCTTCGTCGTCGATAAGGTCCCAGCCGCTGCCCTCGGCGTCCCCGCGCTGGGAACCGGCGAACGCCACCCCGGCGAGGAAGGCCTTCGCCTCCGCGAGCCTCGGATACGCCTCGACGAGCTTCCAGAACTGGGGGCCGTGGCCCGAGACGAGCAGATGGGCGAGCTCGTGCACGATCACGTAGTCGACCACCCACTCCGGCATGCCCTGCAGTTCGTGGGAGAGGCGGATGGTCCGCTGGCTCGGCGTGCAGGAGCCCCACCGGCGGCGCTGGTTCGTGACCCAGCGGATGGACGCGGGCTCGGTCCGGCCGCCGAAGTACCGCCGCGACAGCCCGGCGGCGCGCTCGGCGAGGGCCTCGTCCGAGTGCGCGCCGCGGCGGCGCGCGGTGTCCTGCTGGAGCCGCTCGACCATGCGCTCGACCCAGTGCGCCTCCTGGGCCCGTGTGAAGGTGGCGGGGATCGCCACCACCGCAGTGCTGCCCTCCCAGAAGGCGGAGACCGTCTTCCTGCGCCGGCCCGACCGGCGCACCTCGATGCGCGGGCCGTCCCCGCCCAGCGGGAGCGCGCCCTGGCCGGGGACGGCGCGCCGGCCCTCACGCGCCACGGATGAGCTCCAGGACTGCCTCGCCGTAGCGCTCGAGCTTGGCCCGCCCCACACCGGCCACTTGGGACAGCTCGTCCAGGCTCGAGGGCTTCGCCTCCGCGATGGCCGTCAGGGTCGCGTCCGTGAACACGACGAAGGCCGGCACGTCCGCCTCGCGCGCCTGCTCGAGGCGCCACGCGCGCAGCGCCTCGAACGTGGCCTCCTCGTAGGTGGGCGGGCACCCGGAGCAGCGGCCGACCTTCCGCTCGGCCCCGGTCGAGAGGATCGTCCCGCACACGCGGCACGTGGTGGGCCCCTTCAGCTCCCGGCGCTTGCGGGGGCTGCGCTCGGCGTGCGAGGAGGTCGAGCCCGCGGGCCGCAGGCCGTCGAGGAACCGCGACGGACGGCGGTGCGCGCGCCCGCCCGGGGTGCGGGACAGGGACCACGACAGGTGCAGGAACTCCCGGGCCCGGGTGATCCCGACGTACAGCAGGCGCCGCTCCTCGTCCACCGTCACGGGCGTGTCGGCGAAGGAGATCGGCACGAGGCCTTCGCTCAGCCCCACGAGGAACACCGCGTCCCACTCGAGGCCCTTCGCGGCGTGCAGCGACGCGAGCGTCACGCCCTGGACGGCCGGCGCGTGCTGGGCCGTGGCCCGCTCCTGCAGCTCGGCCACGAACTCGGGCAGCCCGAACCCCTCGCCCCGCGCGGCGGAGAGCTCGTCGGCGAGGGCCACGAGGGCGGCAAGCGACTCCCAGCGCTCGCGCGTGGCGCCCCCGCCCGCGGGCGCCTGCTCGGAGTAGCCCAGCGAGGAGAGGACATCGCGCACCCGCTGCGCCACCGGCACGCCGTCGTCCGCCTGGGCGCGGGCGGCACCGCGGAGCTGCAGGAGCCCGTCGCGGACCTCGCGGCGGTTGAAGAACCGCTCGCCGCCGCGCAGCTGGTAGCCGATGCCGGCCGCGGCGAGGGCCTGCTCGAACGCCTCGGACTGGCCGTTGGTGCGGAAGAGCACCGCGATGTCCTTGGGCTCGGTGCCCGCCGCGACGAGGGCGGCGATCCTGCGGGCCACGGCGGACGCCTCCGCCTCGTCGTCGGCGCACTCGGCGAATTCGGGCTCGGGCCCGCTGGGCCGCTGGGCGATGAGGTTCAGCGGCTTCGCCCAGCGGGCATCGGCCGCGGGGCCCGCGGGGCGGCGGGCCGCGAGGAGGTCGTTGGCCAGGCGGACCACCTGCGGCGTGGAGCGGTAGTCCCGCACGAGCCGGATCATGGCCGCCTGCGGGTGGCGCTTGCCGAACTCGAGCAGGTGGGTGCTCGTGGCGCCCGTGAACGAGTAGATCGTCTGGCTCGCGTCGCCGACCACGCACAGCTCCTCGCGGCCGCCGAGCCACAGCTCGAGGAGGCGCTGCTGCAGCGGGGAGACGTCCTGGTACTCGTCGACGACGAAGTGGCGGTACTGCTCGCGCACGGTCGCGGCGACCTTCGGGTCCTCCTGCAGGATGCCGACCGTGATGAGCAGGACGTCCTCGAAGTCGATGAGGTTCCGGTCCACCTTGACGTCCTCGTAGGCCTCGAAGAGCCGCGCCACGGTGGCCGGCTGGAGGCCGCCGGGCTCTCCCCTTCCCGCGGCGCCCTCGAGGTAGGTGGAGGGCGTGAGCATCGAGACCTTGGCCCATTCGATCTCCGAGGCGAGGTCGCGGATCGCGGCCCGGTCCACGGTGAGGCGCAGGCGCCGTGCGCCCTCGGCGATGGCCTGGGCCTTGTGCTCGAGGAGGCTCGGCAGCGAGCCCCCCACGGCCTGCGGCCAGAAGTACTGCAGCTGCCGCAGGGCCGCGGCGTGGAACGTGCGGGCCTGCACTCCCCCCACGCCGAGGTCGCGCAGGCGGCTGCGCATCTCGGCGGCGGCCCGCGCGGTGAACGTGACCGCAAGGAGGCGCTGGGGCGAGTAGACGCCCGAGTGGACGCCGTACGCGATCCGGTGGGTGATCGCCCGCGTCTTGCCGGTGCCTGCCCCGGCCAGGACGCACACCGGCCCGTGCAGGGTGGTCGCGACCTCGCGCTGCTCCTCGTCGAGGCCGGCGAGGAGCCGCTCCTCGAGCGTCCCTCCCGCGGTCTGGGCGGACTCGGCCCCGCTCACTGGGCCGCCGCCTCCAGTGCGGTGATGGGGCCGCCGAACCACCTCTCGATGAGGGCCCGCGAGATGGACAGCCGACTGGGCAGGTCGATCTCGCCGGAGCCGGCCGCGGCTGCCAGCTCGTCCCGGGTGAACCAGCGGGCGCGGAGCACCTCGGTGCCGTCCGGCTCGGCGACCTCGTCCAGGGTGCGGGCTGTGAAGCCGAGCATGAGGGAGGCAGGGAAGGGCCAGGGCTGCGAGCCGAGATACTGGCACTCGGTCACGCGGACCCCGACTTCCTCGAGGACCTCGCGGGCCACGGCCTGCTCGAGGGACTCGCCGGGCTCGACGAAGCCCGCGAGGGTCGAGAACATCGTCGAGCGCATGCGCGCTCCGGTCGCGAGGAGCACGCGGTCGCCCGGGCCGACGACGGTCACGATGATCGCCGGGTCCGTGCGGGGGAAGTGCTCCGAGCCGTCCTCGGGGCACTGCCGCACCCAGCCGCTCTGGATCACCTGTGTGGGCGCGCCGCAGCGCGGGCACCGGGGGTGTGAGGCGTGCCAGTTCGCGATGGCGGTCGCCTCCAGCAGGATGCCCGCCTCCACGAGGTCCAGGCCGGGGCCCGATTCGCGGAAGCCGGCCCAGTTCGTCTCCTCGGGCAGCAGCCCGGCGCCCTCCCCCGCGGGCTCCGACATGACCGCAGACACGGGCTCGACCGGCTCGTCGAGGACCACGAGGACGATGTCGGAGCCCGGCGCGGCGTGGGCGGTGGTCCGTTCCTGCGGCAGCCGGCCGAGGTAGACGACGAGGCCCTCGAGCCACTCCGCCGGCAGGGACCGGGCGGGCAGGAAGGCGAGGTGCCCGCCGTCGTGCGCGGCCCGCCGCTGCGAGTAGAGCACCGCGAGGGTGCCCGGCTGGCGCACGAGCTGGCCGAGGAATTCGGGGTCGGCGCGGTCGGCGGACCGGCGGTCGAGCGCTTCCGCCGCCGTGGGGAGGAGCCGGTCGGCGAGCAGTCCGGCAGTTTGGCCCGTCCCCTCGAACGCCGAGAGCGCGGTGCCGGCGGTGGCCGAGGGCTGGGGAGGCGGGAACGAGCCGGAAGTCATACCCACTACGGTACTGAGCCCCTCCGACACTCGCACAACCGGCGGGGCGCCGGTTCGGCGTGGGTCCGTGCCCGCGGCGGCGCAGCGGGCTAGCGTGGAGAAGGTGAAACGCACTCCGCTCGAGCTGGCCGCCATCGCTACCGCCGCCGTCCCCGGGCTGCAGCCGACCGCCGTGGCGGCGTCCCCGGATGACGCCACCGACTTCGATGCGGCCCTTCTGGAGACCGCGGACGGGCGCGCGTGGCGCATCCGCTGCCCGCGGGGCACGGAGGCCAGCGCACGCCTCGAGACCGAGATGACGGTGCTGCGGGCGTTCGACCCCGCCGTGCGCGCCGAGCTGCCGTTCCAGATGCCGGCGGTGGCCGGCACGGTGCGCATGGACGGGCTCACCACGTGCGTCTACACCAATCTCACCGGGACGGTCCGGGACCTCGACGCGCTCGCCTCGGGCAGCGACCGGCTCGCGCGGGAGATCGGGGGGACGCTCGCCGCCATCCACGGCCTGCCCCAGGAGCTCGTCGACAGCGCGGACCTGCCCTCCTACACGGCCAACGGGTTCAGGCAGCGCCGCCTCAACGAGCTCGACCAGGCGGCCACCACGGGCAAGATCCCCGCGGTGCTCCTGCGCCGGTGGGAGCAGGCCATGGAGGACGTCACCCTCTGGCGGTTCAACCCGACCGTGGTCCATGGCGACCTCCACGAGGACAACCTCCTCATCGACGACGACCGCGTCACCGCCGTGACCGGCTGGACCGACCTGCGGATCGGCGATCCGGCCGACGACATCGCCTGGCTCGTCGGGTCGAACGAGCCGAAGTTCATCGACGCGGTGCTCGCGGCCTACCACGAGGCCCGCAAGGAGCCGGTGGACCCGCAGCTCGCCCGGCGCGCGGCCCTGGCGGCGGAGTTTGCCCTCGCGCAGTACCTCGTGAAGGCCCTCGCCCTCGGCGACCAGGAGGTCGCGCGGGACGCCGAGGCCATGCTCGCCGAGCTTGCCGCCGACATCGAGGCCAGCGAGGCTGCGGAGGCCGAGTCCGCCCGCGCCGCAGCGGCGGACGACGGAAGCGGCGAGGGCACCGAGGCCCCTGCGCCGGAGAACGGCCGGCCGGCGGCCGAGATTCCGCGCACGGCGGACCCTGCACCGGCGACCGATGCGCTCCCGCTCATCACCGACGGGCGCCGCGAGGACTGAGGCCGCCCCCGCCCACCCCGCGCCCGCCCACCCGGCGCCCCAGGCGGTGCTGGGGGGTCACTGCAGCGCCGAGGCCACGATCGCTTCGAGCTCTGCCTCTGTGGCGAGCGCTTCGGGGCGGACGACCGTGCCGTCGGCGAGGTAGCAGAAGGCGGCCCTGATCTCCTCCACGGGGGTGTCCGTGAGGCGCGACCAGGCCAAGCGGTACACGGCCAGCTGCACGGACCGTGCCCTCGCCTCGGCGCCCTTCGGGGCCCTTCCGGTCTTCCAGTCCACGAGGTCCCACCGGCCGTCGGCGTCGCGGAACACGGCGTCGATGCGTCCGCGCACGACGACGGGCCCCACCTTGGTCTCGATCGGCACCTCGACGTGGGCCGGACTCCGGTTCGCCCATTCGGTGCGCTTGAAGGCCTCCACGAGGGTGCCGAGCTCGTAGGCCTCGTCCACGTACTCGTCAGAGCTGTCGAAGCCCTCGAGGTCCAGCATGGCGCTGGTGCCGAAGTGCTCCTCGACCCAGGCATGGAAGGCCGTCCCCCGCCGCGCAGCCATTCCGGGCCGGCGCGGGACGGGCCGGCGCAGCTGGCGGACGACCGCCTCGCGGTCCTCGCCGAGCGCCACGAGGGTGGACGCCGAGACGTGCTCCGGCAGCCGCACGCCCGAGGTCACGTGGGCGCGGGCCTGTTCTGCCAGGAGCAGCTCGGCCTCGCGCGCCCACTCGGCCTGCCGGGGGGCCCCCGGGGCCGGGAGGTGCGGACCGGCGCCGCCGTCGTGGATCATCTCGAGGACGCGGTGCGCCGCCGCCTCGAGGGCCCCGCGGCGGCCCGGCGAGAGGCTGTGGCGGGCCCCGGTGGCAGCATCGACTGGCCCCTCGAGCGGGTCATAGGGCCAGAGCGAGCGCTGGGCCAGGGCCTGCAGGGGGTTCTGCTCCGGCAGGTCGGCGTCCTCCGCCCAGGCCAGGACCTCGAAGCCGTGGCGGTCCGCGTCCTCGCGCAGCTCCTCGAGGAACGGCGACGCGGGCATGGGCCTGGATCGGGTGCTGCTCCAGGCGAACCCGGTGGCCACGAGGAGCGACCTGGCGCGGGTGAACGCGACGTAGGCCAGCCTCCTGTCCTCGCGCTCGGCGTGCTCCGTGGCGTCCTCTGCGAGCTGCTTCTCCGCGTCGACCCAGCCCTTCTGGTCCGGCTGGTCCGTGTCCCACGCGGGCAGGTCGGCCCGGTCTCCGCGCAGGGGCCAGGGCAGCGCGGACTGCCCGACCGTCCACCGGTCGTTGCCCCCCGAGGGGAACATGCCGCGGTTGAGTCCCGTCACGGCGACCGCGTCCCACTCGAGCCCCTTGGAGGCGTGGACCGTGAGGAGCTGGATCGCCCCGGGCGAGGGCTCGCTGGGGGCCATGTCGAGCCCGGACTCTTCACGCGCGGCGACCTCGAGCCACGCGAGGAAGGCGAGCAGGCCGGGCTCGGACGACTGGGCGAGGAACGACGCCGCCGCCTCGGCGAAGGCGTCCAGGTTGCGGCGCGCCTGGTGGACCGACGCGCCTGGCCTGGCGGCGAGCTCGATGTCGAGCAGGAGCGCGCGCTCGACGTGGGAGACCACGGTGCCGAGATCGTCCCCGGAGACGGTGCGCAGCATCCGCAGCTCGTCGCGCAGCCGCGTCAGGCGGGAGAGCGCCTCGGGGCTGAGCTGCCTGCCTGCCCCGGACGTCCACCCTGGCCGGGGCAGCCGGTCGATGGCCTCCACGAGGCTGGAGGCCTCGGCCAGGTCCCCCTCGATGAGGGCCTCCTCGACCGTGCCCGCGGCATCGAGGTCCTGCTCTTCGGGCCGGGCGGCGGCGGAACGGAGGGCTGCGAGGTGGCGGGACCAGTCGGCGAGGGCCATGAGGTCGGCCGGCCCGATCCGCCAGCGCGCCCCGGCCAGGAGCCGCATGAGCGCGTCGGATCGGCCAGGGTCCGCGATGACCCGCAGCGTCGAGACGATGTCGATGACCTCGGGAGTGTCGAGCAGGCCGCCCAGTCCGACCACCTCGAACGGCATGCCGCGGCGCTCGAACTCGCCCCGGAGCGCCGCGAACTGCGAGCGCTTCCGGCACAGGACCGCCATCGTCGGACCGGGGCCGGACACCTGCTCGGCGCCCACGGCCCAGTCGCGCGTGAATGCCTGCAGCTCGTCGGCCACGGCCCGCGCCTCGTCGAGCTCGTCGACGAAGCGGCCGAGCCGCACACGGCCGGGGCCCGCGCCGGGACGGGGCTCGAGCGGCTGGACCTCGATGCCGGGGGCGCCGGTGAGGTAGGCCGCGGGCGAGGCGAGCGGGCCGGCCACGGTGTTGGCGGTGGCGAGGACCGTAGTCGAGTTGCGCCATGCCGTGGTCAGGTGGCTGGTCCATGCGGGGGCGAGGCCGGTGCCCTCCCGCCGTGGGAACACCCGGGGGAAGCTCTCGAGCTGGCCGGCGGAGGCGCCGCGGAAGCCGTAGATCGACTGGTTGGGGTCGCCGACGGCGGTGACGGCGTGGCCGTCCCCGAAGAGGGAGGAGAACAGCACCAGCTGGGCGTGGGAGGTGTCCTGGAATTCGTCGAGGAGGACGGTGCGGTACTGGCTGCGCAGGAGCGTGCCGGCCTCCGGCACCGTTGCCGCGATGCGCGCGGCGAGGGCCACGAGGTCGCCGTAGTCCAGGACGCCGCGCTCGCGCTTCGCCGCGGCGTAGCGCTCCACGAGGCCCGCGACGAGGGCGCGCGTGCGCAGGGTCGTCACGAGCGCTGCGGCACCGGCCGGCTGCCTTCCTCCCCGACCGCCCGTGGGAAGCGCTTGCAGCCGCGCTGACTCCTCGTCGAGCCATGCGGCGACGTCTCCGGGCTCGCGCAGGTGCTCGGCGCACTCGCTGGCCAGCTGGAGCACCGCGGCGATCAGGCTGCTCTTGGCGGGGAAGCCGTCCCAGGTGCCCCCGTCGTAGGCCTCGACCACGCGGGCGGCGAGCTGGAAGGACTGGGCGGGCCCGAGCAGCACCGCGTCGCGCTCGATCCCGAGCCGGAGCCCGTGGTCCTGCACGACGGTGTTGGCGAACGAGTGGTAGGTGGACACCGTCGGGTCGATCGCCTGCTGGTCGCCCGCTGCCGCCGCGATGCCCTCGGCGCCGCGCTGGGCGAGCCTCGCGAGGCGGGCGAGCTGGGCGCGGATCCGGGCCGAGAGCTCCCCTGCCGCCTTGCGGGTGAAGGTCACGCCGAGGACTTCGTCCGGCCGGACCCAGCCGTTGGCGACGAGCCAGACCACGCGGGACGCCATGGTCGCGGTCTTGCCGGATCCCGCCCCGGCCACGACCAGGCGCGGGGCGAGGGGCGAGGAGATGATCTCCGACTGCTGGGCCGTGGGACGGTGCTGGCCCAGCAGGTCGGCGAGCTCCTCGGGGCTGAAGCGCGGCTCGGGCAGCTCGGCGGCGGTCTGCGGGAGTGCTGCCTCGCTCACTCGGTCACCTGCCGTCCCCGGGCGCAGAGCGGGCAGATGTCGGGGAGCCGGCAGCCCCCGGTGAAACCCCCGCCTGGTTCGTGCCGGGCCTCGAAGTGGTCCCCGGCCATGACCTCTGCGGCCCGCTCGACCAGCTGGACGGCCCAGGCGGCATCCTCGAGGGCCGCCTGCTGCTGGACGGTGAGCTTGACCGTCCCGTCCCCCAGCTGGACGAGTTCGGCACCGCCGGGGACAGGACCCCGGTTCAGGGCCGCGTCCTCGCCGAAGGCGCCCGCAACCACGGCGACCTGGTATGCGGCCAGCTGGGCATGCTGTTCGAGGTCCGCTGCCTTCGGCTTGCGGCGCCCGGTCTTGAGGTCGACGACCACCAGCCGGCCGTCCTCGTCGAGCTCGAGCCGGTCCACCTGTCCACGGAGGACCGTGCGGGCAGCGATCTCGGCCGTGCCGACGGACCCGAGGGAGGCCTCGAAGTCGACCTCGACGCCGAGGAGCTCCCGCCCGTTCACGCGGACGTACTCGGCGAGCTTGCGGACCATCGCCTGCGCGCGTTCGAAGTCGAGCTCGCCCTCCCAGGTGTCTGCGAGGCCGAGGCTCGCCCAGCGCCGCTTCAGCTCCGCGAGGTAGTCGGCCGAGGTCCCCTCGGGGAGGTCCTGCGCGATCGCGTGCACGAGGGTCCCGAGGCTCCGGGCGAAGTCGGTGGCCGCCTCGCCGCCGGCCGCGGAGACGAACCAGTCCAAGGGGTTCTTGGTGGCGGTCTCTACCTTGGACGGGGAGACGTAGACGGTGCCGTCCTCGGGTACCACCGGGCCGGTGCTGCTCAAGGGAGCGAGCCCGTACCACTGGCCGGGATGGGCGCCGGGGGCATCGGCGGCGGCCAGTGCGGCGAGCAGCGCTGCGGCGTAGGGCGCGTCGGCGTCGTCGGCCTCGACAGACTGCCGGAGCTCCGCGACGAGCGGCCTGAGCCCGAGGGTGCGGGGCACCTCGCTGTACGGCCGCACGGTGACGCCCACCGGCAGCGGAGCGACGTAGTCCAGGAACGGGGAGGGGACCTCGTCCTCGGTGGATGCCGCGGTGCACACGAGCCGCTCGGTCGCGCGCGAGATCGCGGCGGAGAAGGAGCGCAGCTCGTCGTAGCGGATGTCCTGGAGCCGCGATCGGGTCGGCACGAGCAGGGCCGAGACCACGCCGAGGTCGAGGCAGTCCGCGAAGAGGGTGCTGCCGAGGAGCTCGCCGCGCAGCCGCGTGTTCGGCCAGACGCCGTCCTGGAGCCCGGCGACGAAGACCAGCCGCCATTCGCGGCCGGCGGCGCTGGCGGGGGTGAGGAGCTCGACCGCATCCTCCGCCTGGGCGCGCGGCGCGAGGGTGTCCATGGGCAGTTCCTGTTCCGTGAGGTAGTCCAGGAACTGCGCGGGAGACGCCCCGGGGAGCCTGTCGACGTACCGTTCGGCGGTGTGGAAGAGGGCCATGAGGGCGTCGAGGTCGCGGTCCGCGCGCAGACCCAGAGTGCCGCCCGAGACAGCCAGGGCGTACCACCGCTTCGAGAGGGCCGCCGCGTCCCAGAGCGCCCACAGGACGGTCTCGGCGGTGGCCCCGGGCTCCTCGGCGGCCGCCCGCCCCTTGGCGATCATGCGGGCGATCCGGCGCGCGGCGCTGGCCTCGACGCCGAGCGGGTCGAGGGCGCCCGGGACCTCGAGTGCCTCGACGAGGAGTGCGTCGCTCGCGCGTCCCCCGCCGGCCGCGAGCTCGATCTGCCGGAGGGACTGCCGCAGGCGCCGCAGCTCCAGCGCGGTTGCACCTCCGATGCGGGAGGTCAGCAGCTCGACCGCCGTCTCCGCGGTCAGCTCCTCGGGCCGCAGGGCGACGCGGAACGCCGTCAGCAGCGGCCGCACGGCCGCCTCATCGCGCACCGCGGTCTCGGCCACGGGGACCTTGACGGGGATCCCCTGGCCGGAGAGGAAGCGCTGGATCTGCTCGAGCCGGCCGCCGGACCTGACGATGACCGCCATCTGCCCGTACTCCACCGCGCCGAGCAGGCGCGCCTCCTGGATTCGGTGGGCGAGGTAGCGCAGTTCGTGGAGTGCGGAGTGCAGGACGTGCGCCTCGGCGGCGGGCCGCGCCGTCCCCTCCTCTTCCCTGGTGGACGGCGGCGGAACGAGCCGGCGGGCCGCCTGGCCCCCGGGCACGGCGGAGATCCGCTGCGCGACCCCCCGCCACGCCTCGGCGATCCCCTCCGGCAGCCGGTGCGAGGTGCCCAGCGACAGTTCCGTGACGGTGCCGAGGAGGGCCCGCAGGCTGGGCACGAGGCCGGGCCGCGCCCCGCGGAAGCCCTGCACCACCACGTCGGGGGCGGCCGTCGCGATGAGGTCGCGGCCCTGGCCCAGGACGGCGAGGAGTTCCAGGACCGACGGGCTGGACTCCTGGACGTCGTCGACGCAGATCAGGCCGAGGCGGGCCCTCTCCTGTGCGAGCAGCTCGGGATCCTCGAGCAGGATCATGCGGGCCGCCGTGATGATCCCTGCGGGATCGAAGGCCTCAGGCATGCGCAGCTCGAGGACGTCCCGGTACTCGGTGTACAGCTGGGCGGCCGCGACCCACTCGGGGCGCCCTGCGCGGGCGCCGAGATCAGCGAGCTCGTCCGCCGTCGTGCCGTACTCGGTGACCCGGTCGAACAGCTCCCGGACCTCGTGCCGGAATCCCCGGGTGGACAGGGCCGCCTCGAACCCCTGCGGCCACGCGGGTCCGCGGCCTGAGGCGCGGTGCCCTTCCAGCAGCTCCTTGACGATGAGGTCCTGCTCCGCCCCGGACAGCAGGCGCGGGGGGCGGGTGAGCCAGTCGATCCGCCCCTCGGCCCGCGCCCGCCGGATGAGGTCGAAGGCGTAGGACTGCCAGGTGCGCGCCGGAGGGGCGCTCAGGCTGCGGTCGAGGCGCGCAGTGAACGCGTCCCTCAGCCGCGCAGAGGCTGCGCGTGCCGGGGCGAGGAGCAGGACTCCCGCCGGATCGAGGCCGTCGCGCTCCACCCGGGCCGCGGCCGCCTCCACGAGGACCCGGCTCTTGCCGGTACCGGGAGCACCCCACACGAGCACCGGACCGCTTCCCGGGCGCAGGGCGAGCACGGCCTCCTGGTCGGGCGAGGGCGAGAAGGGCACTGCATCCGCACGGCCCTTCGGAGCGAGGAGGGTCAGCTGCGGGGCCGCTCCCGCGGGCGCGGTCCGGGCAACGGGTGCCGCGGCCGGGGTGGCGATCGCTGTCATGGTTCCATTCCACCGTCGGGGTCCGACAGTTCTGCCTCGGCGCCCGAAGTCCGGCGAAGAGCGCGCTGGAGCGCTTCGGCGATCTCCTCGACCGCGTCGAGCTCGCTGTCCGTGGGCGCCCAGCGTGCCCGGGCGATGTCGACCCGCCACGGTCCGCGGTGCGGGTCGCCTCGCAGCGGCGTCCCTTCTGCGAGGTAGTGCCGCAGCGCGCGCTCCTCATGGGACTCGGGGGCGGCACCATTGGCCTTGAGCACCCGCCACCAGCCGACGTCGCCGCTGTAGCGCGACATCACGGAGCCTACCTGCCGGGGGCCGCCGGCGCCGAGGAGTTCGGCGACATCGCCATAGGCCAGCACCGACCCCGGGGGCACGAGGTCGACGACGGCCAGGACCGCCTCGACGAACTCCTCCCGCATGCCTCCCACCCTAACGGCCGCCGGGCGCCGGCCCGCGCTGCCCCGCCGGGGCGCCCGGCGTGCCTGCGCGAGAAGTGTCGGACCTGCCGCATAGCGTGTTCCCCATGACGTGGAGCACGCAGACCAGGGCAGCGTTCGATCTCGAGACGACCGGGCGCAACTCCCGCGCCGCGCGCATCGTCACCGCGAGCATCGTGGTGCTCGGGCCGGACGGCAGCATCGAGTCGGAGCACGAGTGGCTCGCCGATCCGGGCGTCGAGATCCCGGCCGAGGCCGCCGAGGTCCACGGGGTCACCACCGAGAAGGCGCGCGCGGAGGGCCGTCCCGCCCGCGAGGTCGTTGCAGAGGTCGCGACGACCCTGCAGGCCCTCTTCGACCGCGGCGTTCCCGTCGTCGCCTTCAATGCGGCGTACGACTTCACGGTCATGGCGGCGGAGTGCGCGCGCCATGGGCTCCCCCAGCTCACCCGGTTCCCGGTCCTGGACCCGTACGTCATCAACAAGCAGGTGGAGCGGTACCGCAAGGGCAAGCGAACCCTCGGGGCGCTCTGCGAACAGTACGGCGTCATCCTCACCGACGCGCACAGCTCCGCTGCGGACGCCCTCGCCGCGGCCCAGCTGCTCGACGCGATGGCCGGCCGGTTCCCGGAGCTCGACCGCCCCGCGGCGCACCTCCACCGCAGCCAGGTGGACTGGTCGGCAGCGCAGGCCGCGGACTTCCAGGCCTACCTGCGCCGGACGAAGCCCGCCGCGGTGGTCGAGGGCGACTGGCCCGTGCTCGCGCCGCATGACGCGGGGCAGGCCGGCTTCTAGCAGCCCAGCTTGCAGGAGCACAGCTTCTAGCAGCACAGCATGTAACAGCCCAGGGGCCTGAGAGGGAAGTCACAGAGCCGCTGCGGGCTCGCGCCGCCGTGCGCCGCCGTCCGTAATTCACGCGGACCTCCCCTGGGTCGCCACCGGCACCTGCGCTGCCACGCGAGGCCGAACATCCTTCGATCCGGCCGAGAATATTTCGTCATGTGTTCTGGAGAGGGGCCCCGAAGGCCCGTCCTTCATAATGGAATGCAGCCCAGACGCCCTCGACGTGCCGACCGCACGTGGATGCTGCGCGTCCTGCATGCACATCAGAAAGCGAAGGCTCCATGAAGCTCAAGGCACCCAAGTGGCTTGCCGCCGCGCCCGTCGCGGCCGTCCTCGCCCTCTCGCTCGCCGCGTGCGGCGGCGGCGGAAGCTCCGCCTCCGGCACGCCGACGGACGCGCTCAAGGGCAGCGACCAGCAGTCCACGGACAAGTACACGACCGCCTCGGTCACCCCGCTGGACAAGATCGACAAGTCCAAGCTCGGCCTCATCACCCCTGGCACGATCAAGGTGGGCACGCTCTCCGACGCGCCGCCGAACATCTTCATCGACAGCAGCGGCAACTTCACCGGCTACGACAACGAGCTCCTCAAGGCCATGGCGGCCAAGCTGGGGCTGAAGGTCGAGTTCGTCTCCACGAAGTTCCAGAGCCTGCTGGCCCAGGTCAAGACGAAGCAGTTCGACATGGGCTCGTCCTCGATCTCGACCACTGACTCCCGCCGCCAGACGGTCGGGTTCACCAACGGCTACGACTTCGGCTACATGGCGATCGTCACCAAGGACGGCGCCAAGGTGAAGTCCTTCGACGACCTCAAGCAGGGCGTGCGCATCGGCGTTGTCCAGGGCACCGTCCAGGACGACTTCGTCACCAACACCCTCAAGCTCGACCCGGTCCGCTTCCCGGACTACAACACGGTCTACGCGAGCGTGAAGAGCGGCCAGGTCGACGCCTGGGTCGCCCCCTCCCAGCAGGCGGAGGGCCAGGTCAAGCCCGGTGACGGCACCACGATCGCGCAGAAGAAGGTCAACACGCAGAACTTCACCGCGTACGCCGTGGCGAAGGACAACCAGCCGCTCACGGACGCGCTGAACTCGGCCCTCGATGCCGTGATCGCGGACGGCACCTGGTCCAAGCTCACCGCCCAGTGGTACCCGGACCGCAAGACCCTCAAGGACCAGACGCCCGAGGGCTGGAAGCCGGGCAGCAAGGCCGTCCAGGTCGGCGCCGCCAAGTAACGCCGCCTAGCGCGCAGACAGGAGCCCCATGGATTACCTGGCCAATCTCGGCGACACCTTCTTCAACTGGAAGGTCATCGGCGAGGTCCTGCCCTCCCTCTTCACGGTGGGCCTCCCGAACACGCTCGTGCTCGCCCTCTCCTCGGGGATCATCGGCACAGTCCTCGGGATGCTGCTCGCCCTCATGGGCATCGCCCGGAATCCTGTGGCGCGATGGATCGCCCGGGTGTACACGGACATCTTCCGTGGACTCCCGGCGATCCTGACCATCCTCGCGATCGGCCTCGGGTTCGGTCCGATCGTCCGCGAGCTCACCGGCATCACGAGCCCGTACCCCATGGGGGTCGCGGCGCTGTCGCTCATCTCGGCGGCCTACATCGGCGAGATCTTCCGCTCGGGCATCCAGAGTGTGGAGAAGGGCCAGCTCGAGGCAGCCCGGGCACTGGGCTTCGCCTACGGGCCGTCGATGCGCCTCATCGTCGTGCCGCAGGGCGTGCGCCGGGTCCTGCCGGCCCTCGTGAACCAGTTCATCGCGCTCATCAAGGACTCCTCGCTGGTGTTCACCCTCGGGCTGCTCTCCTCCGAGCGTGAGCTGTTCCAGATCGGCCAGGACGAGGCGGCCCGCACGGGCAACCTCTCGGGGTACGTCGCCGCCGGGATCTTCTACCTGGTCATGACGATCCCGCTCACGCACCTCGTGAACTGGATCGATGCGCGCCTGCGCACGGGCCGCGCCAAGAACCGCGCCGAGCGCGCCGAACCGGACGAGGCCGCCGCCGTCGTCGGGAAGGGAGCCCAGGCATGAGCCAGTTCTCCTCTGGATCGCTCGAGGCGAAGGGCATCCACCTCGCCTTCGGCAGCAACAAGGTGCTCCGTGGCATCGACCTCGGGGTCCCGGCCGGGACCACGGCGTCGGTCATCGGCCCCTCGGGGTCGGGCAAGTCGACCCTCCTGCGGGTCATGAACCGGCTCATCGAACCGGATGCCGGGGACATCCTCCTCGACGGCAGGTCCGTCCTGAAGGACAACCCGGACGAGCTCCGCCGCCGCATCGGCATGGTCTTCCAGCAGTTCAACCTCTTCCCGCACAAGAGCGTCGGCGAGAACGTCGCCTTCGCCCTGCGGAAGCTGCGCGGGCTGCCCAAGGAGCAGGCCCGCGAGGAGGCGCTGACGCAGCTCGACCTCGTCGGCCTCAAGCACAAGGCCGGTGTCCGGCCGGGGACGCTCTCGGGCGGCCAGCAGCAGCGCGTCGCGATCGCCCGCGCGCTCGCGATGAAGCCGGAGGTCATGTTCTTCGACGAGGCGACCTCGGCGCTCGATCCGGAGCTCGTCAAGGGCATCCTCGCGCTCATGGCGGACCTCGCCGAGGGCGGGATGACCATGGTGGTCGTGACCCACGAGATGGGCTTCTCGCGCAACGTCTCGGACACCGTGATGTTCATGGACGGCGGTGTGGCGGTCGAGACCGGAGCCCCGGAGCGGATCTTCGACGACCCGCAGACCGACCGGCTCAAGCGCTTCCTCAGCGACGTGCTCTGACCGTCCGCTTCGGCAGCACCGCGCACGACGGCGGGGTCCCCACTCGGGTGGGGACCCCGCCGTCGTCCGTGGTGCCGGCAGCCGGCGGCAGCGCTTAGAGCGGCAGGCCGCCGGTGCCCTTGAGGTCGCGCATCACGATGGTGGAGGTCAGCTTCGCGACCCCGGGCAGCGCGGCGAGGTGCTCGTCGTAGAGGCGCTGGTACGCGGGGAGGTCCTCGGCGACGCAGCGGAGGAGGAAGTCGGGGTCGCCGAAGAGGCGGTAGCCCTCGATGATCTGCGGCTCGGCCACCACGGCATCCTCGAAGGCCCGGATCGCCTCCCTCGAGGTCTCGCGCAGCGTCACGAACACCATGGCGCCGAACCCGAGCCCGACCTTGGCCGGGTCCACCTCCGCCCGGTAGCCGCGGATCACCCCCGACTGCTCGAGGTCCTTGAGCCGGCGGTGGCAGGGGGCGACCGTCAGGCCCACCTCGGCGGCGAGGGCCGTGGCCGTCATCCGGCCATCCTGCTGGAGGGTGCGCAAAATACTTCTGTCGAGTGCGTCGATCACCATCAGAATCTATCCCGAGCAGCTCGCAGGCTGCCACAAATCGGTGAGCACTTCTCGCGACGATCTCCGTAGTCTTGCGCCATGGACCTCAGCCCCCTCCTCGGCTTCGCCGGCATCTCCCTCACCCTGGCCCTCACGCCCGGCGCCGACTGGGCATACACGATCGCGGCCGGCCTGCGGGCGAGGTCCGCGGTGCCCTCCGTCGCCGGGCTCTGTGCCGGCTACGTGGTGCACACCGCGCTCGTGGCCACCGGCCTCGGCGTGCTGCTCGCCGCGCGGCCCGACCTGGTCGCGTGGCTCTCCGCGGCGGGCGCCGTCTACCTGCTCTGGCTCGGGGCCGCGACCGCCCGCGGGTGGCGCCGCGCGGGCTTCGCCGCGGCGGGCGGCACGGTCCTGCCCTCCGGGGAGCGGCTCGAGGACGCCGTGCGGCCGGGCCGGCCCGCGCTCGATTTCCTCAAGGGGCTCGGGACGAGCGGGATCAACCCGAAGGCCCTGCTCCTGTTCGCCGCCATCATGCCGCAGTTCGTCAGGACGGACTCGGCCCTGCCCGTGGTCGCGCAGACCACGGCGATGGGGCTGACCCATCTGGCCTTCACCGCGGTGGTCTACAGCCTCGTCGCCGTGGGCGCGCGGCGCCTCCTCGCCGCGAAGCCGCGGCGCGCCCAGGCCGTGACCCTCGTCAGCGGGGTGCTCATGCTCGGCATCGGCGGATTCCTGCTCGCGGAGCAGGCCGTGGCGCTCGTGGGCCCCGCGCTCGCCTGAGCGCCGGACCCCGCCCAGAACCTGCCGGGCCGGCTACGCGCCCGGCAGCGCCGTCGCGGCGGCCTTGGCGGCGGCCGGGAGGGCGTCGTAGATCCGGTTCATCGCCGCGTCGTTGTGGGCCGCGGAGAGGAACCAGGCCTCGAAGACGCTCGGGGGCAGGTACACCCCGGAGTCCAGCATCGAGTGGAAGAACGGCCCGTAGCGGTACGCCTCCTGCGTCTGGGCGTCGGCGTAGTTGTGCACGCCGCGCTCGGAGGTGCCGAACGCGACGGAGAACAGGCTGCCGGCCCGCTGGATCGAGTGGTCCACGCCCTCGGCGGACAGCGCCGAGGAGACGGCCTCGGACAGCTCGGCCGAGCGGGCGTCGATGTGGGCGTAGACGGCATCGGTGGCCAGGGAGAGAGTCGCCACTCCGGCGGCCATCGCCACCGGGTTCCCGGACAGGGTGCCGGCCTGGTAGACGGGACCGAGCGGGGCGAGGTACTCCATGATCTCGGCGCGGCCCCCGAGTGCCGCGACGGGCATGCCGCCGCCGATCACCTTGCCGAAGGTGAAGAGGTCCGGCGCCCAGCCCTCGCGCTGCCCGGTGAGGCCCCAGTAGCCGGCGGGCCCCACGCGGAAGCCGGTGAGCACCTCGTCCACGATGAGCAGGGCGCCGTGCTCGGCGGTGATGCGGCGCAGGCCCTCGTTGAAGCCCTCCCCC
The DNA here is from genome assembly GCF_054063535.1 of Sinomonas sp. RB5. Classification (NCBI taxonomy): domain Bacteria; kingdom Bacillati; phylum Actinomycetota; class Actinomycetes; order Micrococcales; family Micrococcaceae; genus Sinomonas; species Sinomonas sp. RB5. The sequence goes on from NZ_JBSSGJ010000016.1 coordinate 93,861, forward strand.
GGGGTGACGACGCCCATGTTGGCCGGGGCGGACTCGGTGATGACGGCGGCGATCCGCGGCCCGTGCTCGGCGAAGGCGGCCTCGACCGCGGCGAGGTCGTTGTACGGCAGCACGAGGGTCTCGGCGGCGGTCGCGGCGGTGACGCCCGCGGACCCCGGCAGGGCGAGCGTCGCCAGGCCCGACCCGGCCGCGGCGAGCAGCGAGTCCACGTGGCCGTGGTAGCAGCCGGCGAACTTCACGATGAGGTCGCGGTGGGTGAAGCCCCGGGCGAGGCGGATCGCGGTCATGGTCGCCTCGGTGCCGGTGGAGACCATGCGCAGGCGCTCGACCGCGGGCACGCGCCCGATCACGAGCTCGGCGAGCGCGGCCTCGTCCGGCGTCGAGGCGCCGAAGGAGAGGCCCCGGTCCACGGCGGCGTGCACGGCCGAGAGCACCTCGGGCACGGCGTGGCCGAGGAGCGCAGGGCCCCACGAGCACACGAGGTCCACGTAGTCGCGCCCGTCGGCGTCGTGCACGTACGCGCCCTGGGCGGAGACGAGGAACCGCGGCGTGCCGCCCACGGAGCCGAACGCGCGCACGGGCGAGTTCACCCCTCCGGGCATGAGCGAGCGGGCGCGGGCGAAGAGGTCCTCGGAGGTGGTCATGCCCCTATTCTTCCATCCGCGGGCCCCCGTCCGGCCCGACGCCGGCCGCTCGCCGAGGTGGGGTGCGGCACCTAGGCGAGCATGTCGGCCACGAGGGGTGCCACCTTGGTGCCGTAGAGCTCGATGCTCTTCATCATGGCGCCGTGCGGCAGGGTGCCGTTGGAGTACTTGAGGTCGAAGCGCTCGGTGCCGAGGGCGCGGTGGGTGTCGGCGATCTTCCGGGCCACCGTCTCCGGCGAGCCGACGTAGAGCGCGCCGGGGCGGGAGGCCTGGGCGTTGAACTCCGTGCGGCTGCCGGGGCCCCAGCCGCGCTCCTCGCCCAGCCGATTGCGCATCGCGAGCCAGTGCGGGAAGAGCTCCTCGCGGGCCTGCTCGTCGGTGTCCGCGACGTGGCCCGGCGAGTGGGTGGCGAGCATGGTGTACGGCTTGCCGAACTTCTCGAGCGAGCGCTTGTAGAGCTCGACGTACGGGGCGAAGCGGGCAGGCTCGCCGCCGATGATCGCGAAGCTCACGGGGTAGCCGTAGTGCGCGGCGCGCACCACCGACTGCGGGGTCCCGCCCACGCCGACCCACACGGGCAGGAGGCCCTCCTCGACGTGGGGGTAGGCCGTGAGCCCGCTGATCGGCCCGCGGTGCCGGCCCTGCCAGTGGACCGGCTTCTGCGAGCGGACGCGGTCGAAGAGCTCGAGCTTCTCCTCGAACAGCGTCTCGTAGTCCTCGAGGTCGAACCCGAAGAGCGGGAAGGACTCGATGAAGGAGCCGCGGCCGAGGATGACCTCCGCGCGGCCGGAGGAGACGGCGTCGAGCGTCGCGAACCGCTGGAAGACCCGGACCGGGTCGTCCGAGGAGAGCACCGTGACCGCGGAGCCGAGGCGCACGTGCTCGGTCTTCGCGGCGATCGCGGAGAGGACCACCTCGGGCGCCGAGACCGCGAAGTCCCTGCGGTGGTGCTCGCCGACGTCGAAGGAGTGCAGGCCGACCTGGTCGGCCAGGACGCCCTCCTCGACGACCTCCCGGATCACCTGGGCCTCGGGCTTCGGGGCGCCATCGGGCCCGAGGCCTACGTCGCCGAACGTGTTCAGGCCGAGGAGGACGGGAGGCTTCTCACTGGTTCCATGCATATGCATTGAAACTCCGCAGCGGTCCCGTCCATTCCCGGCTCAGGACTCCTTGAGCCAGCCGGCGATCTCCGGGGCCCAGTAGGTGAGCACCATGTTCGCGCCGGCGCGGCGGATGCCGAGCACCGACTCGAGGATCGAGGCCTGCCGGTCGATCCACCCGTTCGCGGCGGCGGCCTCGATCATCGAGTACTCCCCCGAGATCTGGTACGCGGCCACGGGCACCGGGCTCATGGCCGCGACGTCGGCCAGAATGTCGAGGTAGCTCATGGCGGGCTTGACCATGAGCATGTCCGCGCCCTCCTCGAGGTCCAGCTCCACCTCGAGCATCGCCTCGCGGCGGTTCGCGGCGTCCATCTGGTAGGTGCGGCGATCGCCCTTGAGCTGGGAATCCACGGCCTCGCGGAACGGGCCGTAGAACGGCGAGGCGTACTTGGCGGCGTAGGCGAGGATCGCCACGTCCTGCCGGCCCGCGGCGTCGAGCGCCTGCCGGATCACGCCGACCTGGCCGTCCATCATGCCGGAGGGGCCGAGGACGTGGGCGCCCGCCTCGGCCTGGGCCACGGCCATGCGGCCGTAGATCTCGAGCGTGGCGTCGTTGTCCACCCGGCCCTCGGCATCGAGGACGCCGCAGTGGCCGTGGTCGGTGAACTCGTCGAGGCACACGTCGCTCATCACCACGAGGGAGTCGCCGACCTCCTCGCGGACGGCGCGGATGCCGGCATTGAGCACGCCGTCTGGGTCGAGGCCCGCGGAGCCCTCGGCGTCGCGCTCCTCGGGCACGCCGAAGAGCATGATCCCGCCGAGGCCCAGCTCGGCCGCCTCGGCGGCGGCGCGCCGCAGCGAGTCCAGGGTGTGCTGGACGACGCCGGGCATGGCCTGGATCGGCGAGGGCTCGGAAAGGCCCTCGCGGACGAAGGCGGGGAGGATGAGCTCGGCGGGGTGCAGGCGCGTCTGGGCGACGAGCCGGCGCAGCGCCGGGGTCTGGCGCAGTCGGCGGGGGCGGTGGGTCGGGAAGCCCATGGTGTCTCCTTCGTGGGGTCAGCGGTACAGCGAGCGCGCCACGGCCTCCGCGATCCCCTCCGGGGTGGGGGTCACGGCGGTCGCACCGACGGCGAGGCCGAGGGCACGCAGTTCCGCGGCGGTCGGCTCGCCGATCGCGATGAGCTGGACCGCCTCGAGCGGGCGCAGCGTCTCGTGGATCCTCCGGGCGGCGCTCGGCGAGGCGGCGACGACGGCGTCGATCCGGCCCGCGGCGAGCTCGCCGTTCGCTTCGTGGGGGGTGAGGACGACGCCGGGCGCCTCCTCGCCGCCCTCGCCCGCGGCCACCGCCAGCACCGCGGTGAGGCGCCGGGCCGGGTCGGCCGGGTAGTCCACGGTGCGGTAGGCGGTGACCGCCTCCACCGCCCAGCCCTTGGCCGCCAGGCCGTCGGCGAGCGTGGGCGCGGCGAGGTTGCTCTGCGGGACGAGGACGCGGGCGACACCGGCACCATCGGCCCCGGCAGCGCCGTCGTCAAGCCAGGACCACAGTTCGACGAGCCCCTCGGCGGACTGCCGGTCGCCCGGGGCGAGGTCCACCCGCAGCCCCTCGGCCTCGAGGACCCGGCGCGAGCTCGGCCCGATGGTCGCGACGTGCACCGCCTCCGGGACAAGCTCGCCGAGCGTGGTCCCGCGGCCGGCCGCGGCCTCCTTGAGCGCGCGCACCGTGGTGATGCTCGAGACGACGAGCCACGCGTACTCCCCGGCGGCGAGCCGGTCGAGGGCCGCGGACAGCGCGGCCGGCTCCTCGGTGCGCTCGAAGTCGATGACGGGGAGCAGGAGCGGCTCCGCTCCGGCCTGGGCGAGCGCACGGGCCATCGCTCCGGCCCGGTCGGGGCTGCGCGTGAGCAGCACCCGGCGCCCCGCCAGCGCCGGCGCGCCTGCGTCCGGTGGCGCCATCAGGCGCCCAGGTCCGCGAACTCCGCGGCGCCCTGCTCGAGCAGCTGTTCCGCGAGCTCGACGCCGAGCAGTGTCGCGCCGACCTCGGTGAGTCCGTCGGTGGCCCGGGCGAGCCTCAGGGACTTCGTGCCGTCCACCGCGCACACGATCGCGTCGAGGTGCAGCATGCTGCCCTTGCGCCGCGCGAACGCGCCGACCGGGGCGGCGCAGCCGGCCTCGAGGCGGGCCAGGAGCGCCCGTTCGGCGGTCACGGCGAGGCGGGTGTCGGCGTCGTCGATCGCGGCGAGCGCCTGGGCGAGCACCCCTTCCGCGGTGGCGGCGCCGCCGTGGGCGGGACGCTCGGGCGCGTCCCCGAGCCGGCACTCGACCGCGAGGGCGCCCTGGCCGGGCGCGGGCAGCATGGTGTCGGGCTCGAAGTACTCCGTCACCACCTCGGTGCGGCCGAGGCGGGCGAGGCCGGCCGCGGCGAGGACGACCGCGTCGAGGTCGCCGGGTGCGTCGGGCGCATTCCCCGGAAGGCCCGGGACGCGGCCGAGACGCGTGTCCACGTTGCCGCGGATGTCGAGGACCTCCAGGTCCGGGCGCAGGGCGCGCAGCTGGGCCGCGCGCCGGGGCGACCCGGTGCCGATCTTCGATCCGGCGGGGAGCCGGTCGAGGGTGAGGCCGTCGCGCGCGCACAGGACGTCGCGTGCGTCGGCGCGGACGGGGATGGCCGCGACGGAGAGCCCGGGCTCGCCCGTGGTCGGGAGGTCCTTGAGCGAGTGGATCGCGACGTCGCAGCGGTCGGCCAGGAGCGCCTCGCGCAGGGCAGCCACGAACACGCCCGTGCCGCCGAGGGAGGCGAGTGAGCCGGTCTTGACGTCCCCCTCGGTGCGGATGCGCACGAGCTCGGTCGAGAAGCCGCCCACCGCGGCGAGCAGGTCCGCGGTCTGCTGCGACTGGGTCAGGGCCAGCGCGCTCCCGCGGGTTCCGATGCGGACCGACATGCTCAGCTCTCGCCGCCGTCCGGCTGGAGCGCGGCCGATTCCGGGCGCGGGTCGTGGGCGGTGCCCAGCTCGACGCCCTCCTCGGAGATGACCGGCTTGTCGGCGCGGAAGTTGGCGCAGCACCCGGGCCGGCACACGTCGTACCACGGGCCGAGGTCGCTCACGTGCGGGCGGTCCGCCACGGTGCCCTGGGCCATGCGCTCGCGGAGCAGCTCCACGAGGCCGGCCACGAAGTCGCGGTGGACCCCCGGGGTGGGGACGCGGACGGCCTCGATGCCGAGCTCGGAGCAGGTCTCGAGGGCCTCGGTGTCGAGGTCCCACGCGACCTCCATGTGGTCGCTCACGAACCCGAGCGGGACGATCACGATGCCCTTGACGGCGGAAGCGCCGTCCTGGCCGGGGGCGATCGCGGTGATGTGGTCGTTGATGTCGGGCTCGAGCCACGGGATGTGCGGCGCGCCCGAGCGGGACTGGTACACGAGGTCCCACTTCACCTCCGGGGCGCCGACGGCGGCCATGATCGCCCGCGCGTTGGCGAGGTGCTGGGCCACGTAGGCCGAGCCGCCCTCGAACGTGCGCGGCTCGCCCTCGGAACGGCCGGCGGCCTCGGCGTCGCGGGTCGGGATCGAGTGCGTGGAGAACAGGACGCGGATCTCGCCGTCGCGCGAGCCGTCGGCGGCGTCGAGGGCCTCGCGGACCTGCTTGAGCCCGGCGGCGGTGCCCTCGACGAACGGGGCCACGAAGCCGGGGTGGTCGAAGTACTGGCGGATCTTGTCCACCCGGAGGCGGCCGGCGAGGCCGGTCTCGGTCAGGGCCACGCCGATGTCCTCGCGGTACTGCCGGCAGCTCGAGTAGCACGAGTAGACGCTCGTGGTGAGCATGAGGACCTTGCGGTGCCCGGCCTCGTAGATCTCCTGGAGCGTCTGCGGGATGTACGGGTCCCAGTTGCGGTTGCCCCAGTACACCGGGACGTCGATGCCCTGGGCAGCGAGCTCGGCCTCGAGGGCCGCCTTGAGCTCGCGGTTCTGGGCGTTGATCGGGCTGATCCCGCCGAACGCCCGGTAGTGGTGGCTGACCTCCTCGAGGCGCTCGTCGGGGATGCCCCGGCCGCGGGTGACGTTGCGCAGGAACGGGATGACGTCGTCCTGGCCCTCGGGACCGCCGAACGAGGCCAGCAGGATGGCGTCGTACTCGGCGGGAGCGGCGCGGCCGGCCTCGGTGACGGGGTTCGTCGCCGTGCTGACAGCGAGCGGTGCGGCGGCGCCGTCGACCGTGATCCCGAAGGTGCCGGTGGACTCCGCGCTCACGCGAGCACCTCTGCGATCTCGGCCGCGGAGATGCGGCGCCCGGTGTAGAACGGGACTTCCTCGCGGACGTGGTTGCGGGCATCGGTGTAGCGCAGGTGGCGCATCATGTCCACGAGGTCCACCAACTCGGGGGCCTCGAGCGCGAGGAGCCACTCCCAGTCCCCGAGCGCGAAGGCGGAGACGGTGTTGGACAGGACCTGCGGGAAGTCGCGTCCGAGCATGCCGTGGTCGCGCAGCATGCGGGCGCGCTCGTCGGCGGGGAGCAGGTACCACTCGTAGGAGCGGACGAACGGGTACACGGTCAGCCACGTGCTCGGCTCGACCCCGCGGGAGAACGCGGGGGTGTGGCCCTTGGCGAACTCGGCCTCGCGGTGCACGCCCATGGCGGACCAGGCGATCTCGGTGCCGTCGAAGAGCTCGCTGCGGCGGATATCGCGCACGCCCTGCTGGAGCGCCTCCGGCTGCGGCCCGTGCAGCCACACCATGATGTCGGCGTCGGCGCGCATCGCGGAGACGTCGTAGGTGCCGCGGACGGTGACGCCCGCGGACGCGAGGCGCGCCACGAGCGACTCGAACTCGGTCACGGCGCTTCCCGCGGGGGCGGCAGCGCCCGGGACGCGGCGGAACACGGTCCAGAGGGTGAAGAACTGCTGCTCTGCAGCGTCACCCTCGCCCGCGGCTTTGGTGACAGATTCGACGGATGTGTGGCTCATGGTGACCAGTGTGCTCCTTCGGGTGGGCCAAATCGAATTCAAATGTTCTACAGGGTGTAGAAGTGACGAAGATCACATCGGCGGGGCTCAGGCAGGCCCGGTGCGCGCCAGTGCGGACGCGACGGCCGCGGCCTGCGAGCGCGCGTCCGGGATCACGGCGGCGAGGCCGTTCCCCGCGGCCCAGCCGCCTACGACGGCGAGGCCGGGCTGGGCGGCGACGAGCCTCCGGATCGCGGCCACGCGGTCCCGATGGCCCACCGTGGCGAACGGGAGGGCGCCCTCCCAGCGCACCACGTCCCAGCCGAGGACGTCGTCCGGGGAGACGGCCACGCCGAGGAGGGCGGAGGCGTCCTGGACGGCCGCCGCGAACAGCTCGTCGTCGGTCTCGGGCTCGGCCCCGGCCTCGGCGATCCCAGCCGGCGGGTCCCCCGCGCGGCCGTAGGAGAGCCGCACCACGTGCGTCCCCTCCCCCGCCCGGGCCGCGAGCCAGTCCCACTTGGCCGTCGCATGCGTCAGCGCCTTCGCCCGGATGCCCGGCACCTGCGGCGCCACGAGCACCCCGGTCCCGCGCGGGCGCGCGTCGAGCGCCGGGCAGTCGAGGACGAGCGTGACGAGCTTGACCTCTGGCCCGGGCACCGGCTCCTGGCCGGCGAGCGCCGGGACGGCGTCGGAGAGGAGCTCGACGGCGGCCGGGCCACCGAGCGCGACCACGACCACCTCGGCCTCGTAGACCTCCTCGGGGCGCGCCGGGACGTCCTCCGGCCCGTCGCCCGCCGGCGCGACCGCGCCCACCCGCCACAGCGGCGCGCCGCCGTCGCCCGCGGAGCGGTCCAGCCGGTCAACGCGCTGGCCGAGCTCGAGGCGGACGCCGTCCGCCTCGAGCCTGCGCACGAGCGCAGCGACGATGCGGTGGAGGCCGCCGCTGATGCCCGCCACCGCTGAGCCGGCCTTCTGCCCCCGGGAGGCTCCCCGCTGCACGGCGACGGCGGCCGCGAGGGAACCTTCCTGGGCCATGAGTCGTCGGAGGCCCGGGGCGACCATGTCGGCGTCCAGCATCGCCGGATCCGCGGAGTGGACGCCGCCCACCACGGGGGCGACGAGGCGCTCGAGGACGCGCCGACCCATCCGGGCCCGCACGAGGTCGGCCACGCTGGCCTGCCCGCCCGGCTTCCGCACGGGGAGCCACCGGTCCAGGGAGGCGCGCACCGATCCGCGCAGGCCCAGGGCCTTGCGGACCTCCGGGTCCCAGGGGTTCGCCGGGATGCCGAGGACACCGGTCTTGGGCAGTTCCCGGGGGCCGTCGGGCAGCAGGACCCACGCACCGGCGGGGTGGGGCGCCACGATGTCGCCGCCGAGCCCGACCTCCTGGACGAGGGTGCGGACGGCATCGGTGCGCGTCGCGAAGGACTCCGCCCCGCTGTCCAGCGTCAGCCCGGCCACCTCGTGCTCCCCGATGCACCCGCCCCAGCGGGTGCCGGCCTCGAGCACCGTCACCTCGAGGCCGGCCCGCCGCAGCTCGAGGGCCGCGACCAGGCCGGAAATGCCCCCGCCCGCCACGAGTGCGCGGGGCGGCCGTGCGGCGCTGCTGCCGGGGCCGACGCTGCCGGGCATCAGTAGGTGATCGAGTGGACGAGCTCGACCACGCGGGTCAGGACGTCCGGGTCGGTCTCCGGCGGGACGCCGTGGCCGAGGTTGACCACGTGGCCCGGGGCCGAGGCGCCGCCCTTCACCACATCGCGGACGTGCGCCTCGAGGGTGTTCCACGGCGCGGCCAGGAGTGCGGGGTCGATGTTGCCCTGGAGCACCACGCGGCCGCCCAGCCGGCGGTTCGCCTCGTGCAGCGGCAGCCGGTAGTCGACGCCGACGACGTCGACACCGACCTCGTACATCGCGCCGAGCAGCTCGGAGGTGCCGGTGCCGAAGTGGACGAGCGGCGCGCCGAGGTCGCGCACGTGGTCGAGCGCCTGGGACGAGTACGGGGCCACGAAGCGGCGGTAGTCCTCGAGGCCGAGCGAGCCGGCCCAGGAGTCGAAGAGCTGCCCCGCCGAGGCGCCCGCCTCGATCTGGGCCCGCAGGAAGCGCCCGGAGGCGTCCGCCGTCCAGGCCATGAGCGCCGCCCATGTTCCCGGATCGCCGTGCATCATGGTTCGGGGACCGAGGTGGTCGCGCGACGGGCGGCCCTCGACCATGTAGGCCGCCACCGTGAACGGGGCACCGGCGAAGCCGATGAGCGGGGTGGTGCCGAGCTCGTCCACGGTGAGGCGGACGGCCTCGCGGATCGGCTCGAGGGCCGCGTCGGTGAGGCGCGGGAGCGCGGCGACGTCCGCTTCGGTGCGGACGGGGTTCGCCAGGACGGGCCCCACCCCGGGGACGATGTCCACGTCCACGCCGGCGAGCTTGAGGGGGATGACGATGTCGGAGAAGAAGATCCCGGCGTCCACGTCGTGCCGGCGCACCGGCTGGAGGGTGATCTCCGCGGCGAGCTCGGGCCGCAGGCACGCCTCGAGCATGCCCACCCCCTCGCGGGCCTTGCGGTACTCGGGCAGCGAGCGGCCGGCTTGGCGCATGAACCAGACGGGCTTCCGGCTCGGCCGGCCCCCGCGGTATGCCGTGATGAGCGGCGACTGCGCCGTCCGTCCGTCCTTGAGCGGGTGGTCTGGGCTGAGTGTCATGGGCCGATTGTCTCAAACGCCTCCAAGGCCCTTGGCGACACGCTGTCACAGTTGTGTGCTGCAGACGACGTTTTCTACAGCCGAGCGAAAAGCTATGATGGCAGGGCTGTGGTTGTTTTCTCCCTCACGGCGACTCACGCCGACACCGACCTTGAGACCGTTGCCCAATTGAGCACCGGCGCTATCTCCGTGGCCGCAGGGGCCGCTTCTTCCCCCGCCCTGGAGGGCGCCGTGGTGCTGGCGACCTGCAACCGCTACGAGATCTACGCCGAGGCGGCGAGCCACGAGGACGTGGAGGCCGCACGGTCCGCGATCATCTCCGAGATCAGCGCGCGCAGCGGCATCCCCGAGGACCGGGTGTCCCGGGCGTTCGCCCTCGCGCAGGGCCGCGAAGTGACCCGCCACCTCTTCTCCGTCAGCTCGGGGCTCGATTCCGCAGTCGTGGGCGAGCGCGAGATCGCCGGCCAGGTCCGCCGCGCCCTCATCTCCGCCCAGGAGCAGGGGACGGCGAGCCCCGCGCTCGTGCGCCTGTTCCAGAACGCGTCGAAGACGGCCAAGGAGGTCGGCACCCAGACGGCGCTCGGCAGCCGCGGCCTGTCCATCGTCTCCGTGGCGCTCGACCTCGCCGAGGACCTCGCCGAGGAGCGCTCCTGGGACGGCAAGAAGGCCGTGCTCTTCGGCACCGGCGCCTATGCCGGGGCCACGATGGCCCTGCTGAAGGAGCGCGGCGTCGCGCAGGTCTCCGTCTACTCTTCCTCCGGCCGTGCCCGCGAGTTCGCGGCCGCCCGCGGCGGGATCGCCGTGAACGCCAGCGGCCTGCCGCAGGCCATCGCCGAGGCGGACGTGCTCATCGGCTGCAGCGGCTCGGACAACCCCATGGAGGCCGTCGAGCTCGCCGCGATCCGAGAGGACTCGCCGCAGCAGCTCGTCGTGATCGACCTCGCCCTCACCCACGACTTCGATCCGGGGGTGGGCACGCTCGACGGGGTGGAACTGATCACGCTCGAGTCCGTCCGTCTCGCGGCGCCCGAGGAGCAGGCCGAGTCCCTGGCCCAGGCCAGCGCGATCGTCTCGGCCGCGGCCTCCGACTTCGAGGCCGAGCGCCAGGCCCGCCAGGCCGACGCCGCGATCGTGGCCCTGCGCCGCCACACGATGGCGGTGCTCGATGCCGAGATCGAGAAGGTCCGCGCGCGCCACGGCTGCACGGCCGCCGCCGAGGAGGTGGAGTTCGCCATGCGCCGCATGGTCAAGCAGCTCCTCCACACCCCGACGGTCCGGGCCAAGCAGCTCGCGGCCGAGGGCCGTGAGAGCGAGTACCTCGCGGCGCTCGAGGCGCTCTACGGCATCAGCGTGGCCATCCCGGGGATGGTCGCCCCGACGAACGGCGCCGGCCCGGCAGCGGCCTCCGCCGGGGACGCCGACTGCCCGGTGGACCACTCCCGCGCCGTCTGAGCCACCACGGGGGCCTTGGCCCCCGCAGACCGGCGTACCGCCTCAGTAGACCGGCTTCTCCGGCTCGATCTCGCGGACCCACGCGAGCACTCCCCCGTCGAGATGACGGACCTTGGAGAAGCCCGCGTCGATGGCGGCCGCGAGCACGCTCGCCGACCGCACCCCGCCCTTGCAGTGGAAGACCACCTCGCGGTCCCGCGGGACCTCGCCCCAGGCCTCGCCGGAGAGCAGGCGCCCCTGCGGGATCAGCCGGGCGCCGGGGATGGACACGATGGATGCCTCTCCCGGCTCGCGGACATCGATGAGCTCGAAGTCCCTCACCCCTGCCTCGCGGGCCGCCAGCATCGTGGCGAGCTGCCCTGCGGTCACCGTGCGGTCCCTTCCCGGATCGGCAGCGGGAGCAACCCCGCAGAACGCCTCGTAGTCCGTCAGCTCGGTGATCGGAACGGCGTCGGGATCCTTCGCGACGCGGATCTCCCGCCAGGTCGCCGTGAGCGCGTCGTAGAGCTGCACGCGGCCGAGGAGCGTCGTGCCCACGCCGGTGATGAGCTTGACGGCCTCGGTGACCATGGAGGCGCCGATCGCGGCGCACAGCATGCCGAACACGCCCCCTTCGCCGCAGGAGGGCACGGAGCCCGCCGGCGGCGGCTCGGGGAAGACGTCACGGTAGGTGGGCCCGTGCTCGGCCCAGAACACACTCACCTGTCCGTCGAAGCGGAAGATCGAGCCCCACACGTACGGCTTGCCGAGGATGGCGGCGGCGTCGTTCACGAGGTAGCGCGTCGCGAAGTTGTCGGTGCCGTCGAGGATGAGGTCGTAGTCGGCGAAGATCTCGAGGGCGTTGGAGGAATCGAGGTGGACCTCGTGGAGGCGGACCTCCACGTGCGGATTGAGCTCGAGGATCGCGTCCCGCGCCGATTCTGCCTTGGGGCGGCCTACGCCGGAGATGCCGTGGATGACCTGGCGCTGCAGGTTGGACAGCTCGACGGTGTCGTCGTCGACAATCCCGAGGGTCCCCACCCCCGCGGCGGCGAGGTAGAGCATGGCGGGCGATCCCAGTCCCCCGGCTCCCATCACGAGGACCTTGGCGTTCTTGAGGCGCCGCTGCCCGATCTCGCCGATCTCCGGGATGATGACGTGGCGCGAGTAGCGCTGGACTTCCTCCGGGGTGAGCTCCGCGGCCGGCTCGACGAGCGGGGGAAGAATCGGTGACTGCGAGGTGGCCATGCCCCCAATCTAGGCCCGATCGCGGGCGCGCACCCAGCGGCGCCCACGCGGTGGGACGGTCACCGATTCGGCGTGGGGTCATGACCGCCGGGTAGAGTGGGACTACCGTTTGGGCCACGCTCCACAGGCCCGGACCACCCGAAAGGCATCTTCAGTGAGTACCGAACCGCGAGCCACGACCCCGCGCTCGCCCCGAATGCCACGCGACGAGCGGCGCGCCCAGCTCTTGGCAGCCGCCCTCGAGGTCTTCGCGGCCAACGGCTACCACGGCGCCGCCATGGACGAGATCGCCGAGACCGCTCAGGTCAGCAAGCCCGTCCTGTACCAGCACTTCCCCTCGAAGCGCGACCTGTACATCGCGCTCCTGGACAGCCATCTCGGCACGCTGACCGAGCTCATGCGCGCGGCGCTGGATTCCACCACCGACAACCGCGAGCGCGTGAACGCGGTGATCCGCGCCTACTTCGACTTCATCGCCGCGGACGATCAGGCGCACCGCCTCGTCTTCCAGTCGGACCTGGTCAACGACCCGGACGTGGCCTCGCGCCTCGAGACGTTCAACCGGGGATTCTCTGAGGCCATCGCCGAGGTCATCGCTTCGGACACGAAGCTCCCGCTGCTCGAGGCCCAGCTCCTGGGCCGCGGCCTCGCGGGGCTGGCCCAGGTGAGCGCGAGGTACTGGCTCGAGAAGTCGTCCTCCCTCGACATCGACGTTGCGGCGGACCTGGTGGCGCGGCTCGCATGGAAGGGGATCTCGCGCTTCCCCAAAGAGGCCTAAGGTACTCATAGGGAGGCGGGCGGCCCATGCCGGCCCGGTTCCGTTCCAGCCTTCACCGACACAAGGAGTCACGTGGAAATCAAGATCGGCATCCAGAACATCGGCCGCGAGATCATCCTCGAGTCGAACAAGGACGCGGATGAGGTCGCGAAGCTCGTGGCCGAGGCGCTCGCCGACGGCAAGCAGCTGCGGCTCGAGGACGAGAAGGGCCGCCAGGTGATCGTGCCGTCCGCCGTCATCGGCTATGTCGAGCTCGGCGCCCAGGAGCAGCGCCGCGTGGGCTTCGGCGCCCTCTGACAGCATGGAAACGGTCTGGTCGCTCGTCATCGTGATCCTCGTGGTGGCTGCCGCGGGCTTCATCGCCTGGGCCACCGACCACCACCACGACGCCTACGGGATCATGCTCCCGGTCGGCGCCGCGGTCGCGTCTGCGTGCCTGACGTGGATCATCCTCGTCTTCGCAGGCACGGGCTACATCGCCGGCCTGACGTGGATGCCGTGGGTGCTTCCGATGGCGGTCGGCATCGCCGCCGCGGTCTGCGTGCCGGTGCTGGTGGGCCGCCGCCGCACGAAGCGGGACGTCGTGGCCCTCACGGAGATCCTCCGCCGCAGCTGAACCGGCTTTTCGCAGGCGCGGACGACGGCGGGTGGTTGCCACCCGCCGCCGTCCGCGCCTCTGCTGTCGCTGGGTCGCCGGAAGCCCGGCGGCCGCTGCCGATCCGGCTTCCGCGCCGCAGTCCGGGCCATGATGGAGCAATGCGAATCCGTTCCGTCCGACGCGACGAACTACCCGCCCTCCAGGCCATTGAGCGTGCGGCCGGGGAGGCCTTCCGGGGCCGCGGCATGGCCCAGATCGCAGACGATGAGCCGCCCACGGTCGAGGCACTCCACCACTACCGCGAGGAGGGACTCGCGTGGGTGGCGGCCGACCGTGAGGACGCACCCGTGGCGTACCTCGTGGCCCGCCTCGTCGACGGCTGCCTGCACATCGAGCAGGTCTCGGTGCATCCTGCGCACGCCGGCCGGCGCATCGGCCGGACGCTGCTGGACCATGCTTCTCGATGGGCGGAGTGCCACGGCGTCCCGGCCCTGACGCTCTCGACGTTCGCCTCGGTGCCCTGGAACGCGCCGTACTACCGGCGCCTCGGCTTCCGCCCGATCGACACCCCGGCCCTGGGTCCGGGACTCGTGCGGATCCGCGCCGAGGAAGAATCGCTCCGGCTGACCCGCTGGCCGCGCGTCTTCATGCGGCGCGAGGTCGGCCCTCGGGACTAGCCGAACCGGGCCAGCGCCACTGGCATTGCCCCCGACCATGGACCTGCATCCCTCGAGACGATAGTATTAGAACATATCTTCGAATCTTTGCCTGGAGTCGGTGCTGGGGGGGTGAGACCGTGGTGGGTGCGGTGGTGGAGCTGGGGTTCGCGTCGCGGTTCCCCGATGTCCTCGCGGGTGGTCTCGAGGTCTCCGCCGAGGCCCTGGCTGGCCCAGGAGGGACCTCGCGGGCGCTGCAGGCCCTGGCCGACTTCGACGCCTACAGCGCCGCCCTCCGGGCCGTCCTGGTCGACCGGCTCGCCGCCGAGATCGCCGAGGAGCCCCTCGAGGGCCGCCACGGCCAGCCCACCCGCCTCAGCGGGAACATCGCCCA
>NZ_JBSSGJ010000017.1:0-101263 GCF_054063535.1 Sinomonas sp. RB5
CGCCACCACCCCGTGGAGCGCTGGGTCAAGCCCGAGGAGTTCGTCGAGCTGTCCCAGGAGGCCGAGGAGATCGGCTTCCTCGGCGTCATGAGCGGGCCCCTCGTGCGCTCCTCCTACCGCGCCGGCCGCCTCTGGGCCACCGCCATGCGCAAGAAGGGGCGTGAGATCCCTCCCGCCCTGGCCCACATCGAGTCCTCCGGCACCACCCGGCAGGAGGCCGCCACCCTCCTCGCAGCCCGGCAGGGCTGATCGCCGCAGCGCCCGGGGCGTCCACTCACTGCAGTGGGCGCCCCGCGGCGTCCCCACGCCCGAAGTCCGGTGGACGAACCGCGCGCGGTCATCCCGGCGTGCCGTGACTTAGAATTGAGGCACTATGGCGAAGCGCACCGACACCTCCAGCACGCCCTCGGACAAGTCCCCTCAGGGAGGATCTCCGAAGAAGGCGAAGAAGCCCAATGGCTTCCAGCAGTTCCTCCAGGTCTTCCAGATGACCCGGAAGGCCGACCCGAACGCCGTGTGGCTCATGCTGCTCGTGTTCCTCGGGGTGACGGCCGTGGGCCTGCTCATCGGGTTCCTGCTCGACAACTGGATCACCGGTCTCATCATCGGCATCCTCCTCGGCGTCCTCGGCGCCGTGTTCATCCTCAGCCGCCGGGCCGAGCGCGCCGCCTACGCCCAGATCGAGGGCCAGCCCGGTGCCGCGGGCGCGGCGCTGAACTCCCTCCGCCGCGGCTGGATCGTCGAGGAGCAGCCCGTCGCCGTGAACCCCCGCACCCAGGACGTGGTGTTCCGCGCCATCGGTCGCCCGGGCGTGGTCCTCGTCTCCGAGGGGCCGAGTGCGCGCGTCCGCGTGCTCGTCGACGGCGAGCGCAAGCGCCTGGCCCGCATCCTCCCGAACGTGCCGGTGCACGTCATCGAGACCGGGCGCGAGGAGGGCCAGACTCCGCTGCGCAACGTGGCCGGGAAGATGAACAAGCTCAAGCCGCAGCTGACCAAGACCGAAGTGGCTGCCGTGAGCAAGCGCATCGCCTCGCTCGGCACGCGCCTGCCCATCCCCAAGGGGATCGATCCCACCCGTATGCGCCCTGACCGGCGCGCGATGCGCGGCCGCTGAGCCGCACCGCATCACGGCGAAGGCCCCGGCAGCACTGCCGGGGCCTTCGCGCTGTCCGCGCCGGTCGCACCCGTTCGGGCTTGCGCCGGCGGGGCGGGTCAGAGGCGGACGACGACGGTCCCTGCCGCCTTGTCATGCACGCCGCGCTGGTCGGGGTCGAAGACCACGGCCGGGATCACCAGGCACAGCAGGAGGGTGCGCAGGGCCGCGCGCGGGACGCCGACCGGGCCCCCATCGAGCCGGCGGACCGTCAGGCCGGCCAGGCGGTGGCCGAGCCCGTGGCCCACCAGGCCGACGAGGAGCACCTGCTCCACGGCGAAGACGGCGAGGATGGTGAGCTGGCTTCCGCCCAGGAACGCGGCCGCAATGGCGTACGAGGCGGCCCAGTCGATGCACAGTCCGAGCACCCGCCGGCCGGCACGTCCCACCGAGCCCGGCCCGGTGCGGGGCATTCCGAGGCGGCGTCCGGGGAAGTCGCCCTCGGCGAGCTGGGGCCCGCTGATCCAGGATCCGAGGTCTCTGCGGTCGATCACCCGTCCATTCTAGGCTGGTGCACGGGTGCCCCGCCCGGGGCCCGTCGGCGCGGGGTCTGGCCGGGCGCCGCCGCTGCGGCTAGCGTTTACACGGGACAAGGCCCTGTAACCTCGCCGAAACAATACCGACACGGACGGGAAATCCCCCGTTCGTACTGTGGGTGCCAGTTGCGTACGAGGCGCACGGCGGACGCGCAGTGACTGCGTGCCCCGACCGCGCCGGCCCGACTGCCCCCACCCTGCCAAAGGAGTACAGATGTTCAAGTCTGCGGACGAAGTCCTCGCATTCATCAAGGACGAAGACGTCAAGTTCGTCGATATCCGCTTCACCGACCTGCCCGGCGTCCAGCAGCACTTCAACATCCCGGCCAAGACGGTCGACGCCGACTTCTTCGAGAACGGCCAGCTCTTCGACGGCTCCTCGATCCGCGGCTTCCAGGGCATCGCCGAATCGGACATGCAGCTCATCCCCGACGTGACCACCGCCTTCGTGGACCCGTTCCGCGTCGAGAAGACCCTGGCCCTGAGCTTCTCGATCGTCAACCCCCGCACCGGCGAGCCCTACCACCGCGACCCGCGCGGCGTGGCCGAGCGCGCCGAGGCCTACCTCGCCTCGACGGGCATCGCGGACACCGCGTTCTTCGCGCCCGAGGCCGAGTTCTACGTCTTCGACAACGTCCAGTTCGAGTCCTCGCCGCAGGGCTCCTTCTACAAGGTCGACTCGATCGAGGCGCCGTGGAACAACGGCCGCGAGGAAGAGGGCGGCAACCTCGGCAACAAGACCCCGTTCAAGGGCGGCTACTTCCCCGTTGCGCCGGTGGACCACCAGGCCGACCTGCGCGACGCCATGTGCCTCGCCCTCGACGCGGCCGGCCTCGAGGTCGAGCGCTCGCACCACGAGGTCGGCGCCGCAGGCCAGGCGGAGATCAACTACCGCTTCAACACCCTCGTCCGCGCGGCCGACGACCTGCAGAAGTTCAAGTACATCATCAAGAACACGGCGCTCGAGTGGGGCAAGTCGGTCACGTTCATGCCGAAGCCGATCTTCGGCGACAACGGCTCGGGCATGCACTGCCACCAGTCGCTGTGGAACGGCGGCGAGCCGCTCTTCTACGACGAGAAGGGCTACGCCAACCTCTCCGACCTTGCCCGCTGGTACATCGGCGGCCTGCTCAAGCACGCCTCCGCGGTCCTGGCCTTCACGAACCCCACCGTGAACTCCTACAAGCGCCTCGTGAAGGGCTTCGAGGCCCCGGTCAACATGGTGTACTCGCAGGGCAACCGCTCCGCCGGGATCCGCATCCCGATCACGGGCTCGAACCCGAAGGCCAAGCGCATCGAGTTCCGCGCCCCGGATCCCTCCTCCAACCCGTACCTCGCGTTCGCGGCCCAGCTCATGGCGGGCATCGACGGCATCCGCAACCGGATCGAGCCGCCCGCCCCGATCGACAAGGACCTCTACGAGCTCCCCGTCGAGGAGGCCCGCGACATCCCCAAGGCGCCGGGCTCGCTCGAGGAGGCCCTCGAGGCCCTCGAGGCGGACAACGAGTTCCTCCAGGCAGGCGGGGTCTTCACCCAGGACCTCATCGACACCTGGATCGCGTACAAGCGCGAGAAGGAGATCGCCCCGCTGTCGCTGCGCCCGAACCCCTACGAGTTCGAGCTCTACTACGGCGTCTGATCGCCCCTTCGCGGGCCTTCCCGCGCACGACGGCGCCCCTCGCCTCCCGCTGGTAGCCAGCGGCAGGCGGGGGGCGCCGTCGTCCGTTCCGCCGCCGGCTCAGACGCCGGTCCGACCTCCGGGGCGTCAGCCCGCGACGGTGGTGAGGATGCCGGCGGCGTCGCCCTCCGCGGTCACGTCGTGCCGAGGGCCGGGCAGGACGGCGAGCTGGCCTGGGCCGAGGCGCAGTTCGGCCTCTCCGGAGTGCACCACGAAGGTGCCGGAGAGGACGTGGAGCGTGGCCGCCGCGGGCTTGGCGTGGTCACCGAGGACCTGCCCGTCCAGGATGGCCAGGAGGGTGTGCCGCAGTGCCCCGTCATGGAGCAGGGCGCGGGCGCTGCGCCCGTGCGGGCTCGTGCGGGCCCGTTCGAGCTCCTCGGCTGCGGCGGCGGGGATGTCGACGAGAGTGTGCATCATCTCTTCCTTTCCTCGG
Organism: Sinomonas sp. RB5; assembly: GCF_054063535.1. NCBI lineage: Bacteria > Bacillati > Actinomycetota > Actinomycetes > Micrococcales > Micrococcaceae > Sinomonas > Sinomonas sp. RB5. The sequence goes on from NZ_JBSSGJ010000017.1 coordinate 3,801, forward strand.
TGCCCGGCACGCGCGGGCCGCGGTCAGTGTTCGGGGGCGTAGAACCGCCGCTCGAAGACCTGCCGGGCCCGGCGCGTGACGTTGAGGTAGTGCTGCTCGAGCGCGGTGGCCTGCCCGGGAGGGTACCCGCACCATCGGGCCACCGCCTCGAGGTCCCGGCGCGACGTCGGCAGCAGATCCGAGGCACGCCCGCTCCAGGCGACGTTCGCGCTGCGGACCCGGCTGGCCAGCCGCCAGGCCTCCGCGAGGAGCTCGGCCTCCCCCGGCGGGATCAGGCCGAGGTCCGAGGCAGCCGTGAGCGCCTCCATCGTGCCCGTGGTGCGCAGCTGCGGGTGGCGGCGCGCGTGCTGGAGCTGGAGCAGCTGCACGAGCCACTCGACGTCGCTGAGGCCCCCGCGCCCCAGCTTGACGTGCCGGGACGGGTCGGCGCCGCGGGGAAGCCTCTCCGCCTCGACCCGTGCCTTGATGCGCCTGATCTCGCGGACATCGGCGGCCGAGAGCTGCTCGGGGTAGCGCACCGAGTCGGCGAGCTCCATGAAGTCGGCGGCCAGGGCGTCATCGCCCGCGAGCGGGCGGGCCCGCAAGAGGGCCTGCGCCTCCCAGACGAGGGCCCAGCGGCGGTAGTACTCGGCGAACGAGTCGAGCGAGCGCACGAGGGGGCCGTTCTTCCCCTCGGGCCTGAGCTCGGCGTCCAGGGCGAGCATGCGCTCGGCGAGGACCGGCGGCTTGAGCGGCTGGGTCAGAAGGGCCGAGACGCTTCCGACGATGGCGAGCGCCTGGCGCTGCGCGGCGTCGGGGTCCGCGCCGGGGACGGGCCGGTGGACGTACATGACGTCCGCGTCGGAGCCGTAGCCGATCTCGCGGCCGCCCTGGCGCCCCATGGCGACGACGAGCACCCGGGTGAGCAGCCCGCCGTCGGCCGCCTCCGCCGCCCCCTCGGCGACCCGCAGCGCGCCGAGCACCGCCGCCTGGTCCGCGTCGGAGAGGGCGTGGCCCACCGCCTCGGTGTCGAGGATCCCGGCGCGGTCCGCGAGTGCCACGCGCAGGATCTCGCGGCGCCGGATGAGCCGCACGAGCCGCATGGCGGCGGCCGGTTCGGCGTGCCGGGAGATCTTGGACTGGATCTCCTGCCACTGCGCCTCGAGGGGAAGCGGTTCGAGGTCGGAATCGTCGCCGAGCCACTTGACGGACTCGGGCGAGACCTCGAGCAGGTCGGCGATGAGCCGGGAGTCGGCCAGGACGTGGGAGAGCCGCTCCGCCGCGGCCGCCGAGTCGCGCAGGAGGCCCAGGTACCAGTGGGTGGTGCCCAGCGCCTCGCTGACGCGGCGGAAGGCGAGCAGGCCGCCGTCGGGGTCGACGCCCTCGGCGATCCAGCCGAGCAGGACGGGGAGCAGCTGCCGCTGCAGGGCGGCCCGGCGGCTCACGCCTGCCGTGAGCGCCTCGATGTGTCGCATGGCGCCCTGCGGGTCGCGGTAGCCCAGGGCTGCCAGGCGCGCCTGGGCCGCCTCCGGAGTCAGGCGTGCCTCCTCCGCGCTCATGTGGGCCACGGTGTTGAGCAGGGGTCGGTAGAAGATCCGCTCGTGGAGCTCGCGGACGCTGCGCTTGGTGCGGTGCCACGTCTCCAGGAGCTGCTCCGGGGAGGCGCGGCCGAGGTCGAGCACGCCCTGGGTGGAGCGGGCGAGCGCGCGCAGGGCGTCCTCGGACACGGGCATGAGGTGCGTGCGGCGCAGCTTGGCCAGCTGGAGGCGGTGCTCGAGCAGGCGCAGGTAGCGGTAGGAGGAGTCGAACTCGGTCGCCGCGCTGCGCCCGATGTAGCCGCCCGCGGCGAGCGCCGCGATGGCCGAGGTGGTGTCGCGGACGCGGAGCGACTCGTCCGTGCGCCCGTGCACGAGCTGGAGCAGCTGGACCGTGAACTCGACGTCGCGCAGGCCGCCCGCACCGAGCTTGATCTGCCGGTCCGCCTCGGCCGGCGGGATGTTCTCCGTCACGCGGCGGCGCATCGCCTGGACGGACTCGACGAATCCGTCGCGTTCGGCGGAGGACCACACGAGCGGGGCCACGGCGGCCTCGTAGCGGGCGCCGAGGCCGGCGTCCCCCGCGATGCGGCGTGCCTTGAGGAGGGCCTGGAACTCCCAGCTCTCCGCCCATCGGGCGTAGTAGGCGAGGTGCGAGTCGAGCGTCCGCACGAGCGGCCCGTCGCGGCCCTCGGGCCTGAGGTTCGCGTCGACCTGCCACAGTGCCGGCTCGCGGCCTGAGGACCAGACGGCCTTGACCATGCCGGTGGCCAGCGCGGTGCCGATCCTGGCGGCCCGGGCGCCGTCGGGGCCCCCGTCCCCGCCGGCGCCGTCGGCCTCGATGACGTAGATGACGTCGACGTCGGAGATGTAGTTGAGCTCGCGCGCCCCGCACTTGCCCATCCCGATCACCGCGAGGGCGACGGCGGCGACGTCCTCGCGGCCGAAGCTCGCCTCGGCCTCGGCCCGGGCCACCGCCAGGCCCGCCTCGAGCGCGGCACCGGCCAGGTCGGAGAGCTCGGCGGCGGCTGTGGGCATGAAGTCGGTCGGGGACGCCGCGCCGAGGTCCCGCAGGGCCAGCTCGCACAGATGGCGCCGGTAGGCGATCCGCAGGGCCGCATAGGCCTCCGGCCCGGTGGTCCCGGCGACGGGGCGGCCGGAGCGCGGGTCCGCGCCCACGGAGGCCAGCATGGCCGCGCGGAGTTCGCCGGGATCGGCCCCGGAGGGCTCCGCCGAGAGCGGCCGCTCGAGCACATCGAGGTGCTCGGGGTGCCGGATGAGGAATTCCCCGAGCGCCTCAGAGGCGCCGAGCAGGCGGAAGAGGGGCTCGCTGCGGACCGGACCGTCCTCCACGAGGCGGCGCACCTCCGGGCGGCGCTCGATTAGGCGGACGAGGGCCACGAGCGCGGCATCCGGGTCCGCGGCCAGCGCCAGCCCCTCGAGCACCGCCCCGGGGTCGATCCCCTCCAGCTCGCGGGCCGCGAGGAATCGCTCGGCGCGCTCGGGGTCGGCGGACCCCAGCGCGATGAGGCGGCGCGTCAGGGACGGGGCCACGGTGCGCGCCTAGAGGATGCCGAGGTTGCGGTGCAGCTCGTAGGGGGTCACCTCGAGGCGGTACTCGTTCCAGTCCTGCCTCTTGTTGCGCAGGAAGTACTCGAAGACCTGTTCTCCGAGGATCTCGGCCATGAGCTCGGAGTCCTCCATCGCATTGACGGCGTCGTGGAGGCTCGCCGGCAGGGGCGAGTGGCCCAGCGCGCGGCGCTCGGCCGTCGTCAGGGCCGAGATGTCGTCCTCGGCGGCGGGCGGGAGCTCGTACTCCTCCTCGATGCCCTTGAGGCCCGCGCCGAGCAGCACGGCGTAGGAGAGGTAGGGGTTCGTGGCCGAGTCGATGCCGCGGTACTCGATGCGGCCGCTCTGGGCCTTCCCCGGCTTGTACAGCGGCACCCGCACGAGGGCCGAGCGGTTGTTGTGGCCCCAGCTGAGGTAGCTGGGGGCCTCTCCCCCGCCCCAGAGCCGCTTGTAGGAGTTCACGAACTGGTTCGTCACCGCGGTGAACTCGCTCGCGTGCCGCAGGATGCCCGCGATGAAGTGCCGGGCCGTCTTGGAGAGCTGGAACTCGGCGCCCGGCTCGTGGAACGCGTTGCTGTCGCCCTCGAAGAGCGAGAAGTGCGTGTGCATGCCCGAGCCAGGGTGCGCCGAGAACGGCTTGGGCATGAAGGTCGCGTAGCTGTTCTGCTGGAGCGCGACCTCCTTCACGACCGTGCGGAACGTCATGATGTTGTCCGCGGTCTGGAGCGCGTCCGCGTACCGCAGGTCGATCTCGTTCTGCCCCGGGCCGTTCTCGTGGTGCGAGAACTCGACCGAGATCCCCACCGATTCGAGCATGTTCACCACGGTGCGGCGGAAGTCCTGGGCCACGCCGCCGGGCACGTGGTCGAAGTAGCCGCCCTGGTCCACGGGAATGGGGGCGCCGTCCGGGCCGAGCCGGTCGGACTCGAGCAGGTAGAACTCGATCTCGGGGTGGGTGTAGCAGGTGAAGCCCATCTCGGCGGCCCGCGCGAGCGTCCGCTTGAGCACGTTGCGGGGATCCGCCGGCGACGGCTCGCCGTCAGGGGTGAGGATGTCGCAGAACATGCGCGACGTCGGCTCGGTCTCGCCGCGCCACGGGAGGATCTGGAACGTCGACGGGTCCGGCTGGAGCAGCATGTCCGACTCGGAGACCCGCGCGAGCCCCTCGATCGAGGAGCCGTCGAAGCCCAGGCCCTCCTCGAAGGCGCCTTCGACCTCGGCGGGCGCGAGGGCCACCGACTTGAGTGACCCGACGACGTCGGTGAACCAGAGGCGGACGAATCGGACGTCGCGCTCCTCGATGGTCCGGAGGACGAACTCCTGCTGACGGTTCATGGGATCTTCGCATCCTTACCGGTTGGGCCCTGCAACGCTTCCTCCACTCTACTGAAGCATCGACTAGTCTCATGCCTATGGCCCCCATGAGTTCCGACGCACCGCGTCACGACGAGCTGCCGGCGCCCTACGGGAGCGGGTCGGCCCCAGCGCCCCGGACGGGACGGACGCGCATCCACCATCTGGCGCAGGCCAAGGAGCGCGGCGAGCGCTTCGCGATGCTCACGGCCTACGACCAGTACACGGCCCGCATCTTCGATGAGGCCGGCATCGAGGTCCTGCTCGTGGGCGACTCCGCGGCGAACAACGTCTACGGCTACGAGACGTCCCTGCCGGTCACCGTGGACGAGCTGATCCCGCTCGCGCGCGCCGTCGCCGTCTCCGCCCCGCACGCCCTCGTCGTCGCCGACGTCCCCTTCGGCAGCTACGAGGCCTCCCCCGCCCAGGCGGTCGCGACGGGGGTCCGCTTCCTCAAGGAGGGGCTCGCGCATGCGGTGAAGCTCGAGGGCGGCGCCTACTACGCGGACACGGTGCGGGCCATGGTCCAGGCGGGGATCCCGGTCATGGCGCACATCGGCTTCACGCCCCAGAGCGAGCACGCGCTCGGCGGCTACCGGGTCCAGGGCAGGGGCGACGCCGCCGCCCGCCTCATCGAGGACGCCCGTGCACTCGAGGCGGCCGGGGCCTTCTGCGTGCTCATGGAGATGGTGCCGGCGGACGCCGCGGCCGCGGTCGACGCCGCCGTCACCGTCCCGACCATCGGGATCGGAGCCGGCAGCGCCACGACGGGGCAGGTCCTCGTGTGGCAGGACATGGCCGGTCTCCGCGGCGGCCCAGGCACCCGCATCGCCAAGTTCGTCAAGCAGTACGCGGACCTGCGGGGCACCCTGCTGGAGGCGGCACGCGCGTACCGCGAGGACGTGCGTTCGGGGTCCTTCCCGGGCCCCGAGCACTCCTTCTGACGCTCAGTCCCTGTCGCTCCAGCCGTCGCCGTCGGCGTCCGAGGGATCCCACGCGCGATTGCGCTCCTTGACCTTCTCGAGGGCCTTCTCCGCCTCCGCGCGCGTCTTGTAGGGCCCGATCAGCTGCGTCCAGTCGCTCTGGGCGTCTTCCTCGACCTCGTGCGTGCGGACGTTGTACCAGTACTCGACCATTTCCCGGCCCTTCCCGGGCCTCCGTCGATGAAGCCCCACGATGCGCTCGACTAGTACACTCACCCTATGCCTTCTACCCCTTCCGCGGCACCTCTGGGCACGCTTGTGCGCGGCACGCTGAGCCCGGTCCGGCCTGTCCCGGCCTCGATCCCGCGGCCGGAGTACGCGTGGAAGGAGGCACCCGAGAAGTACACCGGCTCGAACGTGCTCACGGCCGAGCAGATCGAGAAGGTCCGGGCCGCAGGACGGATCGCCGCGCAGGCCATCGTGGAGGTCGGCACGCACATCCGCCCCGGGGTGACGACGGACGAGCTCGACCGGGTGGGCCACGAGTTCCTCATCGACCACGGCGCCTACCCGTCGACGCTCGGCTACCGGGGCTTCCCCAAGTCGCTGTGCACGTCGGTCAACGAGGTCATCTGCCACGGGATCCCGGATTCGACCGTCCTGGCCGACGGGGACATCATCAACATTGACATCACCGCCTTCAAGGACGGCGTCCACGGGGACACGAACTTCACGTTCCTCGTCGGGGACGTGGACCAGGAGTCGAGGCTGCTCGTGGAGCGGACGCAGGAGTCCCTCCGCCGAGGCATCAAGGCCGTCGCCCCCGGCCGCGAGATCAACGTGATCGGCAGGGCCATCAGCGCCTATGCGAAGCGCTTCGGCTACGGAGTGGTCCGGGACTTCACCGGCCACGGCGTGGGCGAGGCCTTCCACTCCGGGCTCATCATCCCGCACTACGACGCCGCCCCCGCCTACGGCACCATCATGGAGCCGGGGATGGTGTTCACGATCGAGCCGATGCTGACGCTCGGCGGCATCGAGTGGGACATGTGGGAGGACGACTGGACCGTCGTCACCCGCGACCGGAAGCGCACCGCCCAGTTCGAGCACACCCTCGTCGTCACCGATTCCGGCGCCGAGGTCCTCACGGTTCCCTGAACCACCCCTCCCCCCACACGACCCGCGAGAGGCAGGCCGCGCATGGCAAAGAGCGAGAAGAAGAAGAAGTCCCGGGCAACCGCGATCGGTATCGACATCGGCGGCACGGGGATCAAGGGGGGCATCGTCGACCTGGCCAAGGGCAAGCTCGTCGGGGACCGCATCCGCGTCGACACCCCGCAGCCCTCCACGCCGGAGGCCATCGCCGCGGTCGTCGCGCAGATGGTCGACGAGCTCGGCGCCCGGGAGGGCGCGCCCGACGCCGACAGCCCGGTGGGAGTCGCCTTCCCCGCGATCATCCAGCACGGCGTGGCCCGCTCCGCCGCGAACGTGGACAAGTCGTGGATCGACTTCGAGGTGGACAAGGCCTTCACCGACAAGCTCGGCCGGCCCGTCGAGGTCGTCAACGACGCGGACGCCGCAGGGCTCGCTGAGGTGCGCTTCGGCGCGGGCAAGGGCGTGGACGGGACGGTGCTCGTCATCACCCTCGGCACGGGCATCGGGTCCGCGTTCGTGTTCGACGGGCGCCTCGTCCCCAACGCGGAGCTCGGCCACCTCGAGATCGACGGCCACGACGCGGAGACGAGGGCCTCGGCCGTCGCGCGCGAGCGGGACGGGCTCAGCTGGGAGGACTACTCCGTGCGGCTCCAGCGCTACTTCGAGCACGTCGAGTTCCTCTTCTCGCCCGAGCTGTTCATCGTGGGCGGCGGCATCTCCAAGCGCGCGGACGAGTACCTGCCGCTGCTGAAGCTGCGCACGCCGATCATCCCCGCCAAGCTCAAGAACGAGGCCGGCATTGTGGGCGCGGCACTCCAGGTGGCGATCCACCACAAGCTCGCGAAGTAGGCAGGTCCCGCTTCGGCGGACGACGGCGAGGGGCCCCGGACAGCGTGTCCGGGGCCCCTCGCCGTGGTCGCCGCCGGGCGGCCGGCCGTCAGCTCGCGGCCGACTCCGGCGTGCCCTCCCGCTCGGAGCGGAGGACGCTGATCGCGGCCTCGAAGTCGGCGAGCGACTCGAAGTCCTGGTAGACGCTCGCGAAGCGCAGGTAGGCGACCTGGTCGAGCCGCTTGAGCGGGCCGAGGATCGCCAGGCCGATCTCGTGCGCCCGGATCTCGGCGGAGCCCGCCGCGCGGATCGTCTCCTCGACCTCCTGGGCGAGGAGGGCGAGGTCGTCGTCCGTCACGGGGCGGCCCTGGCACGCCTTGCGGACGCCGTTGATGACCTTGGAGCGGCTGAACGGCTCGCCGGCGCCGGAGCGCTTGAGGACGGTCAGGCTCGTGGTCTCGAGCGTGGTGAACCGCCGGCCGCACTCGGGGCACTGCCGGCGGCGCCGGATGGCCGAGCCGTCGTCCTGGAGACGGCTGTCGACGACGCGGGAATCGGGGTTGCGGCAGAACGGGCAGTACACGCAGTCCATCCTACTGACCGCGGGCCCCGCACCACAAGGGAACACCACAACATGTAGTGTCCGGGACACTACGTGTAGGGGCTCAGGCGCCGGCGAACCTCGCATCGACGGCGTCCCCGTGGGCGGGGAGGTCCTCGGCGTCGGAGAGGCTGCGGATGTGCGCCGAGACGCCCCTGAGGGCCGCCTCGGAGTAGTCCACCACCTGGATGGCCCGCAGGAACGTCGTGACGTTCAGGCCGGAGGAGAAGGCGGCGGTGCCGGACGTCGGAAGGACATGGTTGGAGCCGGCGCAGTAGTCGCCCAGGCTCACAGGGCTGTAGTCGCCCACGAACACCGCCCCGGCATTGCGGATCCGGGCGGCGACGGCGGGCGCGTCCGCCGTCATGATCTCGAGGTGCTCGGCGGCGTACGCGTCGCACACGGCGATGCCGGCCGCGAGGTCGTCGACGAGCACGACGCCGGACTGCTCGCCGGAGAGCGCCTCGACGACGCGGTCGCGGTGCTTGGTGCGCTCGGCGAGGACCGCGAGCTGCTCGCGGACGCGCTCCGCGAGCTGTGGGGAGTCCGTGACGAGGACGCTGCCCGCGCGGGGATCGTGTTCCGCCTGGCTGATGAGGTCCGCGGCCACGAGCTCCGGGCGCGCGCCGGCGTCGGCGAGGACCGCGATCTCGGTGGGGCCGGCCTCGGCGTCGATCCCCACCACGCCCTTGACCAGCCGCTTCGCCGTGGCGACGAAGATGTTCCCGGGGCCGGTGACGACGTCGGCCGGCTCGATCGCGGGAAGCGCGCCGCGGCCGTCGTGCTCGCCTTCCGTCCCCGCGGGGATGCCGTAGGCGAAGGAGACGATGGCCTGCGCCCCGCCGATCGCGTAGACCTCGTCGATGCCGAGGAGGGCCGCGGCGGCGAGGATCGTGGGGTGGGGCAGGCCCCCGTTCTCCTTCTGCGGCGGGGAGGCGAGCGCGATCGAGCCGACGCCGGCCGCCTGGGCCGGCACCACGTTCATGACCACGCTCGAGGGGTAGACGGCGAGGCCGCCGGGGACGTAGAGGCCCACGCGGCGCACGGGCACCCACCGCTGGGTGACCGAGGCGCCGTCGGCCGGGTGCACGGTGACGTCGGCGGGGACCTGCGCGGCCGCGAACGCCCTCGCGCGCGCGATCGACTCCTCGAGGGCGGCGCGGACGGCGGGATCGAGCGTGTCGAGCGCGGCGGAGATGGCCTCGGCGGGCACCCGCGGGTGGCGCTGCTCGACCCCGTCGAACTTCGCCGCGAGCTCGGAGAGCGCCGCGAACCCGCGGGCCCGCACGTCGGCGATGATGCCGCGCACCGCCTGCTCTACGCCGGTGCCGTCTCCCGCCGTGAGGCGCGGCACCGCGGCCCGGAGCTCCGCGGGACCGAGGGCGTGTCCCCGCAGGTCGATGGTGCGGAAGGCGGGCGAGGCGGGGGTGGGGGCGGCGGAAGTCACCGCCCTAGTCTACCGGGGGCGCCCCTGCGCCCCGCGTGCCGGTCACTCGCTGGGCGGGATCCACCACAGCGTGGTGAAAGCGAGCACGGCGAGGGCGACGACGGCTGGCCAGACCGCGAGCGCGCTGAGGGCCTGCAGCCCGAAGGCCGACTCCGCGACCGAGGGGCTGACCCCGCGGGCCCCGAGCACGTGTCCGAGGCCCACGCCGGTCCCCCAGGCGGCGAGCGTGCCGAGCGTGCTCCCCGCGAGGGCGGCCAGGCCCCGATTCGGCAGGCCGCTCCGGCGGCGTCCCACCGCGAGGGCCACCGTCACCGCCAGTCCCGCGGCGAGCCCCAGCGCGCCGAACAGGAGGTCCCGCTCGTCCCAGGTCTCGTAGTCCGTCCCGGCGCCGTAGAAGAGCCCGCCGGGCGCCGCGACGACCCAGACGGTGCCCAGCACCAGGCCGCCGAGCAGCGGGTACAGGCACCAGCGCACGAGCGACATCCGCTCCCGGCGCTCGGAGCGCTGCGCGTCCTCCGCCGCCGCCCCGGGGCTCCCGGGCGCCTCGGGCGTCTGGGGGCCTTCCGGTGCCTGGGGGCCTTCCGGCGTCTGGGGGGCTTCGGGCATCCGGGGTGCCTCAGGCATCGAGGCACGCCGGGCCGAGGAGGACCTTGAGGTCTCCGAACAGCGCGGGGTTCGGGTTCACCCGCAGGTGCACGCCGAGGCGCATCACCTCGATGCTCCGCGTCCCCTGGAGCCTGAGCTGGACCTCGTTGTGGCCCGGATGCGTCTTGAGGACGTCCCCGAGCTGCGTCACCACCCGTTCGGTCGCCTTGTGGGTGGGCATGCTGATGACCACGGGGCCGCCGGCGGCGTCCGAGAGGTCCGGGACGGTGAGCTCCATGGCGTTGAGCGTCACGTTGCCGTCGTCCCGCCGCTGCAGCCTGCCCTTGACCACGACGATGAGGTCCTCGGCGAGGATCGCGGAGATCGGCCCGTAGACCTGTCCGAAGAACATGACCTCGATCGACGCCCCGAGGTCCTCGACCTCGGCGCGGGCGTAGGCGTTGCCGCTGGCCTTGGCGATGCGGCGGGACAGGGAGGTGATCATGCCCGCGATCGTCACGATCGACCCGTCCGCCGGGCCCTCGTCCGCGATGAGCGCGCTGATGCCGGTCTCGGCGTGCTGCGCGAGCACGCCCTCGAGCCCCTGGAGCGGGTGGTCGGAGACGTAGAGGCCGAGCATGTCGCGCTCGAAGGCGAGCTTGTCCTTCTTCTCCCACTCCGGCAGGTCGGGGATCTCGACGGCGAGGCCCGCCGCACCCCCGCCCTCGGCGTCGCCGAAGGCGCTGAAGAGGTCGAACTGGTTGTTCGCCTCGTTGCGCTTGAGGGTGATGACGGCGTCCACCGCCTCCTCGTGGATCATCGCGAGGGAGCGGCGGGGGTGGCCGAGCGAGTCGAACGCGCCGGCCTTGACGAGGGATTCGATGGTGCGCTTGTTGCACACCACGGCGGGGACCTTGGTGAGGAAGTCCGAGAACCCCGTGAAGGCGCCCTTCTCCTCCCGCGCGGCGACCATCGAGTGGACCACGTTCGCGCCGACGTTGCGGATGGCGCCCATGCCGAAGCGGATGTCCTTGCCCACCGGGGTGAAGTTCAGGGCGGACTCGTTCACATCGGGCGGCAGCACGGTGATGCCCATGTGGCGGCACTCGTTCAGGTACATGGCGCACTTGTCCTTGTCGTCGCCGACGCTCGTCAGCAGCGCCGCCATGTACTCCGCCGGGTAGTGCGCCTTGAGGTACGCCGTCCAGTAGGAGACGACTCCGTACGCGGCCGAGTGGGCCTTGTTGAACGCATAGTCCGAGAACGGCAGGAGGATGTCCCAGAGGGCCTTGACCGCGGCGTCGGAGTAGCCGCGCTCCGTCATGCCCCCTGAGAATCCCGCGAACTGCTTGTCCAGCTCGGACTTCTTCTTCTTGCCCATGGCGCGGCGGAGGATGTCCGCCTGTCCGAGCGAGTAGCCGGCGACCTTCTGCGCGATCGCCATGACCTGCTCCTGATAGACGATCAGGCCGAAGGTCGTGTCCAGGATCTCCCGCAGTGGCTCCTCGAGCTCGGGATGGATCGGGGTGATCTCCTGTAGCCCGTTCTTGCGCAGCGCGTAGTTGGTGTGGGCGTTGGCGCCCATGGGGCCGGGCCGGTAGAGCGCGAGGACGGCGGAGATGTCCTCGAAGTTGTCCGGGCGCATGAGCTTCAGGAGCGAGCGCATGGGGCCGCCGTCGAGCTGGAACACCCCGAGCGTGTCGCCGCGGGCGAGGAGCTCGTAGGAGGCGGCGTCGTCGAGCTCGAGCCGTTCGAGGTCGAGGTCGATGCCCTGGTTGAGCTTGATGTTGTCCAGGGCGTCCGTGATGATCGTCAGGTTCCTCAGGCCGAGGAAGTCCATCTTGATCAGGCCCAGGCCCTCGCAGGTCGGGTAGTCGAACTGGGTGATGACCTGGCCGTCCTGCTCGCGGCGCATGATCGGCACGATGTCGATCAGCGGGTGCGAGGACATGATGACGCCGGCGGCATGGACGCCCCACTGGCGCTTCAGCCCCTCGAGGCCCGTGGCCGTCTCGAAGACGCGCTGCGCGTCCGCGTCGGTGCGCAGCAGCTCGCGCATCTCCTCGGCCTCGCCGTAGCGCTTGGCCTCGGGGTTGTGGATGTCTGCGAGCGGCATGCCCTTGCCCATGACGTCCGGCGGCATGGCCTTGGTGAGCCGCTCCCCCACGGAGAACGGGTACCCGAGCACGCGGGAGGAGTCCTTGAGGGCCTGCTTCGCCTTGATCGTCCCGTACGTGACGATCATCGCCACGCGGTCGTCGCCGTACTTCTCGGTGACGTACTTGATGACCTCCGAGCGGCGGCGGTCGTCGAAGTCGACGTCGAAGTCGGGCATCGAGACGCGGTCCGGGTTGAGGAAGCGCTCGAAGATCAGACCGTGGTCCAGCGGGTTGAGGTCGGTGATGCGCATCGCGTAGGCGGCCATCGAGCCCGCACCCGAGCCGCGGCCCGGGCCGACGCGGATGCCGTTGTCCTTGGCCCAGTTGATGAAGTCCGCGACGACGAGGAAGTAGCCCGGGAAGCCCATCTGGGTGATGATGCCGATCTCGTACTCGGCCTGCTTGCGCACCGCGTCCGGGATGCCCTGGGGGAAGCGGTAGTGGAGGCCGCGCTCGACCTCCTTGACGAACCAGGACTCCTCGTTCTCCCCCTCGGGGCAGGGGAAGCGGGGCATGTAGCTGGCCTTGGTGTTGAACTCGACGTTGCACCGCTCGGCGATGAGCAGCGTGTTGTCGCAGGCCTCGGGGTGGTCGCCGAAGATCGCGCGCATCTCGTCCGGGGACTTGAGGTAGAACTCGTCCGCGTCGAACTTGAAGCGCTTGGGGTCCGCGAGGGTCGAGCCCGACTGGACGCACAGGAGTGCGGCGTGGCTCGAGGCGTCCTCGGCGTGGGTGTAGTGCAGGTCGTTGGTGGCCACGAGCGGCAGCCCGAGGTCCTTGGCCAGCCGGTACAGCTCCGCCTGGACGTTGCGCTCGATGTCGAGGCCATGGTCCATGACCTCGCAGAAGAAGTTGTCCGCGCCGAAGATGTCCCGGAACTCCGAGGCGGCCTCGCGGGCCTCCTTGTAGAGGCCGAGCCGCAGCTTCGTCTGGACCTCGCCGGACGGGCACCCGGTGGTCGCGATGATGCCCTTGCCGTAGGTCTGCAGGAGCTCGCGGTCCATGCGGGGCTTGTAGAGGTAGCCCTCGAGGGAGGCGAGCGAGGACATGCGGAACAGGTTGTGCATCCCCTGCGTGTCCTCGGCCCACATCGTCATGTGCGTGTACGCACCGGCGCCGGACACGTCGTCGCGGCCGCCCTCGCCCCACCGCACACGGGTCTTGTCCTGCCGGGCCGTGCCGGGAGTCAGGTACGCCTCGACCCCGATGACCGGCTTGATCCCGGCGTCCGTGGCCTTCTTCCAGAAGTCGAACGCGCCGAACACGAACCCGTGGTCCGTCGTGGCGAGCGCGTTCATGCCGAGCTCCTCGGCGTGGCTGAACAGGTCCCCGAGCCGAGCCGCGCCGTCGAGCATCGAGTACTCGGTGTGGTTGTGGAGGTGGACGAACGAACCGCTGGAAGTCACCGGTCCAGTCTAGGCGTCGCCAGGGGCGCCCCGGCGGAGGCACGACGGCGGTCTCCGCGCCCGCGCCCGGCCCTCGCCGTGCGCCGGGCGTCAGCTCAGACGCGGCCCTCGCGCAGGACGTCGACCGCGTACTGCAGGTCCGCGGGATACGGGCTCACGGCCTCGACGCGCTCGCCGGTCCTCGGGTGCGCGAACGCGAGCCGGTAGGCGTGCAGCCACTGGCGCGTGAGGCCGAGGTCGGCGGCGAGCCGGGGGTCCGCGCCGTAGGTCAGGTCGCCGGCGCAGGGATGGTGGAGCGCCGAGAAGTGCACGCGGATCTGGTGCGTGCGGCCGGTCTCGAGGTGGACCTCGACGAGGCTGGCCCGCCCGAACGCCTCGATCACCTCGTAGTGGGTCACCGACGGGCGGCCGTCCTCGATGACCGCGAAGCGCCAGTCGTACCCCGGGTGGCGGCCGATGGGCGCATCGATGGTGCCCTCGAGGGGATCGGGGATGCCCTGGACCACCGCGTGGTACACCTTCTCCACGGTGCGGTCCTTGAACGCCTGCTTGAGCGCGGTGTACGCGAGCTCGGTCTTGGCCACCACCATGGCCCCTGAGGTGCCCACGTCGAGCCGGTGCACGATCCCGGCGCGCTCGGGCGCGCCCGAGGTCGAGATCCTGTAGCCGGCGCCGGCGAGGCCTCCGACCACGGTCGGGCCCACCCAGCCGGGCGACGGGTGCGCGGCGACGCCCACCGGCTTGTCCACGACCACGAAGTCCTCGTCGTCGATGAGGATCTCGAGTCCGTCCACCTTCTCCACCACCACTTCCAGAGGATCCCGGGTCTCGGGCCGTTCGACGAGGAGTTCCTCGCCCACGCCCACCTTCGCCGACTTGGCCACGGGCCTGCCGGACGAGAGGACGTGTCCGCCGGCCAGGAGCGAGGCGGCCGTGGACCGCGAGACGCCAAGGAGCGCGGCGAGCACGGCATCGGCACGGCCGCCCGCGAGCTCCTCGGGGACCACGAGGAGCTCAGCCACGGTCCGGCTCCGCTCCTTCGCCGGCTGCCGTTCCCTCGGCACCCGTTTCGGGGCCCTTGCCGGAGCGCTGGCGCGTGCCGTCGGGCGAGAGGCCCGTGAGCGTGAGCAGGCAGACCAGCACGACCCCGCACACCACCGCGGAGTCCGCCACGTTGAAGATGGCGAAGTGCGGCAACGAGATGAAGTCGACCACGTGGCCCATCCCGAAGGAGGGCTCGCGGAACAGGCGGTCGGTGAGGTTGCCCAGCGCCCCTCCCAGGACGAGCCCGAGCGCGGTGCCCCACCACAGCGAGCGGACCCTGCGGGTGTAGACGATGATCCCGACGGCGACGACGGTCATGATGATCGTGAACAGCCAGGTGACGCCCTCGCCGATCGAGAAGGCCGCTCCCGAGTTGCGGATGTAGTACCACTGCAGCAGCGGCGGGAGGACGGGGATGCGCTGGCCCTCGACCATCGTGCTCGTCACCCACAGTTTGGTGAGCTGGTCGCCCGTGTAGGCAAGGGCCGCGATGAGTGCCAGGAGCACGACGGCGCGCCGTCGCCGCCGGAGCGGGACGGCGGGAGCGTCTTCAGTAGTGTCCATGCTTCTTTCCGATGGCAGCGCGAAGCCGGCGCCCGCCGAAGGCGGCCGCCGGCCTCGATGGCTCACGCGGTGGATCAGACCTCGGCGCTGTCCGAGATCTCAGCCGTGGCGACCGAGCCGCGCGACTCGAGGTCGCGCAGCTGGCCCTCGATGTAGGCCTTGAGCCGGGAGCGGTAGTCGCGCTCGAAGCCACGGAGCTGCTCGACCTTGCGCTCGAGCACCGAGCGCTGCTGCTCGAGGGCCCCGAGGGTCTTGCGGGACTTCTCCTGGGCGTCGTTCACGAGGCTGCTGGCCTCGATCTGGGCCTCGGCGATGATCTTGTCCCGCTGGTCGAGGCCGTCCTGCACGTGCTTGTCGTGCATCTGCTGCGCCATGGCGAGAAGGCCTGCAGCAGATTCGGCGACGGCCGTGCGGCCGTCCCCGGAGGGAGCCGGGGCCTGCGGTGCCGGCGCGGCGGGGGCCGGGGCGACCTCCTTGGCAGGCTCGGGCTTGGGCTCCTCGCGCACCTCGGCCGGCGCGGGCTTCTCGGCGGCCTGCGGAGCCGCGCCCTGCTTGCCGGAGAGCTCGGCGACCTTCTTGCGGAGCTCGTCGTTCTCCTGGTTGAGGCGGCGAAGCTCGATGACGATCTCATCAAGGAAGTCGTCGACTTCGTCCTGATCGTAGCCTTCGCGGAACTTGGTCGGCTGGAACCGCTTGTTGACAACGTCTTCTGGCGTCAGAGCCATCTGCTCACCTCATTGGTCTAATCGGTCAGGCAGCATCCGCCACCACGACTACCGTATCTTGAATTTGCTGGTGGGTGCTCGGCACGCCACCGCGCAGCAGCGGCGGGCACGAGCCGGGGGGCGCTGGGCGCCCCTAGGCGAGGCCCGCCACGATCGACATCGCGATCACCACCGCGATGACGAGGACGATGAACGCCAGGTCCAGGCTCATCGCCCCGAGCCGCAGGGGCCGGAACCATCGCCGCGAGAGCTTCATCGGCGGGTCCGTCACCGTGTACACGGCGCTGGCCGCGACGAGCGCCGCCCCGCGCGGCCGCCAGGACCGGGCGAACGACTGCACCCAGTCGAACACGAGCCGGGCGACGAGCGCGATGAAGAACAGCTCCAGCACAAGGTACAGGATGGCGAACAGGAAGCCCATGGCGATGCGTGGATCAGCTCTGGTTGAAGAACGAGGCCTGGTTGTCCGCGACCTTCTTGTCCTCACCGAGGACCTCGATGGTCGACGGCGAGAGCAGGAACACCTTGTTGGTGACGCGCTCGATGCTGCCGTGGAGTCCGAACACGAGGCCGGCGGAGAAGTCGACGAGCCGCTTGGCGTCTGCCTCGCCCATGTCCGTCACGTTCATGATGACCGGGATGCCCTCGCGGAAGCTCTCGCCGATGACCTTGGCGTCGTTGTACGAGCGCGGGTGCACGGTGGTGATCTGGCGGAGGCCGCCGTCTTCGCGCACGGCGGCGGCGCGCTTGATGGGAGTCACGGGAGCACGATACTCCTCGACCTCGGCCGGAGTCGCCTCGCGGGTGGCCAACGCCGTGCGGCGGTCCTCGCGCTCAGTGTGCACTGGCTGTTCCTCTTCCGTCCGTGCGTCATGGGCCTCGGTCTCGAACTGCTCTTCGCCGTCCGCCAGGCCGAGGTAGATCATCGTCTTGCGCAGAGCGCCAGCCATGCTCGACTCCTGTCCTCGGGCCGCTCTGGGTGCAAACGCCAAAGTCGGGCCACTCGGCCCAGAAGGACCCGACAGTGACGAAGCTACCCCACCGGCGGCCGGGGGCCGAGGACATCGGTGCCAATCCTGAGGTGTGTCGCACCCGCGGCCACGGCCGCCTCGAGGTCCTGGCTCATGCCCGCAGAGACCATCGTCGCGTCCGGGTAGCGCTGCCTCAGCCCTCCCGCGACGTCCGCGAGTGTGGCGAACGCCTCAGCCGGGTCCGCCCCGAGCGGAGCGACCGCCATGACGCCGGCGAGGCGGAGCCCCGGCGCGCCGTCGATGAGTGCGGCAAGCTCCGGGACATCTGCAGGGGCCGCTCCCCCGCGTCCCGCGGCCGCCGGGTCGAGGTTCACCTGGATGAGGCAGGCGAGCGGATCCTCGCGCCCCGCAGCGACGACCGCCTTCGAGAGGGCGGCCACGAGCTGGGGGCGGTCCACGGAGTGGACGGCGTCCGCATAGCGGACCACGCTCTTGGCCTTGTTGGTCTGCAGCTGGCCGATGAAGTGCCAGCGCAGGCCGAGGCCGGCGAGGCCTGCGGCCTTGGCCGCGGCCTCCTGGTCCCTGTTCTCGCCCACATCGGTCACCCCGAGCTCGGCGAGGAGGCGCACGTCGGAGGCGGGGTGGAACTTGGTGACGACGATGAGCCGCGGCTCCTCGGTCCGGCCGGCCGCGTCGCAGGCGGCACGGATGCGGCCGCGGACCCGTGCCAGCCGGGCAGCGAGCTCCTCGCGGCGCTCCCCCTGCTCAGGCATGGGTCCAGACGAGGCCGGCGATGCGCCCGACGCCGGGGGCGCGCCGGTGGGAGAAGAGTTCCTCGTGCTCGTACGTGCACGCCTCCGCCTCGCGGTGGACGGCGACGTCGGCCCGGGCGAGCTGGTCGCGTACCCCGGCGGGCAGGTCGAGGGCGGGGGTGCCCCAGCTGGTGGCGGTCGCCGTCCCGGGCACCGCGGCCTCGACCTCGTCGCGCATCTGCGCGGGGACCTCGTAGCACCGGCCGCAGATGCTGGGTCCGAGCCAGGCCTCGAGCCCGCGCGCGCCGGCCTCCCGCAGCCGGGCGACGGCCTCGGGCACCACACCGGCCACGAGGCCGGGACGGCCCGCGTGGACGGCCGCGAGGGCGGGGCGCCCGTCGTCGAACTCGCCCACGAGGACCACGGGGACGCAGTCGGCCACCATGACGGCGAGGGGGTCCCCGCGCGAGAGGAGCGCGTCCGCGGTGGGTGCGGGCTCCTCGCCGGCCCACACGGTCTCGGACCCGTGGACCTGGCTCATGTACTGGAAGGACGGGACCCCCGCTGCGGCGGCGAGGGCGTCGCGGTGGCGGCGCACGCCGTCGTCATCGCCGCCGACGTGGAAGGCGAGGTTCCCCGCCCCGGCATGCGTGAACGCGACGGTGACGCCGGGACGCACGTCCCGGCGCCACCAGAAGGGGCCTTCGGCCGGCGCGGCCGAAGCAGCGCCGCGGTTCACTTGAGGAAGTCGGGCACGTCGAGATCGTCGTTGCGGTTGCCCGAGAGGTCGGGCTCGACGACGGCAGGGAGCTCGACGTCGAACCCGCCGTCGGTGGGCATCCCCGGACGGCTCTGGCTCCACTGGCTCAGGCCGGCGTGGGCGGGCGCGGGCTGGCTCGGACGCGGCGGGACGGAGGGCTGCGATGCACCGGTGTGGCCCGCGGGCGCCGCCGGGACGGACGGAGCGGCAGAGGCCTGCGCAGCGGCCGCCTTGGTGTCCTCGAGCGACGGCGAGGTCGCGCGGACGTCGTCGAACCCGGCGGCGATGACCGTGACGCGGGCCTCGTCGCCGAGCGCATCGTCGATCACGGCGCCGAAGATGATGTTCGCCTCCGGGTGGGCGACCTCCTGGACGAGGCGGGCGGCCTCGTTGATCTCGAACAGGCCCAGGTCGCTGCCGCCCTGGATCGAGAGCAGGACGCCGTGGGCGCCGTCGATGGAGGCCTCGAGCAGGGGCGAGGCGATGGCGAGCTCGGCGGCCTTGACCGCACGGTCCTCGCCGCGGGCCGAGCCGATGCCCATGAGGGCGGAACCAGCGCCCTGCATGACCGACTTCACGTCGGCGAAGTCGAGGTTGATCAGGCCGGGAGTCGTGATGAGGTCAGTGATGCCCTGGACACCGGAGAGCAGCACCTGGTCGGCAGAGCGGAAGGCGTCGAGGACGGAGACGTTGCGGTCGCTGATGGAGAGCAGGCGGTCGTTGGGGATGACGATGAGGGTGTCGACCTCGTCGCGCAGGGCCTCGATGCCGTTCTCGGCGCTCGTGGCGCGGCGGCGGCCCTCGAACGTGAAGGGCCGGGTGACGACGCCGATGGTCAGCGCGCCGAGGCTGCGCGCGATCCGGGCCACGACGGGTGCGCCGCCGGTGCCGGTGCCGCCGCCCTCGCCCGCCGTGACGAAGACCATGTCAGCCCCGCGGAGGACCTCCTCGATCTCGTCCGCGTGGTCCTCGGCGGCCTGGCGGCCGACCTCGGGGTTGGCGCCGGCGCCGAGCCCGCGGGTGAGCTCGCGGCCGACGTCCAGCTTGACGTCCGCGTCACTCATCAGCAGCGCCTGGGCGTCCGTGTTGATGGCGATGAATTCCACGCCTCGCAGACCGACTTCGATCATGCGGTTGACTGCGTTCACGCCACCGCCGCCAATGCCGACGACCTTGATGACGGCCAAGTAGTTCTGCGGTGCTGCCACGTTGAGTGTCCCTTGTTCGAAAGCCTGCTGGTTCTGCAAGAAGCCCGGAGTCCACAACCTTAACCCTCAACTTGAAGGTTATAGTTATGTCAAGTAGCTCTTAGGAAGACGGTAGGGGGCCGCCTGAGGGCGTGCAACGACCGCCTTGGCGTGTCGCGCCACGTCCTCGCGGACGCCGGTCCATCTGACCCATTCCACTGTGCCACACGTGCCGGGGGCGCCCGGCCATCGGATCCGTCATCGTGTCACCGGATGGCGCGGGGTGCTCACGTCGAAGACCTGAGCCGGCGCCTGGCCCTTCTGCGGGCTCGCCTTCATGAGGGCGGCGAGCACCTTCGCCTTGAGCTCCCGGTCGTCCGCGTTGCCCCACACGACGCTCCGGCCGTCCGCGAGCTTGAGCTGGACCGAGTCGGGGGACTGCGCCGACGCCGTCGCGAGCTGCGCCAGCACGTCGGCCGGCAGCGCGGCGAGGACCGCCGTCACCGCCCTGAACACGGCCTGGCCCATCGGCATTGCCGAGCCGTCGATGACCGGCACGGAGTACTGGGAGGTGTCCCGCGCCTCGCCCAGGACCACCCCGTCGCCGTCGACGACGAGGAGCTTCTGGCCCTGCTTGACGAGGGCCACCGGCACCCGTTCGGTGACCTCGACCACGAGGGTCTCGGGAGGAACGGCGCGGGCGCGCACGGACTTCACTTGGACGAACTGGCCGAGCAGCCGGCCCACCTCGTCCGTGCCCACGGTCGCGAGGGGCTTCCCGCGGACCGGCCCGAGCGCGTCCTCAACCTGCTGCACGGTGAGCAGGTGCGTCCCCTGGACGGTGATCGTGCGGACCGCGACGAGCGGGGTGAACAGCAGCACGGCGAACAGGCCTGCGACGAGCGCTGCGGCGATCGCGGTGCCGAGCAGGAGCCGCCGCCGGCGCCGCCTCCGCGGCGGCTCCGGGAAGGCGAGGACATCTGCGGACTCGTCCTGCGGGCCGTCGGTGCCCTTGGTGCGGCGCAGATCGGCGAGCTGGGGCAGGTCGGAGAGCTTGGGCCGGGGGCGCTTCCGGGAGCTCGCCGCCTTCTGTTCCGCGCCAGCGGCCTTCCCGGCGGGCGCCGCCGCTTCCTGCGGCGCAGGTGCTGCGTCCCGGCCCGCGCCGCTGTCTGCGACCGGGCTCGGTTCGGCCGAGCCGAGCAGGGTGACCTTCGGCCCGCTGCGGACGGTGACCCGTGCCGACGACGGCGAGGGACCGGCGTCGTGCGCGGTGCCCGGCGAGGCGCCAGGAGCCGGGCGCTCCTGGGAGGGCACCTGCGGGGCGCCGCGGGGGCGGCCGCCGCCGGCGTCCTCCCGCCCCGGGACGCGCGGGACCCGCGGGACGCGTCCGCTAGGAGCCATGGCGCGCCTCGGGCACGGAGGGGCGGGCGCGCGCGGCGAGGGCCGCGAGGAGCGCCTGGCCCTGGGCCGTGACGTCCCCCGCGCCCACGGTGAGCACGATGTCCCCCGGCGCCGCGGCCGCGGCGAGCTCGGCGACCGCTGCCGCGGTGTCGGGGGCGTACGCGCCCGCCGGCAGGCCCACGGTGACGAGCTCGCTCGTGACGCCGGGGACCGGGTCCTCCCGGGCCGGGTAGATGTCCAGGACCCGCACCGTGTCCGCAGCGGAGAGCGCCTCGGCGAACTGCGCTCCGAACTCGCGGGTGCGGGAGAACAGGTGCGGCTGGAAGAGCACGTGGACGCGGTGGCCGCCGGCCACCGCCCGGGCGGCGGCCAGGGCCGCGCGCACCTCGGTGGGGTGATGGGCGTAGTCGTCGAAGACCCGCACTCCCCCGGCCTCCCCCTTGAGCTCGAAGCGCCGTGCCGCGCCGGCGAAGTCGGCGAGCGACGCCGAGGCCAGGGCCGGGTCGGCGCCCGCGTCGACGGCGGCGGCGAAGGCGCCGGTCGCGTTGAGCGCGTTGTGGAGTCCGGGGACGCGCAGGGGCAGCGGGTGCACCTGGCCGCCCCAGCGGACCTCGGATCCTGCGGGGTCGAAGGACAGCCGCACGTCGGCGTCCTCGCCCGTGCCGTAGAGGAGCACCCGGGGAGCGCCCTCGCGGGCCCGCAGCCGCTCCGCGACGGAGCGGGCGCCCGCGTCGTCCGCGCAGGCCAGGACGAGCCCATGGGCGGGCACGAGGGCGGCGAAGGAGTCGAAGGCGGCGTGGACGGCCTCGGCCGTGCCGTAGTGGTCGAGGTGGTCGGCCTCGACGTTGGTGATGATCTCGGTCACGGGCCGGTAGTTGAGGAAGGACTCGTCCGATTCGTCGGCCTCGGCCACGAAGACAGCGTCCCGGCCGGCCGCCCCGTTGACGCCGAGGGCGGGGACGTTGGCCCCGATCGCGAAGCTCGGGTCGAGCCCGGCGCCGCGGAGCATCCAGGTGGCCATCGAGGTGGTCGTGGTCTTCCCGTGGGTGCCGGCGATGGCGATGACCCGGTCCGAGCCCATGGCGGAGGCGAGCGCCTCGGAGCGGTGCAGCACGCGCAGCCCCCGGGCGGCGGCCTCGACGAGCTCGGGGTTGTCGGGCCGGATCGCCGACCCCCGCACGACCGTGTCCGCGTCCCCCAGGTTCCCTGCGTCGTAGCCGACGGCGACCCGCGCGCCGAGCGCGGCGAGGTCGCCCATGACGGGCAGGTCCTTCGCGTCCGAGCCGCTGACGGCGACCCCGCGTCCGAGCATCACGCGGGCGACGGCGGACATGCCGACGCCGCCGATGCCCACGAAGTGGACCCGGCCCAGCGACCCGAGCTCCGGTACAGTCTGCTCCGCAGCGCTCATGCGTGCGCTCCTTCCTGCAGTGCCGCGGCGGCTTCGAGCACCATCGCGGCCATGGTCCTGTCCGCGTCCCGGATCCCGAGCCGCGCGGCCCGGAGGGACATGTCGGCGCGCCGTGCGGGATCGGCCAGGAGGGGCAGGACCTCGCGCGCCAGCCACTCGGGGGTGAATTCGGCGTCCTTGACCAGGAGCGCGGCCCCTGCTCCGACGAGGCCGCGGGCGTTGAGGGCCTGCTCGCCGTTGCCGATGGGCAGCGGGACGAAGACTGCCGGGAGCCCCACCGCGGCGACCTCGCAGACGGTGCCGGCGCCGGACCGGCACACGATCAGGTCCGCCGCGGCGTACGCGGCCTCCATGGCGTCGACGAACTCGACCTGGTGGTAGCCCGGGGCGCTGAGCGGGGCGCCCGAGGCATCGGTGACGGCCTTGCCGCGGCCGGTGATGTGCAGCGTCTGCACCCCGGCACGGTCCAGCGCCTCGAGGGAGGCGGCCACTGTCCGGTTCAGGCTCGCCGCGCCGAGCGACCCGCCCGTGACCACGAGCGTGGTCCTGGCGGGGTCGAGGCCCAGATCAGCGCGGGCGGACGCCCGGGCGGCGGCGCGGTCCAGCCCCGAGACCTCCCGGCGCATCGGCATGCCCACGGTGCGCGCGTGGCGCAGGCGGGTGTCGGGGAACGCCTTGCCCACGCGGTGCGTGAGCAGGGCGCCGACGCGGTTGGCCAGCCCCGCCCGCGTATTCGCCTCGTGCACGACGATGGGAACGCCGAGGCGGCGCGCCGCGAGGTACATCGGTGTGCACACGTAGCCGCCGACGCCGACGAGGACGTCGGCGCCCGCTCCGCGCAGGATGGCCTCGGACTGGCGCACGGCCCGGGCGAACCGTCCGGGGAGACGGAGGAGGTCGGCGCTCGGCCGGCGCGGGAAGGGCACCCGGTCTATCACGGCAAGCTCGAAGCCCGCGTCGGGGACGATCCGGCTCTCCATGCCCGCCGCCGTGCCGACGGCCAGGACCTTCGCCGCGGGAGCGGCTTCGACGACCGCCCGCGCGATCGCCAGGAGGGGGCTGACGTGTCCGGCGGTTCCGCCGCCGGCGAGCACGACGGACGGTCCCGACGCGGGGACGGGGGTCCCGGAGGGATCCTCATGGGGCATGACTAGGTGCTGGCCTTCCGCTGGGTCTGGTGCTGCGCCGTGGTGCCGCGTGCCGGTGCGGGCCGGGGAGCCTGCGGCGGGGCCGTCCGCTTCGCCGTCGCCCTCCCTGCCGCGGCGGGGACCTTGGCCGGCTTCGGGGCCGGACGCCGGGTGGCGGCGGCCGCGGACACCGCGCCGCCGTTCCGTACGGCGGTACGGCGGGGCCTCCGGGCCCGCACGGGGCGCATGTCCTCGCGGGCCAGGGACAACACTACGCCGATCGCGCAGAGGCAGCTCACGAGGGCCGAACCGCCCGAGGAGATGAACGGCAGCGGGACACCGATCACGGGGGCGATCCCCGTGACCATGGCCATGTTGACCGCGGCCTGGCCGAGGATCCACGCCATGATCGTGCCGCCGAGGATCCGTGGGAACAGCTCCTTCTGGCGGGAGACGACGCGGAAGACGGCGACCGCGAGGACGGCGAAGAGGGCAAGGACGAGGAGGGTGCCGAAGAGCCCGAGCTCCTCGCCGAGCACCGCAAAGATGAAGTCGTTGTGCGCCTCGGGAATCCAGCTGTACTTCTGCCGGCTCTGTCCGAGGCCGACACCGAGCCAGCCGCCCGAGGCGAGGCCCTGGAGGCCGTTCTGCACCTGGTAGCCGAAGTCGCCGCCGTCCGCCTTGCAGAAGTCGGGCTCCTGCCCGACCCAGTTGTAGATGCGGCACATGCGGTTGGGGCTTGTGACGGCGAAGCCGATCGCACCGACGGCCAGCACGACCCCGGAGGTCACGAAGAGCTTGGTGGGCACCCCGGCGTAGAAGAGGGCCGCGACCACCACCAGCAGGATCACGAGCGTCGTACCGAGGTCGTGGCCCCAGATGACGAGGGCGGCGACGCCGAGGCCCGCGGGGACGACCGGGACGAGCGCGTGGCCCCAGTGGTCGAGCAGGTCCGCCTTCTTGTTCAGGATCGTGGCCATCCAGAGGGCGAGCAGGAGCTTGGCGAACTCGGAGGGCTGGAGGCTGAAGCCGGCGATGTCGATCCAGTTGCGGTTTCCGAGCACGCGGCGGCCGATGAGCTGGACCAGCACGAGCAGCACGATGGTCGCGCCGATGCCCGGCCAGGCGAGCCGCTTGAGCCACCGCACGTTGATGCGGGAGAGGACGAACATCCCGACGAGGCCCACGAGGCCGAACAGCGCCTGCTTCAGCGCCGCCGTGTAGGGGCTCTCCCCCGCCGCGATGCTCTCGACGCTCGAGGCCGAGAGCACCATCATGATGCCGATCGCCGTCAGCGCGAGGGTGGCGCCGAGGATGAGGAAGTAGCTCGTGCCGCTGCTGGCCGAGTCCGGCCGGGCGATCCGCTGCCAGAGGGCGAGGGGTGCTCGCAGGAACCGTGCGGGGGTCCGCTGCTCCTGGGCTGGGCTCGCCATCTGCTACTCCTCGGTCGTCTCTCCCCGGTCCCTGCCGGATCCGGCCTCGTCCCGGGCGAGTGCGTGCACCGCCTCGACGAAGGCCGTCCCGCGGTGGGCGTACGAGTCGAACTGGTCCATGGATGCCGCGGCGGGCGCCATCAGCACTGTGTCGCCCGGTTCCGCGTGCTCGGCGGCGAGCCGTACGGCCGAGGCCATCACGTCGCTCCCCGCCACGGCGGCGCCGGCGGACTGGTCTCCACCAGTCTGGCCCGGGTCGACGCGGTACACGGGGACATTCTGTGCGTGTCGCGCGAGGGCGCCGGCGAGCTCGGAGCTGTCGCGCCCGATCAGCACCACGCCGCGCAGCCGGGAAGCCTGATCGGCGACGAGCTGGTCGTACGCCACACCCTTGGCCAGGCCGCCGGCGATCCACACCACGTGCTCGAACGCGGACAGCGAGGCCGCCGCGGCGTGCGGATTGGTGGCCTTGGAGTCGTTGACCCAGGCCACGCCGCCGATGTCTGCGACGGGCTGGATCCGGTGGTCGCCGGGGAGGTAGGCCTGCAGGCCGGCCTTCACCGCTGCGGGCTCCACCCCGTAGGCGCGCACGAGGGCCGCGGCGGCGAGGGCATTGGCCACCATGTGCCTGGGCGCGACGGGCCCGAGGTCCGTGAGCGAGCCCAGCTCGGCGGCGTGGTCGCGGCGTTCCTCGATGAAGGCCCGGTCGACGAGCAGGCCCTCGACGACGCCGAGCATGCTCGCGGCGGGCGTGCGAGTCGTGAAGCCGACAGCCCGGCACCCCTCGACGACGTCGGCCTCCTCGACCATGCGCTCGGTCTCGATCTGCTCGGCGTTGTAGATGCAGGCCTTCTGCGTTTTCTCGTAGACCTTCGCCTTGTCGGCGAGGTATGCCTCGTAGGAGCCGTGCCAGTCGACATGGTCCTCGGCCACGTTCAGGACCACGGAGGCCACCGGCGAGAGGGAGCTGGCCCAGTGCAGCTGGAAGCTCGAGAGCTCCACGGCGAAGACGTCGTACTCGACCGGCTCCCGGATGGCATCGAGGATCGGGGTGCCGACATTGCCGACTGCGACGGCGGTCAGGCCCGCCGCGCGCAGCATCGACTCCGTCATGCCCACCGTGGTCGTCTTGCCGTTCGTGCCGGTGATCGCGAGCCAGTCCGCCGTCTTCTTGCCCCGACGGGTGCGCACGCGCCAGGCGAGCTCGACGTCGCCCCACACCGGGATGTCCCTGCGCTCCGCCTCGGCGAGCATCGCCTGGTCCGGCCGCCAGCCCGGCGACGTCACCACGAGCTCGGGCCACTCGCCGTCGACCTTCGGAAGGCGTGCCACGGCGTCCGGCCCCAGCAGGACGTCCTCGGCGCCCACGATGCGCAGCGTGTCCGCCTGGGCCTCCGCCCGCTCGGTCACGGAGGCGTCGACGACGACGACGCGCGCACCCAGCTCGATGAGGGTGTCCGCGGCGGCGAAGCCCGAGACGCCGATGCCGGCCACCACGACGCGCAGCCCGGACCAGTCGGCGTCCCATGACGTGAGGGAGGCGAGCCGCTGGGCGGCAGGGGTCGAGTTCGAGAACGATGTCACAGTCCAGCCACCCACTCTGCGTAGAAGACAGCCAGGCCACCTGCGACGCAGAGCCCGGCGAGGATCCAGAACCTGACCACCACGGTCACCTCGGCCCAGCCCTTGAGCTCGAAGTGGTGCTGCAGCGGTGCCATCTTGAACAGCCGCTTGCCCTTGGTGGCCTTGAAGTAGCCCACCTGCAGGATGACCGAGAGCGTGATGAGCATGAACAGGCCGCCGATGATGATCAGGAGCAGCTCGGTGCGGGTGAGGATCGCGAAGC
The DNA here is from genome assembly GCF_054063535.1 of Sinomonas sp. RB5. NCBI lineage: Bacteria > Bacillati > Actinomycetota > Actinomycetes > Micrococcales > Micrococcaceae > Sinomonas > Sinomonas sp. RB5. The sequence goes on from NZ_JBSSGJ010000017.1 coordinate 30,562, forward strand.
CGGCGACCGCGGCGCCGATCGCGAGCGAGCCCGTGTCCCCCATGAAGATCTTGGCCGGCGACGTGTTCCACCACAGGAATCCGACCAGGGCCGCGCTCATGATGGCGGCGAGCAGCGCGAGGTCGAGCGGGTCGCGGGTCCCGTAGCACACGGACCCGATGACCCGGGCCGAGCCGCAGGCCTGGTTGCTCTGCCAGATCCCCATGATCGTGTACGCGCCGAAGACCATGATCGAGGCGCCCGCGGCGAGCCCGTCCAGGCCGTCGGTCAGGTTCACGCCGTTGCTCGCGGCGGTGACGATTAGGTTGGACCAGATCACGAACAGGATTGCGCCCAGGACCGTGCCGCCGAAGGCCAGGTCCAGCCAGGGGATGTCCCGCAGGAACGAGATGTGCGTGGACGCCGGGGTCAGGCCGCGGTGGTCCGGGAACTGCAGGACCAGGAGGGAGAACGCGATGCCCACGAGGCCCTGCCCGATGAGCTTGGCGCGCGCGCTCAGCCCCAGGCTCCGCTGCTTGGTGATCTTGATGAAGTCGTCGAGGAACCCGACGAGGCCCATGCCGACCATGAGGAACAGGAGCAGGGCCGCAGACACCGTCGGACCGGTGGCCGCCGGGTTCATGAGCCAGGTGATGAGGTGGGTGAGGTAGTACGCCACGACCGAGGCCAGCACGAACACCGCGCCGCCCATGGTCGGCGTTCCGCGCTTGGTGTGGTGGGTGGTGGGGCCGTCGTCCCGGATGAACTGGCCGTATCCCCGCCGCACGAGCAGACGGATGAAGAGCGGGGTCCCCACAAGCCCGAAGAGGAGGGCGAGACCGCCGCCGATCAGCAGTGCGATCACGTCAGCTCCGTTCCTGGATGTCCGCGGTGGCCGGCTGCTGCGGCAATGCTATCCGATCGCCCAGGGCCCCCAGGCCGACGCCGTTGGAGGACTTGACCAGGACGAGGTCGCCGGGCGCGAGTTCCTCGTCGAGCAGTGCGTACGCGGCGTCGACGTCCTCGACGAAGCTGGTCTCGTTGCCCCACGAGCCCTCGTTCACGGCCGAGACGTAGAGCGGGCGGGCCTCACGGCCGACCACCACGAGCCGGTCGATGTTCAGGCGCACCACGAGGGTGCCGACGGCGGTGTGCGCGGCGATCGACTCGTCTCCGAGCTCGAGCATGGCGCCGAGGACGGCCCACGTGCGCCGGCCGCGACCGAGGTCGGCGAGGGTCTGCAGCGCCGCGCGCATGGACTCGGGGTTGGCGTTGTAGGCATCGTTGATGACGGTGACACCGTCGGCGCGCTCGGTGCGCTGCATGCGCCAGCGGCTGCCCGGGCCCTGCGCCGAGAGGGACTCGGCGATCTCGGCGACGGGCACGCCGGCGGCGTAGGCCGCGGCGGCCGCCGCGAGCAGGTTGCCCGTGTGGTGGGCGCCGATGAGGCGGCTGGCCACGTGGACGGGCGCCTGGGCGCCCACGGAGAGCTCGAACACCGGGGAGCCCCCGGCGTCGACCGTTGCGCCGTGGGCCGCGACCACGGTCCCGCGCTGGGCGTAGGCCGCCGCCGTCTCGGGGTGGGCGGTGAAGAAGACCGGCTTCGCCTGGGTGCGGGACTCCATGGCCCGCACGCGCGGGTCGTCGAGGTTGATCACGGCGGTTCCCTCGGGAGCGAGGGCCTCGACCATCTCGCCCTTGGCCTTCGCAATGTTCTCAACGCCGCCGAACTCGCCCGCGTGCGCCGTGCCGACGATCAGCACGACCCCGATGTCGGGGCGGACTATCTGGGCGAGGTAGCGGATGTGGCCGATGCCGGTGGCGCCCATCTCGACGACGAGGTACCGGGTGGTGAAGTCCGCGCGGAAGACGGTCAGCGGCACGCCGACCTCGCCGTTGTAGGAGCCCTGCGGGGCGACCGTCGCGGCGGGGGTCGCCGAGCCGGCGGCGGTGGAACGGAAGATCCCGGCGAGCAGGTCCTTGGTCGTGGTCTTGCCGGCCGACCCGGTGATCCCGACAACGGTGAACTCCTCGCCGCGCTCGGCGCGGGCCGCGCGGATGCGGGCCACCGCGGCGGCGGCCAGGGCGCCCATGGCGAGCACCGCGTCGGGCACGACGACGCACGGGTAGGGCGCGCCGTCGTCATCGGCGACCTCGCGCTCGCACAGTGCGAGGGTCGCGCCGGCGCGGAAGGCCGCACCGACGAAGGCATGCCCGTCGGCGTGCTCGCCGGGCTTGGCCACGTAGAGGGAGCCGGGGGCCGCCTCGCGCGAGTCGGTCACGACGGTGGTGGGGACGATGGCGGGGTCTGCGAGGAGGCGCCCGCCCGTGATCTCGGCGATCTGCGCCGCTGTGAACTCAATCATTGCGCATCGGACTCTAGTGCGTCCGCGCCCGCAGACGGGAATCCCGGCCCGTCCTGCACGAGGGGGCGGCCGTGCTCGGCGAGGGCGGCGCGCAGCTCGAGGCGGTCGTCGAGGGCGAGGTTCACGCCCTTGACCTCCTGGAAGGACTCGTGCCCGCGTCCGGCGACGAGGATCACGTCCTCCGCTCCGGCGAGCGAGACCGCGTGGCGGATGGCCGCGGCGCGGGGCGCGACCTCGTCGATACGGCGGCCGAGGCCCTGCCCGGCGTCCTCGGCGCGCGCGCCGGCGATGACCTCGGCCCGGATGGCGCCGGCGTCCTCGTCGTGCGGGTCGTCGTCGGTGACGACGACGACGTCGGCGCCGCGTGTGGCCACTGCGCCCATGATGGGGCGCTTGCCCTGGTCCCGCTGGCCGGTGGCGCCGAAGACGACGATAAGGCGGCCGGCGCCCTCCGGACGGACCGCGTCGAGGGCGCGCTCGAGGGCGTCCGGATTGTGCGCGAAGTCCACGACCGCGGCAGGGGCCGTGCCGACGAGCTGCATGCGGCCGGGGACCTCGACGGTGAAGGGGTCGGTGTCGAGGGCCTTCTGGACCTCCTCGGCCGAGGCTCCGGAGGCGAGGACGAGGAGCGTCGCCAGCGCGGCGTTGGCCACGTTGAACCCGCCGGGCAGCCCCGAGCGCACCCGCAGAGCGGTGCCGTCGGCGTGGCGCAGCTCGAAGGCGGTGCCCACGCCGGACCTCCGGGCGTCCGTCACGGTCCAGTCCGCGGTGTCCGTCCCGTCCGCGGGGCCGGCGGCCTCGGTACGCAGGGTGGTGACCGGGATCGGCGCCTCGGCCGCGAGGCGGCGGCCCCACGCGTCGTCGACCGTGACGACTGCACGGTCGGCGCGCTCGGGCGTGAAGAGCCGCGCCTTCGCCGCGTAGTAGTCCTCCATCGTGCCGTGGAGGTCGAGGTGGTCCTGGGTGAGGTTGGTGAAGCCGACGACGTCGTAGCGGACCCCGTCGACGCGGCCGAACTCGATGGCGTGCGAGGAGACCTCCATGGAGGCGGCGCTCACGCCCTTCTCGCGCATCACGGCCAGCAGGGCGTGGACCTCCGGGGACTCGGGCGTGGTGAGACGGCTCGGGATCGGCTCTCCCCCGGCCGAGATCTCAATCGTCCCGATGAGCCCGGTGCGGTGGCCCAGGGCGCGCAGGAGGGCGTTGGCGAAGTAGGTCGTGGTCGTCTTGCCGTTCGTCCCGGTCACGCCGAGCAGGGCCACGCCCGCTCCGCCCCCGCCGCGCTGCGTGCCGTAGACGAGCGCCGAGGCACCGCCCACGGCCGCGCGCGGGGCGTCCACGACGAGGACGGGCACGTCGGCCGAGGTCTCCGAGAGTGCGAGCTGCTGGGCACCGTCAGGGTCGGTGACGATGGCCACCGCGCCGGCCTCGACTGCCTGGCGGGCGAAGTCGGCGCCGTGGCGCGAGGCGCCGGGGAGCGCGAAGTAGACGTCGCCCGGGACCACCGAGCGGGAGTCGAGGGTCACGCCGGTCACCGCAGGGGCGTCCTCGAGCCCGTCCTCGGGGAGGCCGAGGAGCGCGGCGATCTCGGCCAGGGGCACCGGGTCGACGCGTGCCGGGCGGATGGCCGGCTGCCTGTCCTGCTGTGTGCCCCCCGGGGAGGCACTCCTCCTGCCCGTGGGCATGGGCTGCTCGCTCACGTTCACCTTCATCGATCGGGATTCCAACTCTATAACGCCGTTTCCGGGCGCCGCCGTGGGGCAGCACCCGGAATGGACCGGCCTCACGTGCTCACTTGGCGTACTGGGGCAGTTTCGCGGGGGTCCCGGTGGACGGCGGAACGCCGTACTTGTGGAGCGTCTGGCTCATGACGGAGCGGAACACGTCCGCGTTGCCGATGCCGAAGATGTCGCCCTTGGGCCGTTGGATCACGACGGCGACGATGTAGCGCGGGTCCTCCATCGGCGCCATGCCGATCAGCGAGGAGGTCACACCGTCGTAGCCGGGCACCCCGTCCTCCCGGGGGGCCTCCGAGGTGCCGGTCTTGGCGCCGACCCGGTAGCCGTCGATAGCCGCGGGCTTGACCTCGCCCTCGGTCACGTCGCTCTCGAGCATCTGCTGGACCTGCCGCGCCGTGTCCTTGCTGACCACCTGCGACGGCGGGGCGGTCTGCGGCGACGTGGTGTGCCCGTTCTGGTCGACATAGGCGTCGATGAGGCGGGGCTGGAGCATGACGCCGTCGTTGGCGATCGCCTGGTACGCCCGCACCGTCTGCAGGGTGGACTGGGTCACGCCCTGTCCGAACAGGATCGTGTACTGCTGGCGCCCGTCCCATTCCTGAGGGGTGTGCAGGACGCCCAGCGCCTCCCCCGGGAGGCCGATGTCCACCGGCTGGCCGATGCCGAACTTGGTGAACCAGTCGTAGCGCTGCTGCGGCGAGAGGGCCTTGCCCGCCATGACCGTGCCCGTATTCATCGAGTAGCCGAGGATGCCCGCGAGTGTGCGCTGCTCCGTGCCATGGGTGAAGGCGTCGGAGAAGGTCTGGCCGTCCACCGTGTAGGTGGGCGGGATCGTGTACTGCGAGAGGGGGTTGGCCTTGCCCTCCTGGATGAGGGCGGCCATGGTGATCGTCTTCTCGACGGACCCCGGCTCGTAGGCCGCGGTGACGGCCCGCGCACCGCGGTCCTTCGCGGCGGTCTTGCCCGGGTCGTTCGGGTCGACGGAGTTGGAGTCCGCCATCGCGAGGATGTTGCCGCTCTTGGCGTCCATGACGATGGCGATGCCCCACTCGGCGCTGTACTTGTCCGTCTGGGTCTGGATGGCCTGCTGGGTGAAGTACTGGAGGTCGGAGTCGATCGTGAGCCTGACCGTCTTGCCGTCCTGCGCCGGGGTGAGCTTGTCGGTGGCCACGGGGATCCGCAGGCCGTCTGCCCCGATCTCGTACTCGCGGGACCCGTCCTGTCCCTTGAGCAGGCTGTCCTGGGTCTGCTCGAGGCCCGCGAGGGCGGTGCCGTCCGAGCCGACGAAGCCGACGAGGTTCCCGCCCACCGCGCCGTCGGGGTAGACGCGCTGGGTCACGCCCTCCGAGAGGATGCCGGGGAAGCCGATGGCCATGACGCGGGCCTCGGTGTCCGGTGTGACGTCGCGGGCCACATAGTTGAAGGGCTTGTCGCCGGTGATGGCGGCGGCCACGTCCGTGGCGGGCTTGCCCACGGCGTCGGCGAGCTGCTGGATCGCCTGGTCCCGGGTGATCGTGACGATCTTCTTGGTGCCGTCGCCCGCGTCTACGCGCTGCTCGAGCTCCGTGAAGTCCTTGGAGGACGCGATGCGCTGGTCGACGGTGATGTTGTAGCGGACCACGCTCGAGGCGAGGACGGTGCCCTTCGAGTCGACGATCTGGCCGCGCTCGGCCGGGAGCACGGTCTTCTGCAGCCGCTTGCTCAGGGCCGCCTCCGCGAGGCCGCCCACGTCCATGCCCTGGACGAGCACGAGGCGGCCGCCGATGAGCAGGAGCAGGGCGAGCATCGCGGCGAGGCCCAGGCGCAGGCGGCTCGTGGCCCGGCGTGCGCGCCGGACGGGCCCGTCGTCCGGTGTGCGGGGGCCGCCGCGGCCCTGCCTGCCCTGTCGGTCGGTGCTCTTCGCTGCCACGTGTGTCCCTACGCTTCCCGATCTCCCTGCTGCTGCGCTCGGCCGCGCCGGTCCGCCGCTGGCGCCAGACCGGTGGCCGTGGGGCTACTGGCCCGGCGTCTTCTGCGCGGGAGCCGGGATGGAGCCGCCGTGGAGGTCAACCTTCGCGGCGGGCTTGTCCGCCGGCTTGGCGGTCGGCGCGTCCTTGGTCGTCGCTGCCGGCGCAGCGGAGAGCTGGCCGGGAACGGCGGGCGTCGCGAGCACGGCGCCCTGGGGGGCACCCTTCTCCGCAGCCTTGGCGTTGCCGGTCACTGCGAGCGTCTTCAGGTCGATCTGGCCGTTGGACGTCGAGGCGACCATTCCATATTGTGCCGCCCGCGCGGCCAGATTCTGGGGAGCCTGGAAGTTCTGGACCTGCTGTGTCAGCTCCTGGTTCTGCTTCTGGAGGCTCAGCTGGTCATTGCGCAGCTGGACGAGCTGGTACTGCCCGGTGGAGACGGACACGTTGAGCACGAGCACGGCGAGGAGGGCCGCGGCGAGGACGCCGAGGCAGAAGATGGCGAACGGAGCACGACGGCGGGCGGGCGCGGAGCGGACGACCGACAGGGGCGTCCGGCGCGGCGCGGCGGACGGGGCTTCCTGCCGGGGTGCCGCCGTCGTGAGGGCGGACGTCCCGGCCACCGCCGCCGTCCGCTGTGCTGCTGCGCTCATGCTCCACTCCTTGCCCTGATGCGTTCCGCCGCGCGGAGGCGAGCCGAGGCTGCGCGGGGGTTCTCCGCGATCTCGGCTTCCGTCGGCACTTCTGTTCCCTTGGTGATGATCTTCAGCTCCGGGCGGTGCTCTTCGAGCTCCACCGGGAACCCCGGAGGCGCCGTCGAACGGCTCCTCGACTGGAGGGCGGCCTTGACGATGCGGTCCTCGAGCGAGTGGTAGCTCATGACCACGATCCGCCCGCCGAGCGTCAGGGTGCCGATGGCGGCCGGGACGGCACGCTCGAGCACGTCGAGCTCCTCGTTGACCTCGATCCGCAGCGCCTGGAACGTGCGCTTGGCGGGGTGGCCGCCGGTCCGGGCAGCCGCCGCGGGGACCACCGCGCGGATGGCCTCGACGAGCTGGCCGGTGGTCGCGAACGGCTGCTTCTCGCGCTCGGCGACGATGTTCTTCGCGATCCGGCCGGCGAACTTCTCCTCGCCCCACGAGCGGATGATCCGGGTGAGGTCCTCGACGCTGTAGGTGTTGACCACGTCCGCCGCCGTCAGGCCGCGGCTCGTGTCCATGCGCATGTCGAGCGGGGCGTCGTAGGAGTAGGCGAATCCGCGCTCGCGCTCGTCGAGCTGCATCGAGGAGACGCCGAGGTCCATCAGCACGCCGTCGGCGCCCGGCAGGCCGAGCTCCTCGAGGACTTCGGGGATCTCGTCGTAGACGGCGTGCACGAGCCGGGCGCGCGTCCCGAACGGGGCGAGCCGGGCGCCGGCGAGCGCGAGTGCCTGCTCGTCCCGGTCGATCCCGACGAGCGTCGCCGTCGGGAACCGCGTGAGGATCGCCTCGCTGTGGCCGCCCATGCCGAGCGTCGCATCGACCACCACGGGGGTGCGCCCGGCGGCGACCGCCGCCTCGACGCCGCCGGACAGCAGCGTGACGCAGCGCTCGAGCAGGACGGGGACATGGCGGTCGGACGTCGGCCTGTCCTGCTGGTCGTCACTCGCCATGGTCCACTCCTCCCGTGCGCTTGCGTCTCGTCTGGAGCGGATGCTCCGTGGTGTCCGGCTGGTCCAGATCCCCCTCCGCGCCGGTCGGCCGCCTGGCTCCGGGGAAGGTGAGCCAGGAAGCGTTGCGGGGCGGCTGGAGATCTCGGCCAGCCAGTGGGATCAGATGATCCCGGGTATGGCGTCGTCGTCGGTCTCCGAGAAGGCGGATTCCTTCTCGGACAGGTAGTCCTCCCACGCCTGGGCGTCCCAGATCTCCGCCCGGGTCCCTACGCCGATCACGGCCAGGTCCCGGTCCAGGCCCGCGTACTTGCGCAGGTTCTGGGGGATCGTCACGCGCCCCTGCTTGTCAGGCACCTCGTCGGAGGCTCCGGACAGAAAGACTCGGAGATAGTCACGCGACTGACGCGAGGAGATAGGGGCTTCCCGCATCTGCTCGTGGACCCTCTCGAATTCCTTCTGGCTGAAGACGTAGATGCAGCGCTCCTGGCCCCGGGTCAGAACCAGCCCCTCGGCCAGTTCGTCTCGGTACTTCGCCGGGAGGATGAGTCGCCCCTTCTCGTCAAGACGCGGCGAATACGTACCGAGCAACACCGGCACCACCACCCGTCTGTGCGAGGCTGAACGGCCCTATCCGCCACTTCCCTCCAACATCCCCCACTTTACTCCACGACCCTCCCCCGTCAATGCGACACGGCTCGCACCATCTGTACAAGGAACTCCCGCGGATTCATGCGGATCCTGGCCCTGGGGGCCGGGTGGAGGGAAAAGGGTGCCGGGTGGAGCCCTGAGGGCATACGCGAGCCACGGCGGCAGCCGCAGCCTCCCGCCGCGAGCGGGGCGGCCCGCTGCCGGTGGCACCCGGGGAGGGAAGTGGAGGACCGGGAGGGAAGCGGGGCGCCGGGAGGGAAGTGGAGGACCGGGAGGGAAGCGGAGCGCGGCCGGTGCGGACGCCTGCCGCGAACACGACTGTGCCCCGGAACCGAGAGGTTCCGGGGCACAGTCAGGCCGTCAGGCGGGGCGTGGCTCTGGAGTCGCTGAGGCGAGTCGGCTCAGGACCGGCGCGCGGTCCGGGCGGGAGGGTCAGCCTTCGTCCCTGCGCCGCTCTTCCCACTGGGCCTCGAGCTTGCGGAGGAACCCGCTGCCCGTCCGCTTCGAGCTGCCGGCGCGCAGGCGCCGTCCGGGGCGCCGGAGGGTCCCGTAGTAGACGCTCCCGCCCATCAGCAGGAAGCCGAGGACTCCCACGAAGATGTTCTGGATGCTCACCCCGATCAGGAGGACGAGGATGCCCGCGATGACGCCGAGGACCCCGAGCACGATGTGCTTGGTCGAGAACGTCTTGAGGGCATCGGCGCCCATGGAATCGGCGAACTTGGGGTCCTCTTCATGGAGCTGCTTCTCAAGCTGCTCCAGCATCTTCTGTTCGTGCTCCGAGAGAGGCATGGCGACTCCTTCACGCATGCAGATGATGGACGGCCTCCATCATCTGCACCAACGCATTGAACCAGCCGCGGGTTCCCCTGACCGACGAGCCGCTGCGGCCCGACCCCAGATGGACTTCCCAGCCGACTCAGTGCACCCAATATTTCGAGGTCCTTTAAGGATATGACGTCCGGGTAGGTTCCAAAAGGGACGCCCGGAGCGTCGCAGGCACCGTTCACTCCCGCGGGGTCCGGCCGTCCCGCTGGAGGCCGGGACGAGGCTCCCCGAGGAGGCGCGCCGGCTGGACCGTGCCGGAGCCGAATCGCTCCGACACCCGGTCGAGGGCTTCCTCGGCGGTCCGCCAGTTGTCCTCCGTCCGGTCGAGACTGAGCTGGCGGGGCGCCCCCGCCGACCGCGAGAGCCGTTCTCCCCGCAGCCCGAGGAGCCGGACCGCCTGGGGGCGCGGGCCGAGGGCCGCGAGGAGCTGGCGCCCCGCGCTGTAGAGGTGCTGGGCGCTGTCGGTCGGCACCGTGAGGGTGTGGGAGCGCGCGAGCGTGGAGAAGTCGGTGTACCGGAGCTTGAGCGCGACGGTGCCTGCGGCGAGCCCCTGGCCCCTCAGGCGCCCCGCGACGCGGTGGGCGAGCCGCAGGAGCTCGGCGTGCAGCGCGGCGTCGTCTGAGACATCCACGGCGAACGTCTCCTCCGCGCCGATGCTCTTCTCCTCGCGCGTGGGCGTCACGGCCCGTTCGTCGATCCCCCAGCTCAGGCGCTTGGCCTGCAGGCCGGTGGCCCCGAGCGCGCGCCGCAGCGTGGAATCGGGAGTCTGGGCGAGGTCACCGACCGTGTGGATTCCGAGGCGGCCGAGGACCTCCCGCGTCTTGCCCCCGATCCCCCACAGCGCCCCGACCGGCAAGGAGTGCAGGAACGGCACCGTATCCTCGGGGCGGATGACGAGAAGGCCGTCCGGCTTGGACCTGGTCGAGGCGATCTTGGCCACGAACTTCGTCGAGGCGACCCCGACCGACGCGGTGATGCCGAGTTCCGAGCGGATCCGGGCCTTGATCTGGGCGGCGATCTGCTCGGGCGCCGCGCCGAGGCGCCGCACCGCGCCGGAAACGTCGAGGAAGGCCTCGTCGACGCTCAGCGGTTCGACGAGATCCGTGAAGTCGGCGAAGAGCCGCATGAGCTGCCGTGACACCTCGTAGTAGAGGTGGTGCCTGGGCTCGACCACGATCGCGTCGGGGCAGCGGCGCAGCGCGATGGCCATCGGCATTGCGCTGCTGACGCCGAAGGCGCGCGCCTCGTAGCTGGCGGACAGGACCACGGAGCGCTCGGCGGGGAAACCGACGATGACGCGCCGTCCGCGCAGCTCCGGCCGCTCGCGCTGCTCGACGGCGACGAAGAAGGCGTCCATGTCCACGTGCAGGACGCCGCGGCGCCGCATCTGCCCCAGCGTCTCCTCCCCGGGGGCATCACCGTCCGTTCCCACCCGTCCATCGTAGGCGGGAGGGACACCGCACCGCCCACTAGACTGGGCGGGACCTTGCAGCGAGAACGAAAGGCAGACACCAGGCGCATGGCGAACATCACCGTCAGGATCCGACGACTCGCAGGAGCCACCGTGCTCATGGCCACCGCACTCGCAGTGGCGGGCTGCGGAGGCCAGACAGGGAGCGCGGCGCAGAGCCCGGCTCCGGCGAGCTCTTCCGCGGCCACCGCCTCGTCGTCGCCGTCCTCCACGGTGAGCGGACGCGCCACGGCGTCGGCTTCTGCGGCGAACGCCACCGTGAGCGCCATTGCGCCCGGCTTCCCGTCCCAGACGCTTCCCCTCATGCCCGGCGCCACGGCGCTCGCCACGAGCTTCGATGCCTCGGCCTCCCCCGCGGTCGCGTCCCTCGTTGCGGGCAGCAGCACGTCCTCGGCCTCCGAGATGCTCGACTACTACACGAAGACCCTCACCGGCGAGGGGTTCACCGAGGTGCCTGCCGCCAGCGCGTCGTCGAGCACATCGGCATCGATGGCTGCGGCAGGGACTCTTGTGCGGGACTTCGTGCGCTCGAACGGTTCGGAGACCGCCACCGTCACCGTCGTCACCGCGAACAAGCAGGCGGTCGCGACCGTGGGCGTCTCGGTGGCGCCGTCGTCGCTCAAGTAGTCAGCGGACAGGGGACACAGTGAACGAGCAGCGAGCGGGGGCCGCCGCCGGCGTCGAGGAGGAGCAGGCACGCTACCGGGAAGCCCTCGAGGCCGAGCTGCGCTCCTTCCTCGACCGCCAGCGGTCGGCGATGGCCGGGGTCTCGGCGGACGTCGATGCGCTCATGGACGCCATCTCAGGCCTCGTCTCGGGCGGCAAGCGCCTCCGCGCGCTGCTCGGCTACTGGGGGTGGCGCGGGGCCGGCGGGGCCGCGCTGGCCGAGGAACCGGTGCGCGCGGGCGCCGCCCTCGAGCTCTTCCAGTCAGCGGCCCTCATCCACGACGACATCATCGACCGCTCGGCCACCCGCCGCGGTGCGCCGAGCGTGCATGAGCGGTTCACGGCACTGCACGCCAGGTCGGGGTGGGCGCTCGATGCGACCCGCTTCGGCCACGCCGCCGCGATCCTCACGGGCGACCTGTGCCTGTCCTTCAGCGAGGAGGCCTTCACCGCGGTCGGGCCGGCGGCCGGGGTCGGCACTCCTGGGCGCCGGATCTTCAACACGATGCGGGCCGAGGTCATGGCCGGGCAGTACCTCGACATCCTCGAGGAGGTCGCCGGTCCGTCCCGTTCCCGGACGGAGGCTGTGGCCCGGGCGGGCACGGTGATCAGGTACAAGTCGGCGAAGTACTCCACCGAGCACCCGCTCGGCATCGGGGGGGCGCTCGCCGGAGCGGACGAGGCCCTGCTGGAGGCCTACTCCGCATTCTCGCTCCCGCTCGGCGAGGCGTTCCAGCTCCGCGACGACGTGCTCGGGGTGTTCGGGGACCCCCGCACCACCGGCAAGCCCGCCGGGGACGACCTCCGCGAGGGGAAGCGGACCATGCTCGTGGCGCTCGCGCTGGACACGGCCGACGGCGCGGCGGCGGCAGAGCTCGAACGCGGCCTCGGGCGCGGCGACCTCGATCTCGACGAAGTCGGCAGACTGCGCGACATCATCGCCTCGGCCGGCGCCCTCGAGGCCACCGAGCGGCTCATCGGGAGGCTGGCCGACGAGGCCTTCGCGGCGCTCGCGCGGCTCGACGTCGATCCCGTGGTCCGCACTGCGCTCGAGGCCCTCGGCAGGGCCGCCGTGCAGCGGGCGTCCTGAGGAAGGCGTCAGGCCCCGGGTCCGGCCGCCTGCGCGGACCGGGCCCGGGGCCTGACGCATCGCCGGACGCGGGGGGGTGCGGCTACCAGGCCAGGATCTGCGCGCGGCGCCGGATCTCGGTCTTGCGGCCCTCGCGGAGGGCGTCGATGGGGCGGCCGCGCAGCGACTCGTCCGGCGTGAAGAGCCAGGCGATCAGCTCCTCGTCGCTGAAGCCCGCATCCGCCAGGACGGCGATCGTGCCCTTGAGGCTGTCCACCACGTGGTCCCCGTCGAGGAACAGCGCTGGGACGGAGCGGATCTTGCGCTCGCCCACGCGCGCGGCGACGAGCGCGCGCTCGTCGATCAGGCCATGCACCTTGGTGACCGGCAGCCCGAGCCGCTCCGCGACGTCCGGGAGGGGCAGCCATTCAGACACCAGGTTCTCGATATCACTCACGGCACCAGCGTGCCACGCCCCGGGCCGCTCCACCTAGTCGGTGCCGGCGCCGGGCGCGGGAGCCAGCCGGTCCACCCGCTGCCTTGTACCTTCCGCCGAATCATGAGAGATTCACATCGGTCACTTAAGTAACAGCAGTCAAATAAATCACTCACGTAACATCACCGAATTTACAGCCGTCATCACACGAGTGACACCACCCCGGCTCAAGGAGGTCGACCGATGAGCACGTCCGGAACCAGCGGAAGCGCTGCAGCCAAGCCCAGCCTTCCCCTCGTCGCGGCGACGACGGCGGTCCTCCCCGCCGTGGCCCTGTCCTCGCTCGCGCTCGCTGCGCCCGCATCGGCAGCGGCCGCCGCGTCCGTCGCCCAGTCCGGCGCCCTCGCAGGCGGCGCCCCGAGCGCCGCCGCGCGGGCCGCCGTCGTGCCCGCCGCGGAGGTGCCGGCGATGGTTCCCAGCAGGCTCGCACCTGCGAAGGCAGCGCCGCCGCAGAAGTATACGGTGCGTGCCGGGGACACGGTGACGGCGATCGCCGGACGGTTCGGGCTGGAGGTCGCGGACGTCCTGGCCCTGAACCACCTCACGCCGACCACCATCATCTACCCGGGCCAGCAGCTCAGGCTCACCGGCGAGGCGGCCCCGCACGACGCCGCACGGTCCTCCGCTGGCGACACGTCGGCCCAGCCGGCCAGCTCCGGCACCTACACCATCCGCCCGGGCGACACCCTCTACGGCATCAGTGCTCGTCTGAAGGTGCCGCTCGGGAGCCTGCTGAGCGCCAACGGACTCAGCCTCACGAGCATCATCTACGCGGGGCGGACGCTCAAGCTTCCGGCCGCCAAGGCAGAGCCGGCCGCCGCCATCACGCAGGCCTCGTCCGGCGCACCCAAGCCGCTCGTGGGCGACACCTTCTTCGGCTTCAAGTACCCCGATGCCGTCGTCGCCTCCGCCAACGAGAACAAGCGCCTCCTCAATGCCGCGCCGGTGCCGAGCCGGGCGGAGATGAAGCAGATCGTCGCCGACACCGCGCGGCGGATGGGCGTCGACCCGGCGCTGGCCCTGGCCATCGCCTACCAGGAGTCGGGATTCAGCCAGCGCGCCGTCTCCCCCGCCAACGCCATCGGGACGATGCAGCTCGTGCCCACCTCCGGAGAGTGGGCCTCGGATCTCGTCGGCCGCAAGCTCAACCTCATGGACCCCCATGACAACGCCACGGCCGGGATCGCCATCATCCGCGCCCTCGTGCGGACGAGCAAGGACGAGGACACCGCGATCGCCGGCTACTACCAGGGCCAGTACTCCGTGGCGAAGCACGGCATGTACAAGGACACCAAGCAGTACGTGGCCGCCATCAAGGCGCACCAGAAGACGTTCAGCTGACCGCGGGCGCCCCGTGGCCCCTTCCGGCACGGGGTGGCTCGGGCGCCTGCCGCGGGCGAGCGCATAGGATCGTGGGGTGAACGGAAAGCTGAGCGACGGGCTCGTCGGATCGCTCGTGGGCGGCCGCTACCGCGTTGCCGCGCGCCTCGCCATGGGGGGCATGGCCACGGTCTACCTGGCAACGGACACGAACCTCGACCGGGACGTCGCCCTCAAGGTCCTCCACCCGCATCTGAGCCAGGACCCCTCCTTCGCCGAGCGCCTCGAGCAGGAGGCCAAGGCCGCGGCCCGGCTGTCGCACCCCCACGTCGTCTCGGTCCTCGACCGCGGCCACGACGGGGATGTCTTCTACCTCGTGATGGAGTACGTGCCCGGCCGCAACCTCCGCGAGCTGCTCGACGAGCACGGCCCGCTGGCGCCGCGCCAGGCCCTCGCGCTGATCGACGCCGTGGTCGACGGGCTCGCGGCCGCCCACGCCGCCGGCCTCGTCCACCGCGACATCAAGCCCGAGAACGTGCTCCTCGGGGACTCGGGGCAGATCAAGGTCGCAGACTTCGGCCTTGCGAGGGCAGTCACCACCTCGACGACCAGCGGCGTCACCATGGGCACCGTTGCGTACATCGCCCCCGAGCTCGTCCAGCGCAGCGGTGGCGACGAGCGCAGCGACCTCTACTCGGTCGGGATCATGCTCTACGAGCTCCTCACCGGACACCAGCCGTACCGGGGGGACCTGCCCGTGCAGGTCGCCATGCAGCACGCGACCCGCGACGTCCCTCCGCCGTCCGACCTCGTCCCCGGCCTCTCCCCCGAGCTCGACGAGCTCGTCCAGTGGGCCTGCGCGCGGGAACCCGAGGACCGGCCTGTCGATGCCGAGGCCCTCCTCGGCGAGATCCGGCACATCCGCACCCACCTGAGCGACGCCCAGCTCGACCTGCACTCGGCGCAGACCCAGCACATCCCCTACCCCCAGCGCGGGCACACCGAGATGCTCCCTTCCGGGCGCACGGAGGTGATCGCCGCTGCCCCCCACCCCCAGCACACGAGCGTCATCCCGGCGGGAACGGCCCCCACGGCGCGCGAGCAGCGCCGGCGCGACCGCGAGGCCGCACGCCGGTCAGCAGCCGCGGCCGCGACCCCGACGCGCACTCTGGGACCCGGACGGTCGCGCCGCCGCGGAGCGGTCTGGGCCGCGGTCATCGTCGTCCTCGCGCTCGTGGCCGCGCTGGCCGGATGGTTCTTCGGCGTGGGCCCCGGCGCCGCCGCGACCGTCCCCCCGGTCAAGGACCTCACGGTCGACCAGGCTCGGCCGCTCTTCGACCAGGCGGGGCTCTCCTTCTCCACCCAGGACGTATTCGACGACGCCGTCACGGCCGGGCTGATCGTCAACAGCACCCCGGCCCCCGGGACCCAGATCCGGAAGTTCCAGGGCGTGAGCGTCCTCGTGTCGAAGGGCCCGCAGCTCTTCCCGCTCGAGGACCTGCGGGGCAAGTCCCTCGACGACGCGAAGGCCGCCATCACGGCGGCGAAGGACACCGTCGGTGCCGTCAAGGAGGCCTACGACGACGCCGTGCCGGCGGGGATCATCCTCGCCCAGGACCCGGGACCTGGTACGTCCCTGCGCCATGGCTCCACCGTGGCGCTGACCGTGTCCAAGGGTCCCCAGCCGATCCCGGTGCCCCGCGTGGTGGGCATGCCGCAGTCCCAGGCGCTCGCGGCGCTGCGCGCCGCCGGGCTCGATCCCCAGGTCTCCTCCGACGAGGTCAACGACAGGACCGTTCCGAAGGGCGCCGTCGCGGCCCAGGACCCGGCTCCCGGCGCCACGCTGACCAAGGGCGGCGCGGTCACCCTGACGATGTCCAAGGGGCCCAAGATGGTGCACGTGCCCAGCTTCGTGGGCAAGCAGGTCGGCCAGGCCACGGACGAGCTCAAACGGCTCGGGTTCGACGTGCGCGTCGAGAACATCCTCGGCGGGTTCTTCGGCACCGTCCGCGCCCAGGACCCGGTGGACAAGGACGTGCCCGAGGGCAGCGTCGTGACCCTCACGGTCGTGTGAGGGCCGTGGCCCTCACACGACCGTGAGGGCCACCCGCTCCCGGCCTCCCGATCAGTGGCGCTTCGAGAGCGATCCGGCCACGAGGAAGGCCATCTCGAGGGACTGCATGTGGTTCAGCCTCGGGTCGCACACCGACTCGTACCGGTCTTCGAACGCCGCCTCGTCGATCGGGTCGGAGCCGCCCAGGCACTCGGCGACGTCGTCGCCCGTCATCTCCATGTGCAGGCCGCCCGGAACGGTCCCCAGCGCCCTGTGCACCTCGAAGAAGCCGCGCACCTCGTCCACGACGTCGTCGAAGCGGCGGGTCTTGTAGCCGTTGCGGCTCGTGACGGTGTTCCCGTGCATCGGATCGGTGACCCACAGGACCTGGGCGCCGGACGCGGTGACCTTCTCGACCACGGGGGGCAGCTTCTCGCGGATGTTCTGCGCCCCCATCCTGGTGATGAACGTCAGCCGGCCGGGCTCGCGCTCGGGGTCGAGCCTGTCGATGAGCCGCAGGGCGTCGTCGCCCGTCGTCGACGGACCGAGCTTGACGCCGATCGGGTTCCGCACGCGGGAGAGGTAGTCCACGTGGGCGTGGTCGAGCTCGCGGGTCCGCTCACCGATCCACAGGAAGTGCGCGGAGGTGTCGTACGGCAGGCCCGTGCGCGAGTCGATGCGCGTCAGCGCCCGCTCGTAGTCGAGCAGCAGTGCCTCATGGCTCGCGAAGAACTCGACGCGCTTGAGCGCCTCGAAGTCGGCCCCGCACGAGTCCATGAACTTGATGGCGCGGTCGATCTCGCGGGCGAGCGACTCGTAGCGGGCGTGGGCCGGATTCTCCGTGAACCCCTTGTTCCACGTGTGCACGAGGCGCAGGTCTGCGAAGCCGCCCTGGGTGAAGGCGCGGATGAGGTTCAGGGTCGACGCCGACGTGTGGTAGGCGCGGAGCATCCGCGCGGCGTCGTGCGCGCGAGACTCGGGCGTGAAGTCATAGCCGTTGACGATGTCGCCGCGGTAGGCCGGGAGGGTGACGCCGTCCCGCGTCTCCGTGTCGGAGGAACGGGGCTTGGCGAACTGGCCGGCCATGCGGCCCATCTTGATCACGGGCAGCTGGGCCCCGTAGGTCAGCACTACCGCCATCTGCAGGATGGTCTTCACGCGGGCGCTGATCCGGTCCGCGGTCGCCGCCCCGAAGGTCTCGGCGCAGTCGCCGCCCTGGAGGAGGAAGGCCTCCCCGCGGGCCGCGGCGGCGAGCCGCTCGCGCAGGACGTCCACCTCGCCGGCGAAGACGAGCGGCGGGAGGATGGACAGCTCCGCGATCGCCGCGCGGAAGACGTCCGGGTCCGACCAGGAAGGCTGCTGCGAGATCGGCAGGGAGCGCCAGTTGTCGAGGCCCGGGTAGTCGGCGGCACCGCTCTGGGCAGTGCTCGTGAATCGGGCCGCGGGCGATACGGAGAGATCAGTCACGATCCAAGGCTAAGCCACCGGCACGGCGCCGTGCTTATGCGTCGGCCGGCGGCTCTCCCGTCCGCTTCTGCGCCGCCTCCTGCGCCAGCCTGGCCTTGACGTCCGCGGCATATGCGTCGACGTACTCCTGGGCGGACAGCTGCTGGATCTGGCGCATGATCCGCGTGGTCACCTCCCGCTGGACGGCCCGGTCCTCGGCCCTGCCGTAGAACTCGGAGAAGTCCATCGGCTGGCCGATGATGATGCCGACCCGGCGGATCGAGGGGATCCGCTGGCCGATCGGCTGGACCTTCTCCGTGCCGATCATCGCGACCGGGAGCACCGGCACCTGCTTCAGCAGGGCGAGCCGGGCCACGCCGACCTTGCCCCGGTACAGGCGCCCGTCGGGACTGCGCGTCCCCTCCGGGTAGATGCCCAGCAGGCCGCCGTTCGCGAGGATCTGCGCGCCGGCCTCGAGGGAGGCTGCGGATGCCTCCCCGCCGGACCGGTCCATCGGCAGCTGGTTCGTGTAGCGGAAGAAGGCCGCGGTCAGCCAGCCCTTGAGCCCCCGGCCCGTGAAGTACTCCTGCTTCGCGAGGAACACCACCGGCCGCCGGACCATGAGGGGCAGGAAGATCGAGTCGGAGAACGAGAGGTGGTTCGAGGCGAGGATGGCCGCCCCGCGGGCCGGAACATTCGCGAGCCCCTTGGTCCACGGCCGGTACAGCAGTTTGACGAGGGGGCCGATGAAGATCTGCTTGAGGATCCAGTAGACCACGCAGGTCCTTCCGCCGTTCGAGCGCGTTCCAGGCTTCACTGTAGTGTCCCGCTCTGCGGACTCGGCGCAACAGGCCGCTGCACGGTGCATAATTCTTGCCATGGACCCTTCCACCGTCGGTGTCGCCCTGAGCCACGGCTTCACGGGCGGGCTCGGCGGGATCGCGCCGTGGGCGGATGCGCTCCGCGGCGCCGGGTTCCGCGTGGCCACGCCCCTCCTCCCCGGCCACGGGACTTCGATCGAGGACCTCGCCCGCAGGTCGTGGCACGAGTGGTACGACGCCTATGAGGCGGCCTACGTCGAGCTCGCCGAGGAATGCACGGCCGTCGTCGCTGCGGGGCTGTCGATGGGCGGGGCCCTGGCGCTGCGCCTTGCCGCGCACCGCCCTGTGGCCGCCGTCAGCGTGGTCAACCCCGGCCTCGTGATCGACGATCCGCGCTCGCACCTCTCCGGCGTGCTGCGGCACGTGATGCGGACGGTTCCGGGCATCCGCAACGACATCAAGCTCGCGGGCCAGGACGAGGGCGCCTACGAGTCGGTGCCCGTGGCCGCCGCGCACCAGCTCAAGCTCCTGTTCCGGGACACCGTCGCGTCCCTGCCGCGCGCCACCGCCCCGCTGCAGGTCTTCCGCTCGACGGTCGACAGGGTCGTCACGAGCGAGCGCAGCGTCGGCGCGATCGCCGCCCGCTACGGCGGGACGGACATCCGCATCGTCCGGCTCGCCAACAGCTACCATGTGGCCACTCTGGACCACGACGCCGAGACGATCTTCCGGGGCTCGGTCGCCTTCATCAAGGAGGCGGTCGACGCCGCGCCGTCGGCCGCCGCCTGCCGCCGCATCGACGCTGGGGGTGCGGCGTGAACGGGCGTCCCGACCCCGACCGCCACGACCCTGCGGCGGACGACGACGTCTGGCGCGACCTCGTGGCGCGCCTGGGCGGCTCCGTGGACGACCGCGACGCTGGGCCCGCTCCGACCGAGCTCTCCGCCGCGGAGCGGTCCTCGGCCCCGGGTCCGCTCCCGCCGGCGCCCGCGGCAGACCACCCGGAGGGCCGGGAAAAGGACCCGTCTTCCCCCGGGGACGACGCCGGCCCCGCCGGCTTCGCCCGGTACGACCCCCTCGGGGTCGCCGCTCCGCGCAGCCGCGGACCGGTCGGCGAGGAGCCGGAGGGGCTGCCGGGCGACTTCGTCCCCGACGAGCCGGCCCCCGTCCTGGCAGGCGCCGACCCGGTGGCGGTGCTCGCCTGGTGCAGCGCGCTCGGCGGCCCGGTGGCCCTCCTGCTGTGCGCGCTCGTGTGGCGCACCGTGCCCGGCTACGTGATCGTCCTGCTCGTCGCGGCCTTCGTGGCAGGGGTCGGCACGCTCATCATGCGCCTGCCGCGCAGCAAGGACGACGACGGGGACGACGGCGCCCGGATCTGAGCTGCGCGACTCAGCGCACCGCGCCGTGGGAGCGCAGGTGGACGCGGGAGAGGTCGGCGGCACCGATGAGGCCCGCCTCGGGGCCGAGGGCCGCGCGCACGATCCGGGCCGGCGGGCGGAAGCCGCGGCCGGTCAGGTTGCGGGCGAACGCCCTGCGGGCCGGGGCCAGCAGCAGCTCCCCCGCGTCGCAGAGACCTCCCCCGATCACGAAGGTCCCAGGGTCCAGCGCCGCGGCGAGGTTCGCGAGCCCGAGCCCGAGCCACTCGCCGACGTCCTCGATGAGCTCGCGCGAGGCCGCGTCCCCGGCCCGGGCCAGCTCGGTGACGATCGCGCCGGTGATCTGCTCGGGATCGCCGTCGACAGCGCGGAGGAGCTCCTGTGCCACCGGGGAATTGGCGCGGGCGAGCTCGCGCGCCTCGCGTCCGAGGGCGTTGCCCGAGGCGTACTGCTCCCAGCAGCCGCGGTTGCCGCATTCGCAGCGGTGGCCGCCGGGCATGATGATCTGGTGGCCGAACTCTCCCGCGACTCCGTAGCGGCCGCGTTCGAGGTGGCCGGAGACCACCATCGCGCCGCCGATCCCGGTGCCGAGCGTGATGCACACGAGCCGGCTCTCCTGGCGCCCGGCCCCGAAGCGCCACTCGGCCCACGCCGCGGCGTCGGCGTCGTTGGCGAGGTGCACGCGGCGGCGCAGGAGCGATTCGAGGTTGGCGCGGAGCGGCTCGTTGCGCCAGGCGAGGTGCGGGCTGAAGAGGACGGTCCCGCCGTCGAGGTCCATCCAGCCTGCGGCGCCGATCCCCACGGAGGCGATGCGGTGCTCGACGCTGAGCTCGTCGACGAGCTCGGCGATGACGCGCTCGACTTCGCGGGGCCGCGTGCCGGGGGTCGCCCGCCGGGCCCGCTGGAGGACGTGCCCGTCGGCGTCGACCACGCCTGCGGCGACCTTCGTGCCGCCGATGTCGATGCCGATCGCGAGGCCCCTCCTCCTCAGCCGCGGATCGCGGGGCCGGAAGGTCGGAGCCAAGCGGGGTCTGCGCACGCTGGCCATTCTACTGGCGGCCCGGGACCCCGGGCCGCTATTGTTACTCACCAGTAGCATCGTGCCGTGATCCAAGGCACATCCCGTGCAGGGGCCTTGGATATGGTTAAGCCCTCTCCCGCGCACCGGGAGGTACCGAAGGAGATATCGTGCGCGAAAAGACCGTTCCGCCCCTCGTCCCCACTCCCGTTGCCAAGAACATTGCCGACTTCGTGGTCGAGCAGGCCGAGAAGCCCTCGAACCCGGCCCTCTTCGCCCGGCGGGGGGCCTCGGGCGCGTGGGAGGACGTGACCGCCAAGGAGTTCCGCGCCGAGGTGGAGCGGATCGCGAAGGGCCTGATCGCGGAGGGCGTCGCGCCCGGCGATCGCGTGGCCATCATGGCACGCACCTGCTACGAGTGGAGCCTCGTCGACTTCGCCATCTGGTTCGCCGGCGCGGTGTCGGTGCCGATCTACGAGACCTCCTCTCCGAACCAGATCGCGTGGAACCTCGGCAACTCGGGCGCCGTTGCCGCCTTCGGCGAGACCGCCCACCATGAGGACGCCATCCGCGCGGCCATCGACTCCGACGACCTCACCGCCATGCGCCACGTCTGGCAGCTCTCCCCCGCCGGGCTCGGCGCGCTCGCCGCGGCCGGGGAGCAGGTCTCCGACGAAGAGCTCGAGGCGCGCCGCTCCGCCGCGACCCTCGAGTCGCTGGCCACCATCATCTACACCTCCGGCACGCTCGGCCGGCCGAAGGGCTGCGAGCTGACCCACGGGAACTTCGTCGCGCTGTCCGAGAACGCCGCGGCCGCACTCGGAGAGGTCGTGGTGCCTGGGGCGAAGACGATCATGTTCCTCCCGCTCGCCCACGTGTTCGCCCGCTTCATCTCCGTCCTCGCCGTCGCCGCCGGGTGCCAGGTGGCCCACACCCCGGACATCAAGAACCTCCTGGCCGACCTGCAGGGCTTCGAGCCGAACTTCATCCTCGTGGTCCCGCGCGTGTTCGAGAAGGTCTACAACTCTGCGCTGACCAAGGCCGAGGACGGCGGCAAGGGCAAGATCTTCCACCGCGCCGCGGACACCGCGATCGCCTGGTCGAAGTCCCACGCCGACGGCGGGAGCCCCTCCCTCGGCCTGCGGCTGCAGCACGCGCTCTACGACGCGCTCGTCTACCGGAAGCTGCGCGCGGCCATGGGCGGCCACGTGAAGTACGCAGTCTCGGGCGGCGGACCGCTCGGCGAGCGGCTCGGCCACTTCTTCCACGGCATCGGGCTCCGCGTCCTCGAGGGCTACGGCCTGACCGAGACCACGGCGCCGATCTGCGTCAACACGCCCTCGCTGGTCAAGATCGGCACGGTCGGGGCCCCGATCCCCGGCAATGCGGTCCGGATCGCGGACGACGGCGAGATCCTGGCCAAGGGCGTCAGCGTCATGCGCGGCTACTACCGGCTTCCCGAGCTGCAGACCGAGACGTTCACGGACGGGTGGTTCCACACCGGGGACATCGGCGAGCTCGACGCCGACGGCTACCTGCGCATCACCGGGCGCAAGAAGGACATCATCGTCACGGCCGGCGGCAAGAACGTGGCGCCGGCCCACCTCGAGGACCAGATCCGCGCGGACGCCCTCGTGTCGCAGGTCGTCGTGGTGGGCGAGAACCGCCCCTTCATCGGCGCGCTCGTGACCCTCGACGAGGAGGCCCTCCCGGGCTGGCTCGAGCGGCAGGGGCTTCCCGCCGGGCTCTCCCTCGAGGATGCCGCGTCCCACCCCGGGGTCCTCGCTCACGTGCAGTCGATCGTCGACCGCGCCAACGCGAGCGTGTCGAAGGCAGAGGCCATCAAGTCCTTCCGGGTGGTGCCGACGGACTTCACCGAGTCCTCCGGCCACCTCACGCCCTCGCTCAAGGTCAAGCGGGCCCAGGTGCTGGCCGATTTCGGCAGCTACGTCGAGGACATCTACTCGGCGCCCAAGCCGAGCGTCGTCTGAGGACGGCACCCGCCACCGGGGACGGCGGTCCCGGCCAGGGCCGGGGCCGCCGCGCTGTGATCAGTCGCCGGTGAGCTGTGATCAGTCGCCGGTGAGCTGGTCCACGACGAGGCCCGCGAGCTCGATCGCCGCCTCGCGCGTCGCGGCGCCGAGCTTGGCGAACTCGATCTGGGAGCCCTCGGCCAGATGCCGGTCGTGCGGAATGCGGACCACGTGGCCCACACGCGTGCGGAAGTGGTCCTCGATCTCGTCCACGTTCACCCGCGTGCCGTTGCCGGCGGACACGTTGACCACCACGATCGCCTTGCGCACCAGGTCGTCACGTCCGTGCGCCTCGAGCCAGGACAGCGTCTCGGAGGCGAGCCGCGCCTCGTCGACGCTTCCGCCGGAGACGAGGACGACGGCGTCGGCCTTCTCCAGCGTCCCCTGCATGACGGAGTGGACCATCCCTGTGCCGGAGTCGGTGAGGACAATCGAGTAGTAGCGTCCGAGGATGTCCGTCACGGCCCGGTAGTCCGCGTCGTTGAAGGCGTGGGCGACCATGGGGTCCGCATCCGAGGCGAGGACGTCGAGCCGTGACCCCTCGCGGGCGGTGTAATTGGACAGCTGGGCGAAGGAGTTCACCTCGAAGCGGTCCTTGACCAGCTGGCGGGCGGTATGGGAGGCGCGCCCGGGGTTCCGGTCCGAGAGGGTGCCCCGGTCGGGGTTGGCGTCCATCGCGATCACACGGTCCTCGCGCAGGTCCGCCAGCGCCATGCCCAGCAGCGTCGTCACCGTCGTCTTGCCGACGCCGCCCTTGCGGGACAGGACGGGCACGTAGCGCGTCTTCTCCCCCAGCCGCACCGCAATGCGGTGCTCGAGCGCGCGCTGCGACCGGACGGCGTCCGAGTCCCCGACGTTGACGTAGCCGAAGGTCGCGAAGTACAGCCAGCGCCGCCAGCCGCCCACCGGGGCCGCAGGGCTCTTCGCCACGAGGCGGTCGGAGGTCAGGGAGGTGGCGGACTCCGGTCCCTCGGCCCGCGTGCGGCGCTCGCTCACCGCCGGGGCCTCGCCGCCGGCGGCCGGCGCACTGTCCTGGCCGTGCGGCTCGGATCCGCGGGGCTGGTAGCCGACCTCGGCCGAGGCCGCTGACTGGCCCGGGACCGCGGCGGGGTCGTCGGGCGCGGGCGCCGGGGCCGTCGCCGCGCCGCCCGAGAGCCACCCCGCTGGGGGCGCGGAGGGTGCCGGCGGCACGGAGCCCAGATCGAGCGGCACGGAGAGGATCCCGAGCGGGCCGCGGGCGGCGGCATTCTCGGCGCCGGGCCTGGGGGCCTGCGAGTCGGCGGCGGCCTCCCCCGCGCCGTCCTCGGCCGCCGGGGCGTCCTGGGTGGAATCCGGCTCGTCCTGAGATGGACTGCGCCGCGGTGCGGGCTTCGGCGTGCTGTCGCTCATGGCTCCCGTTCGCCTCGTGGGTGGGTGAGGACGGCGGCGGCACGGACCGCCGCCGTCCTGGATCGCGCCCAGTCTAGCCGCCGCCCCGCCACGGCCCTGCGGGCAGCGACGGGGCGGCGGCACACGGGGCCGGGCGCGCGGGGCGCGCAGCGGCTACTCGGCGCCGACCACCAGCAGGAGGTCTCCGCCCTGGACCTGCTCGACTCCGGAGACCACCACGCGGGCCACCTTGCCGGCTACCGGCGAGGTGATGGCGGCCTCCATCTTCATGGCCTCGATCGTCGCGACGGAGTCGCCGGCCTGGACGAGGTCGCCTTCCCTGGCCGTGACGGTCACCGCGCCGGCGAACGGGGCGGCGACGTGGCCGGGATTGGTCGCGTCCGCCTTCTCCGCCTGCTTGACGTTGCTCTGCACGGCCCGGTCGCGGACCGAGACCGGCCGCGACTGGCCGTTCAGCGTCGCGATGACGGTGCGCATGCCCTTCTCGTCGGGCTCCGAGATGGCCTCGAGCTGCGCGATCAGCCGCACGCCCCTCTCGAGCTCGATCACGTGCTCGTGGCCGCGCTGGAGGCCGTAGAGGTAGTCACGCGTGTCGAGCACCGAGAGGTTGCCGTAGGCTTCCCGGTTCGCGAGGTAGTCCTTCGTCGGGCCGGGGAAGAGGAGCCGGTTGAGCGTGGCACGGCGCGTCGCCGAATCGCCCTGCAGCGCCGCTGAGTCCTCCGCGGAGAGCTTCTCCTCGCGCACCTTGACCGTCCGCCCCTGGAGCGCCTTGGTGCGGAACGGCTCGGGCCAGCCGCCGGGCGGGTCGCCGAGTTCGCCGCTGAGGAAGCCGATGACCGACTCCGGGATGTCGAACTTCTGCGGGTTCTCGCGGAACTCCTCGGGATCCGCGCCGAGTCCGACCAGGTGGAGGGCGAGGTCGCCGACGACCTTGGAGGACGGCGTGACCTTGACCAGCCGGCCGAGGATGCGGTCCGCGGCCGCGTACATGTCCTCGATCGCCTCGAACCGCTCGGCCAGGCCGAGGGCCATGGCCTGCTGGCGCAGGTTGGAGAGCTGGCCGCCCGGGATCTCGTGGCGGTACACGCGCCCGGTCGGACCCGGGAGGCCCGACTCGAAGGGGGCGTACACGCGGCGCACAGCCTCCCAGTACGGCTCGAGCGCGCTGACCTTCTCCAGCGAGATGCCCGTGTCGCGGGGCGTGTGCGCGAGCGCGGCCACGAGGGCGGAGGCCGGTACCTGGCTCGTGGTGCCGGCCAGGGACGCCGAGGCGACGTCGACCGCGTCGACCCCGGCCTCCACCGCCGCGAGCAGCGTCGCGAGCTGGCCGCCCGCGGTGTCGTGGGTGTGGAGGTGTACGGGCAGGTCGAAGCGCTCCCGCAGGGCGCGCACGAGCTTGGCCGCGGCGGCCGGGCGCAGGAGGCCGGCCATGTCCTTGATCGCGAGGATGTGGGCGCCGGCGTCGACGATCTTCTGCGCGAGCTCGAGGTAGTAGTCGAGCGTGTAGAGGTCCTCGGCCGGGTCGAGGAGGTCGCCGGTGTAGCACAGGACCACCTCGGCCACCGCGGTGCCCGTCTCACGGACGGCCTTGATGGCGGGCGCCATCTGGTTCACGTCGTTGAGCGCGTCGAAGATGCGGAAGATGTCGATCCCGGTGGCCGCCGCCTCCTTCACGAAGGCGGCCGTCACCTCCTCGGGGTACGGCGTGTAGCCCACGGTGTTGCGGCCGCGCAGGAGCATCTGGAGGCAGATGTTCGGGATCGCCTCGCGCAGGGCGGCCAGGCGCTGCCACGGGTCCTCGCCGAGGAAGCGGAGTGCGACGTCGTACGTCGCCCCGCCCCAGGCCTCGACCGAGAGCAGCTCGGGGGTGAGCACCGAGACCGCGGGGCCGGCCGCGACGAGGTCGCGGGTGCGCACGCGGGTTGCGAGGAGCGACTGGTGCGCGTCGCGGAAGGTCGTGTCGGTGACCGCCACCGCGTTCTGCTCGCGCAGGGCCTTGGCGAAGCCTTCGGGACCGAGCTCGAGCAGCTTCTGCCGGGACCCGGCCGGAGCGTCCGCCAGGTCGACCTTCGGCAGCTTCTCCTGCGGGGCCGCGTGGACCTTCAGCTCGCCGTTGGGCTTGTTGACCGTGACGTCCGCGAGCCACGTGAGCAGCTTCGTGCCGCGGTCCGCGGAGGAGCGGGCCTTGAGCAGCTCGGGCCGCTCGTCGATGAACGACGTCGCGACATTGCCGGCCACGAAGTCCTCGTCGTCGAGCACGGCCTGCAGGAACGGGATGTTCGTGGAGACCCCGCGGATGCGGAACTCGGCCAGGGCCCGGCGCGCACGCTTCACGGCGGTCGCGTAGTCGCGGCCGCGGCACGTGAGCTTGACGAGCATCGAGTCGAAGTGCGGGCTGATCTCTGCGCCCTGGTAGATCGTGCCGCCGTCAAGCCGCACCCCGGCGCCGCCCGCCGAGCGGTAGCCGGTGATCTTCCCGACGTCGGGGCGGAAGCCGTTGGCCGGGTCCTCGGTGGTGATGCGGCACTGGAGCGCGGCACCCTTGAGGTGGATGCGGTCCTGGGTGAGCCCGAGGTCCTCGAGCGTCTCCCCCGAGGCGATGCGCAGCTGCGCCTGGACGAGGTCGACGTCGGTGACCTCCTCCGTGACGGTGTGCTCGACCTGGATGCGCGGGTTCATCTCGATGAACACGTGCTGGCCGGCCCGCTCGCCGACGGTGTCGACGAGGAACTCGACGGTGCCCGCGTTGACGTAGCCGAGGGCCTTGGCGAACTTGATGGCGTCCGCGTAGAGGGCCTGGCGGATCGAGTCGTCGAGCTGCGGGGCAGGCGCGATCTCGATGACCTTCTGGTGCCGGCGCTGCAGGGAGCAGTCGCGCTCGAAGAGGTGGACCACGTTGCCCTCGCCGTCGGCCAGGACCTGGACCTCGATGTGGCGCGGGCGCAGGACGGCCTGCTCGAGGAACACGGTCGGATCGCCGAACGCGGCGTCCGCCTCGCGCATTGCCGCGCTGAGGGACTCGGGAAGGGCCTCGCGCGTGTCCACGCGGCGCATGCCGCGCCCGCCGCCGCCCGCCACGGCCTTGACGAAGATCGGGAACCCGATCTCGTCCGCGGCCGCGATCAGCTCGTCGGCGTCCGAGCTGGGGGCGGAGGACTTGAGCACCGGAATGCCCGCCTTGCGTGCAGCCTGGAGGGCGTGGACCTTGTGGCCGGCCAGCTCGAGCACATCGGCCGGAGGGCCCACGAAGGTGATGCCCGCCGCCGCGGCCGCGCGCGCCAGCTCCGGGTTCTCGGAGAGGAAGCCGTAGCCGGGGTAGATGGCATCTGCACCGGCTTCCTTGGCGACGCGGACGATCTCGTCCACATCGAGGTAGGCCCGGACCGGATGGCCCTCCTCGCCGATGAGGTAGGCCTCGTCTGCCTTCTGCCGGTGGATCGAGTTGCGGTCTTCGTGGGGGAACACGGCCACCGTCTTGGCACCGAGCTCGTAGCTCGCACGGAACGCGCGGATGGCGATTTCACCGCGGTTCGCTACCAGAATCTTGGAGAACATGGGACTCCTGTTGTCGCAACGCAGGATTGTCTAGGTGGTGCCTAGTGTCTATGCCAGCAAAGTAGCAGGGCAATGTGCTGTGTCTTGAATCACGGATGTAACGTCCCGCCACGTGGACGCGGCGCGAGCGCGGGCGGTCGCCGGCCGTGGCGTGGCCGGGGCGGCTGCCCGCTTCCCTTTAGGATGGAACGGTCGGCCAGCGGATAGATAGTGGATCTCACGTGCAAGTAGTCAGTATCAGCAGCCTGAAGGGCGGGGTCGGGAAGACCTCGGTGACAACGGGGCTGGCGTCGGCCGCCCTCGCGGCCGGGATCCCCACCCTCGTGGTCGACCTCGACCCGCATGCTGACGCCTCGACCGCGCTCGGTGTGAACCCCGACCGCGAGCTCGAGGTGGGGCGGCTACTCAAGGCCCCCAAGCGGGTCTTCCTCGAGGACAACGTCGTGGCGAGCCCGTGGGTGCGGCGCGCCGCAGCCCTGAACGGCCAGCAGAACCGGGTGCTCAACGTGGCCTACGGCGGTTCGCTGAGCGGCATCTACGACCGGCCGGACCTGGGGCGCCGGGACCTCCGCCGGCTGACCACGGTGCTCCACGGCCTCGAGGGCTACGGCCTCGTGCTCATCGACTGCCCGCCCTCGCTCAACGGCCTCACGCGCATGGCCTGGGCCGCGAGCAACCGCGTGCTCCTCGTCGCCGAGCCCGGCCTGTTCTCCGTGGCCGGCACCGAGCGCACGCTGCGCGCCATCCAGCTCTTCAAGCAGGAGTACGCCCCCAAGCTCGCCCCCGCCGGGATCGTCGCCAATCGGGTCCGCCCCTCCTCGACCGAGCACAGCTACCGGCTCGAGGAGATGAAGCAGATGTTCGGCACGCTCCTGCTGAACCCCCAGATTCCCGAGGTGGCCAACTGGCAGCAGATCCAGGGCGCCGCCCATGCGGTGCACCACTGGCCCGGGGAGGCCGCCCGCGGTACCGCCGCGCTGTATGACGAGCTGCTCGGCTCGGTCGTCAAGCAGGGGCGCGAGCTCCGTCCCCGCGTCGCACGGTAGGACCGCCCGCGGCAGGGACACCCGCTCAGAGACGTCGAGGGGCCGCCACCCGTAGGTGGCGGCCCCTCGACGTCGGGATGCGGGGAGGAGGTGACTCAGCCCGTCCTGCGCGCGGCGCGGCGCTTGCTCAGCTCATCCCCGGGAAACGTCTGGTCGGCGGCGTGCTCGCTCGGAAGCTCGGCGAGGCTCCCCTCCACCTCGCGCCACACGCGTCCCACTGCAATGCCGAACACGCCCTGTCCTCCTTGGACGAGGTCGATGACCTCATCGGCCGAGGTGCACTCGTACACGGACGCGCCGTCGCTCATCAGCGTGATCTGTGCGAGGTCTTCGACGCCGCGCTCCCGCAGGTGCCCGACGGCGCTGCGGATCTGCTGGAGCGACACGCCGGTGTCGAGCAGTCTCTTGACCACCTTGAGGACGAGGATGTCGCGGAAGCCGTAGAGGCGCTGGGAGCCGCTGCCGGCTGCCCCGCGCACGGTGGGCTCGACGAGGCCTGTGCGGGCCCAGTAGTCGAGCTGGCGGTACGTGATCCCGGCGGCCTTGCACGCGGTGGGCCCGCGGTAGCCGGCCTCCTCGTCCAGTGCGGGGAGGTCGTCATCGAAGAGGAGGCCCTGAGTGCCGGTCGGCGCCTCGGTGCCCGTGCCGGAAATATGCCTGAGATCTCCGTGCTCGCGCTTGGGACTCACTAAACCCTCCTTCACAGCTCCCCTGGGGGAATCGCAGTCCCCGCCAGCCTGCCTCGAAAGTGCCCCTCGTGTAATTACACTCGGGTCCACCTTCCAGTGTCGCCTGTGGCCATCGGGGAAGCAATGGGAGCTTGTCTCTAACGACGTTAGAACCGTCGGGGAACGAAATCAAAGACATCGCCTCCGGCGGTGGGGGCGTGTCGGGCTCCGCCGCGCGAGTGGCGCACGGCGGAGCCGCTCACTCGTCGAAGTCCTCCGGCTCCACGTCCGCGAGGAACTCGCGGAAGCGGCGCATCTCGGTCTCCTCCTCCTCGGCGCTGGCACCCTCCTCGGTGCCGTCGCTGCCCTCGGCCAGCTGGACGCCGGCCTCCTCGAGGACCGCGTCCGCGCACCAGATGCGGCAGTTGACCCGCAGGGCCACGGCGAGGGCGTCTGAGGCCCTCGACTCCACCGTGGTGCCGTCGTCGAACCCGAGCTGAGCGTAGAAGACGCTGTCCTCGACCGCCACGATGGTCGCGCTGACGATCTGCCGGCCCAGGCTGTGCACGACGCTCACGAGGAGGTCGTGGGTCAGCGGCCGGGGCGGCACGACGTGCTGCTGGGCCAGAGCGATGGCGCTGGCCTCCGCGGTGCCGATCCAGATCGGCAGGTGCCGCTCGCCGTGGGCCTCCTTCAGGAGCACCAGGGGCTGGTTCGAGGGCAGCTCGATGCGGACACCTACGACTTCTACCTCGATCATCAGCCATCCATCCTCGAGATCAGCCCGTGGACCAGTGCACGGTGCAGGGTCAGGAACAGCTCACCCAGCTCGCGCGCCTCCTCGGCGGCCCGCACGCGGGAGGCGGAGTCCCGCCGCGACGCGCTCGGCGCCACGGCGCGCTCGATCAGCGCCACCTCGCGCTCCGCGGTCGTCTGGAAGGGCCGCAGGTGCCGGGGCTCGAGGCCGTGGTCCGCGAGCGCGACGCAGGAGCGGGCCACGGCGAGATCGTGCTCGTCGTACCGGCCATCCTCGGCGGTGATGAGCCCGAACGTGGCCATGGCCTCCACGAGGTCCGCGCTCGCCCCTGATTCCGCCCGCAGCTGCGCCTCGCCGAGGGAGCGCGGACGCGCGCCGCCCAGCTGGGCACTGAGCTCGTCCGAGACGGCGCGCGGGGCGATGCTCACCCCGCCGGGAAGCGCCTCGGGCCGCTCGCCGCGGTCGACGGCATCGAGATAGTCCTTGATGACCTTCAGCGGCAGGTACTGGTCGCGCTGGAGGGCCAGGATGAAGCGGAGACGCTCCACGTCGCCGTCGCTGTACTGCCGGTAGCCCGAGGGCGTGCGGTGCGGCGCAATGAGCCCCTTGTCCTCCAGGAAGCGGATCTTGGAGGCCGTCATCGAGGGAAAGTCCTCGGCCAGGGTGGCCAGGACCTCACCGATGTTCAGGGCCGTGGCCCCCTTGCGCTCAGGCTGAGCAGCTGCCATGGATCCGCCTCTCAGGCGGTAGGCCGCACCGGGCTCTGTGCGGGGCTGAGGTAGAAGGTGAGCCGGAACTTGCCGATCTGCACCTCCGAACCGTTGCGCAGCGCGACCTGGTCGACCCGGTCGTGGTTGACGTAGGTTCCGTTGAGGCTCCCGGCGTCGACCACCTCGAAGCCGCGGCCCACCCTCCTGAACTCGGCGTGGCGGCGCGAGACGGTCACGTCGTCGAGGAAGATGTCCGCGTTCGGATGGCGTCCCGCGGTCGTGACATCCGAGTCGAGCAGGAACCGTGCGCCCGAGTTGGGCCCGGCATGCGCGATGAGCAGCGCCGAACCGTAGGGCAGCGCGGCGACTGCCTTGGCCTCCTCGGCGCTCAGCGCAGGTGCGATCGTCGTGTCGGCATGGATCGGCGGCATGTGGATCGACGTCGTCTCGGACGCCGATTCCTGACGCTGCGTCACCTCGTCGGCGCCGACGTCCCGGCGCTCGTGGCTCACCATCAGTTCCTCCTGAACAGTCCCGGAATCAGACTTCTACCCTACCTGCTGCTCGTACTCGGCGGCACTGAGGAGGCTCTCCGTCTGCGCGTCGTCGGCGAGGCGGACCTCGAACAGCCAGCCTTCGCCGTAGGGGTCGGAGTTCACGAGCGCCGGATCGGAGTCCAGGGCCTCGTTCCGCGCGACGACGGTCCCGCCGACGGGGGCGTAGATGTCGCTGACGCTCTTGGTCGACTCGACCTCGCCGACGACGCCGTTGGCGCTCACTTCCGTGCCGACCTCCGGCATCTGGACGTAGACCACGTCGCCGAGGGCATCCTGGGCGAAGTCGGTGATGCCGATGCGCACCACGCCGTCTCCGGGCTCAGTCGAGACCCACTCGTGCTCGGCCGTGTAGGACAGCTCCGCGGGGACCTTGCTCATGGGGCTCGCCTTTCGTCGACGTCGAGGCCGGCGGGCATGCCCGGCAGGCCTCTGGGTGCGGTATCGCTGAAAGTATAGGCACAAGCACACCGCGCCGATTCGCCACGGCCCGCTGCGCCGGGGGCCGTTTCCTGCCACGATGGAGCACGAGCAGTCCATGCCAGGTCAGGAGGGGTCCCATGCCGGAACTGCCGGAGGTCACCGCGCTGGCCGAGTACCTCGACCAGCGCCTGGCCGGAGCGGTCATCGAGCAGGTCCGGATCGGGGCCATCAACGCGCTCAAGACCGCCGATCCCCCGTACACCGCTCTCGTGGGACGACGGGTCGACTCTGTGGGCCGCCGCGGCAAGTTCCTCGTCCTGGTCACCGAGCCGCTCCCGGCCGAGGACGCAGGGTCCGGCGGCGGCGCGGTCGACGCCGGCCCGCTCGCCGTCGTCGTCCATCTCGCCCTGGGCGGGTGGGTGCGGGTGACCGACGAGGTGCCGAAGGCGGCGCCACCCCGCGGAAAGGGCTACGTCGCGGCGCGGTTCGGGTTCGTGCGCGACGGGCAGGAGACCGGGATCGACCTGACCGAGGCGGGGACGTGGAAGCGGCTCTCCGTGCACATCGTCCGCCGGCTCGAGGACGTGCCCGCCCTCGCCGACCTCGGCCCCGAGCCGCTCGCGGAGGACTTCACCCTCGAGGCCTTCCGGAAGCTCCTGCATCACCGCAAGCAGGTCAAGGGGCTGCTCCGGGACCAGAAGATCATCGCGGGCATCGGCAACGCCTACAGCGACGAGATCCTGCACGCCGCGAAGATCTCGCCGTTCGCGATCGCCTCGACCCTCGACGACGACGCGACTGCGCGGCTCTACACGACGATGCGCCGGGTCCTCACCGAGGCGATCGAGGAGGACCGCGGCCATCCGCCCGACGAGCTCAAGGACGAGAAGCGCCGGATCATGCGCGTGCACCGCCGGGCGGGCGAGCCGTGCCCGGTGTGCGGGGACACGATCCTGGAGGTCTCGTTCGCGGACAGCGCCCTGCAGTACTGCCCCACCTGCCAGACGGGCGGGAAGCCGCTCGCCGACCGCCGCACCTCCAAGTTCCTCAAGTAGCCGGGCGCCGCCGCCGACAGCGGCCCCGATCCTGTCGAGGGCTCAGATCCGCTCGAGGAAGGCGAGGACGCGGTCCACCGCGAGCGAGGCCGAGGCTGCGTCGAAGCCCGTCTGGGTCGAGTCCGCGAAGTAGTGGGCGGTGGACGGATAGAGGAAGAGCTCCGCGTCCGGTGCCCCGGCGACGATCGCGCGGGCGGCGTCGACGTCGCCCTCCTCCATGAAGATCGGGTCCTGCTCGGCGCCGTGGACCTGGAGCGGGACGCCGGCGGGCCACGGGCCGCCGAACTCCTCGGCCGGCACGCACGAGTAGAAGAAGACGGCGCCGCGCGCTCCCGCGCGGGTCTGGGCGAGCTTCTGCGCGGGCAGCACGCCGAGCGAGAGGCCCATGTAGACGAGGTCCTGCGGCAGGGACGAGGCCGCGCGCTCCCCGCGGGCCATGATCTCGTCGAAGCCGATCTCGCGCGCGTGCGCGACCCCCTCGTCGATCGTCGCGAACATCCTGCCCTCGAACAGGTCCGGCGTCGTCACGGTGTGGCCGTTGCGGATCAGGGTGTCCGCGAGGGACGCCACCCCGGGAGTGAGGCCGAGCGCGTGGTGGAACAGGAGGATGTCTGCCATGCCGCACACGCTAGCCCGGGCGCGCCCGGACGGCCAGCGATGAGGGACCGACACGCGCCGGAACGCGCGCTCAGCCGACCGGATCGCCGGCGACGGGGCCTTCCGTGTTGGGCTTCCAGCCGAGCTCCGGGGCCACGTGCTCCGCGAAGGCCTCCAGGATGTGGAGGTTGTACTCGGCCCCGAGCTGGTTCGGGATGGTCAGCATCACGGTGTCGGCGGCCATGACGGCCGAGTCCGCCCGCAGCTGCTCGACGAGCTCGTCCGGCTCGGCCGCGTAGGTCTTGCCGAAGGTGGACTGGAAGCCGTCGATGATGCCGATCTGGTCGGAGTCCGTGCGCCGGCCGAAGTACATCGCGTCCTTCGAGTTCACGATCGGGAAGATGCTGCGGCTGACCGAGACGCGCGGCGGACGCGTGTGCCCCGCCTCCCTGTAGGCGGCCCGGTAGGCATCGATCTGGTCCCGCTGGAGCTCGTGGAAGGGCACGCCCGTGGCCTCGGTGAGCAGGGTCGAGCTCATGAGGTTCAGCCCCAGCCTCCCGGTCCATTCCGCCGTGGCACGGGTGCCGCTCCCCCACCAGATCCGCTCGCGCAGGCCCGGCGAGTGCGGCTCGACGGGGAGCAGGGTCCCGGGCGGCGCCTGCCGCGGGTCCGCCGGCGCGATGCCCTCGCCGTCGATCGCCTTGAGGAACAGCTCGAAGTGGGCCCGGGCGAGGTCGGCGCCCCGCGGATCCTGCGCCCCCGTGTAGCCGAACGCCTCGTAGCCGCGCAGGGCGGGTTCAGGCGAGCCCCGGCTGACGCCGATCGCGATCCGGCCGGCGCTGATGATGTCGAGGGCGGCCAGCTCCTCGGCGAGGTACAGGGGGTTCTCGTAGCGCATGTCGATCACGCCGGTGCCGACCTCGATGCGCGCGGTCCTGGCGGCGATCGCGCTGAGGAGCGGCACGGGTGCGGCCTGCTGCGGCGCGAAGTGGTGGACGCGGAAGTAGGCGCCGTTGACGCCGAGCTCGTCCGCGCCCACGCCCAGGTCGACGGCCTGGCGGATCATGTCCGCCGCGCTGCCGGTCTGCGAGCCGCGCACCTGCGCGTAGTGTCCGAACGAGAGGAATCCGAAGGCCTTCACACGGGCGACAACTGCCGGCCGGTGCAGGCGTATTCCTCGCCCTCGCGCTGCCGCCGGCCTCAGCGCGCCTGGACGAGCTTGACCTGGTGCCCGGCCGGGTCCAGGACCCAGGCGTACCGGAGCCGGCCGTCCGGCGAGTCCATGGGGCCGGCGACGGCGGCCGCGCCCGCAGAGACGGCGCGCGCGAACAGCCCGTCGACGTCCTGCGACCAGAGCACCACCTCGGAAGACCGTCCGCCGCCCGTGCCCACTCCGAGGCCGGCGATCCGGTTGGCAGCCGCGGCGGACGTGAGCCCCAGCCGCGTGCCGGCCGCGTCCACCTCCGCGTGCTCGACGGCACCGCTCGCCGGGAAGCGGAACACCTCGGGAAGGCCCAGGGACCGGTAGAAGCCGAGGCAGGCCGGCACATCGTCGCAGAAGAGGTTGATCTGGATGTGCGCCACGGCGATCGGATCGTTGTCCACGGTCGGAAACGTGGCGCTCCCGGGCGGATCCGACGGCGCCCAACGAGAAAGGGACCCGATCCGCTTCCGCGGATCGGGTCCCTGCCGGTCGGGCTGACAGGATTTGAACCTGCGACCCCTTGACCCCCAGTCAAGTGCGCTACCAAGCTGCGCTACAGCCCGAACATCGCCCGCGCCTGACGCTCTCACGCCCGGCGAAGCAACCGCTCCAGCATATCCGAACGGGGCGATCGGCGCGAATCGAGCGGCGCCCGGCGCGCCTCCGCCGCGGCTGCCACGGGACACGGTATGGGCGGAGAAAGCACGACGCCGGTGGGCCGCCCTCTGGGGGCAACCCACCGGCGTCGTGCGGGGCCTACTTCTTCTTCGAGCGGCGCTCGCGCACGCGCATGCTGATCTCGATCGGAGTGCCCTCGAAGCCGAACGTCTCGCGCAGGCGGCGCGTGATGAAGCGGCGGTAGCCCGGGTCGAGGAACCCGGTGGTGAAGAGGACGAACTTCGGCGGCCGGCTCTGGGCCTGGGTGCCGAAGAGGATGCGCGGCTGCTTGCCCCCGCGCACCGGGTGCGGGTGGGCAGCGACGAGCTCGCCGAGGAACGCATTGAGCCGGCCGGTCGGGATGCGGGTGTCCCAGCCGGCGAGGGCCTTGTCGAGCGCGGGCACGAGGCGGTCGCGGTGCCAGCCGGTCTTCGCGGAGAGGTTGACGCGGGGCGCCCACTCCACGTGGGCGAGGTCCTTCTCGATCTCGCGCTCGAGCCAGCGGCGGCGCTCGTCGTCCATGAGGTCCCACTTGTTGAACGCGATGACGAGGGCCCGCCCGGACTCGATCGCGAGCGAGAGGATGCGCACGTCCTGCTCGGAGAGCACCTCGTCCGAGGCGAGGAGCACGACGGCGACCTCCGCCTTCTCGAGCGCGGCCTGCGTCCGCAGGGACGCGTAGTACTCGGCGCCCTGGGCCATGTGCTGCCGGCGGCGGATGCCCGCGGTGTCCACGAAGCGCCACGTCCGGCCGCCGAGCTCGATGTACTCGTCGACCGGGTCCCGGGTGGTGCCGGCGAGCTCGTTCACGACGGAGCGCTCGGAGCCGGCGAGCTTGTTCAGGAGCGAAGACTTGCCCACGTTGGGCCGGCCGATGAGCGCGACGCGCCGGGGGCCGCCCGAACGCTCGACGCCCGCGATCGCCGAGAACTCGGGCAGGACCTCGAGCGCGGCGTCGAGCAGGTCCGCCACGCCGCGGCCGTGAAGGGCCGAGACGGGATACGGCTGGCCGAATCCGAGCCCCCACAGCATGGAGGCGTCGGCCTCCTGGGCGAAGTCGTCCACCTTGTTCGCCACGAGCAGCACGGGCTTCTTGGACTTGCGCAGCATGCGCATGACGGCCTCGTCGGTGGCCGTCGCCCCGACCGTGGCGTCGACGACGAACAGGACGGCGTCCGCCATGCTCACCGCGACCTCGGCCTGCTCGGCGACCATCGCGTGCAGGCCCTTGGCGTCGCGCTCCCAGCCGCCCGTGTCCACGAGGGTGAACTTCCGTCCCGTCCACTCCGCGGGGTAGGAGACGCGGTCGCGCGTGACGCCGGGGACGTCCTCGACGACCGCCTCGCGGCGGCCCAGGATGCGGTTGACGAGCGTGGACTTGCCCACGTTGGGGCGGCCGATGATCGCCAGGACGGGGTCCATCCGGGTCGGGGTGTCCGCGTCCCAGTCCTCGCCCTGGTCCGCGAGGAGGCGCGCGTCCTCCTCGTCCAGGTCGTAGTCGTCCAGGCCCGCGCGCAGGGTCGCTGCGCGCTGGTCCGCCTCGGCGTCGTCCATCGCCGCGAGATGCTCGGCGACCTGGTCGGCGCCCTCGGGCACGTACTCGTCGTTCCCGGCGGCGCCGGCGGTCCCAGTGTCCAGGGAATCGGTCATGGGGGTCTCCTTGAAGGGTGTCAGGGGGCCGGGCTCACGCGCCGGCCGGGCGGCTCACGGCCGCGTGCACGACGCCGAGGACGGCGTCGACGGTCTGGTCGAAGTCGAGGTCGGAGGAGTCGACGGTGAAGACGCCGTCGGCGGCCTGGGTGAAGCTGGCCACCGCCGAGTCCTTGGCGTCCCGGGCGACGACCTGCTCATGCAGCTCCTCGGCGTTCTGGGTGCCGCCGAGCTGGGCCCCGCGGCGGCGCATCCGGGCCTCCTCGGAGGCGGTGAGCAGGAGCCGCACCTCGGCGTCGCGCGCGACCACGGTGGTGATGTCCCGGCCCTCGACGACCATGCGCCGGCCGTGGGCCGCGATGATCGCGCGCTGGCGGCGGATGAGCTCGTCCCGCACGCCGAGATTCGTCGCGACGGCGCTCACCGAGGCCGAGATGCGGGGCTCGCGGATCGCCGCGGTCACGTCCACGCCGCGCACGCGGACCCGCTCGGTGGCGGGGCTGGTGCTCAGCTCGAGGTCGAGGCTGCGGGCCGCGGCCTCCACGAGCGCGCCGTCGGAGAGGTCCAGGCCCCGCTCGAGGCAGTCCCACGCGACCGCGCGGTACATGGCGCCGGTGTCGAGGTAGGCGAGCCGGAGCCGGCGCGCCACCTCCTTCGAGACGCTCGACTTCCCCGAGCCGCTCGGGCCGTCGATCGCCACGACGAGAGGCCGCCCCAGCCGCAGCGGCTCGGCGCCGGGCGCGGGCATATAGCGCACGGAAGTGCCCTGCGCCGTGCTGAGGGAATGGAGCTCCGTGGACCGCGCCACGTCCTGCCCCGTCTCCTGCTCGCTCATTGCAGTACCCGCCATCCGCGCTCCTCCAGTTCCGCCACCAGGGCGTCGTGCTTGCTCGGCAGCACCGAGATCTCCACCATGCCCACGTTCCGCCCCGACGAATGGTCGAGGCGCAGGTCTTCGAGGTTGACCCCGATCTCGCCGATCTCCGTGAGGAGCCTGGCGATCTGCCCGGGCCTGTCGTCGACCAGGACTGTGAGCCATGCGAACGCCTGCGGCGGCCCGCCGTGCTTGCCCGGGATCCGCGCCTGGCCCGCATTGCCCTCGGTCATGAG
Organism: Sinomonas sp. RB5; assembly: GCF_054063535.1. NCBI lineage: Bacteria > Bacillati > Actinomycetota > Actinomycetes > Micrococcales > Micrococcaceae > Sinomonas > Sinomonas sp. RB5. Next base: position 68,863 of record NZ_JBSSGJ010000017.1, read on the forward strand.
CTGGGCCAGGTCGAGCCGCGCCCCCGGGGCCGTGGGGGCCTCGAGGGTGCGGATGAGGCGTTCGACGTCCTCGCGCACACCGTACAGGTGCTGGACGATCTTGGACGCATTCGCCCCGAGGATCTGCACCCAGAGGCCCGGATCGCTCGCGGCGATGCGCGTCGTGTCGCGCAGCCCGTTGCCCGCGAGGGCCAGCAGCCGCAGGTCGGTGCCCTGCAGGCGCGAGGCCAGCAGGGAGGACATGACCTGGGGCAGGTGGCTCACGAGCGCGACCGCCTCATCGTGCTCGTCGGCGTCCAGCTCGACGACGATGCCGCCGAGGTCCGAGCCGAGGGCCTTGGCGAGGCGGACCGCGCCGGGATCGGACTCGGGGGCCGTGCACACGACCCAGGGCATGGACGTGAAGAGCTCGCCCCTGGCCGCGACGGGCCCGGACTTCTCGCGGCCCGCCATGGGGTGCGTCCCGACGTAGCGGCCCAGGTCCGAGCCGCGCTCCCGCAGCCCGCGCACGATGGCGCCCTTGACGCTCGCGATGTCGACGACGACGGCGCGCGGCCACCGCTGGAGGGCGCCCGCGGCGACGTCGACGGCCACGTCCGGCGGCGTGGCCACCACCACGAGCTCCGGCTGGGCCCCGCGGTCCGCCTCGAACTCCGCGATGGGCCGCCCCGCGCCGATGTCGACGGCGACGGCCTGGTTGGTGGGCGAGGTGTCCTCGAGGAAGACCGGGACGCCGCGGTGCTCGAGCCCGAGGCCGATGCTCGTTCCGAGCAGCCCGGTGCCGATGACCACGACCGGGCCGTGGAGGTGTGTTGCGGACATGCTCTCCCCCTACAGGCCCACAGAGGCCATGAGGTGCCCGATCTCCTGCTTGCCGAGCCGGCGGATCGTGCCCTGCTTCTGGTCGCCCAGCCCGATCGGACCGATCTTGGCCCGGACGAGCCGCTGGACCGGGAAGCCCACGGCGTCGAACATGCGGCGGACGATCCGGTTCTTGCCCGAGTGCAGGACCACCTCGACCAGCACGAACCCGGGCGTGGAGTCGACGAGCCGGAACGAGTCGACCTTCGCGAGGCCGTCCTCGAGCTCGACGCCGCGGCGCAGCTGGGCGCCGATGCCCTGGGGCATGGGGCCGCGGACCTGCACGACGTAGGTCTTGGGGACCTCGTAGGAGGGGTGGGTGAGGCGGTTGGCGAGCTCGCCGTCGTTGGTCAGCAGCAGCAGGCCCTCGGTGTTCGTGTCGAGCCGGCCCACGTGGAAGAGCCGCTCGGGCGAGCCCGGGCGCAGGTAGTCCGTGATGCAGGGGCGGCCCTCGGGGTCGTCCATCGTGGAGACCACGCCGCGGGGCTTGTTGAACGCCATGTAGACGAGGTGCTCGTCGGTCTGCACGCGGACCCCGTCCACGTGGATGACGTCCGTCTCCGGGTTGACCCGGGTGCCGAGCTCCGTCACGATCTGCCCGTTGACCTCGACGCGGCCCTCCGCGATGAGCTCCTCGCACACCCGGCGCGAGGCGACGCCCGCATTGGCCATGACCTTCTGCAGGCGCACGCCCTCCTCGGCCATCTGGGCCCGGGTGCGCGGCTCGTGGGCGGGCAGCGGCGAGGGCGACCTGCGCGGCGCGCCCTGGCCGGCGCGGTCCACCGGGCCGAGCCTCCTGCCGAAGCGTTCGTTGGCGAAGGGCGCCGCGCCCGTCCCCTTGGGGGTGGGGCGCTCGCCGCGCTTGCGCGCCGCGCCCTTCGGGGCGCCCTTGGCGCCTCCGCGCGCCGCGCTGCCGCGCGCGCTGTTCCTACGGGGGTTGTCCCCGTTGCGTGGTGAACCCTGGCGTCCCGCCTGTGCCATAACCAATGCCTCTGCAGTATGAAGCAGCCCGTCCGGGGCTGCGTTGGTGGTAGAAAGTGGGCGAATGCCCCCGTCAAGGATACCGGATCGGCCCTCCCGGCCCTCCCGGGCTCAGAAGGGGGCGTCGATCCCGCCCAGCTCGTCGAGCCCGGGCAGGTGCGGCGAGAGCTTGGGCAGCTCCGCGACGGAGCCGATGCCGAGCCGCTCCAGGAAGTACGACGTCGTCCGGTACAGGATCGCTCCCGACTCGGGGTCGGTGCCGGCCTCCTCGACGAGGCCGCGGGTCACGAGCGTCTTCACCACCGAGTCCACGTTGACGCCGCGGATCGCCGCGACGCGGGAGCGGCCCACGGGCTGCCGGTAGGCGATCACGGCGAGGGTCTCGAGCGCCGCCTGGGTCAGGCGGGCGGTCTGGCCCTCGAGCACATACCGGGAGACGATGTCCGCGTACTCGGGGCGCGAGTAGAACCGCCACCCGCCGGCGACCGCGCGGAGTTCGAAGCCCCTCCCCTGCCGGGCGTACTCGGCGGCGAGCTCCTCGAGCGCGTCCTCGGCGTCCTGCTGGGGCACCTCGAGGGTGGCCGCGAGCTCGGCCGCGCTGATCGGCTCGTCGACGACCATGAGCACGGCCTCGAGCGCCGCGCGGACCGCCGGGTCAGCCAGCTGCATGCTGTCCCTCCCTGTCTGAGGCATCCTCGTACTCCTCGCTCACCCGTTCGGCGCTCCAGTCCTCGCCGGCGGTCCAGCGCACGCTCAGCTCGGCGAGCGGCGCCGCCTGCTCGAAGGCCACGGCCCGGTCGCGGAACAGCTCCAGCAGGGCCAGGAACCGCGCCACCACGACGAGCCGGGACTCGGCATCCGCCGTCAGGGCGCGGAAGCTCAGCGGGCCGGAGCCCTGCAGCCGCAGGCCGATCAGCTCGGCCTGCTCGCGCACGCTCACCGGCGGGGCGTGCAGGTGCTCCGTCCCGACCTCGCTGGGCGGGGCCTCCTTGGGCGCGAAGGCCTTCGCCGCGAGGGCGGCGAACTGCTCCGGCGTGTGCCGCCACACGAGCTCGGGGAGCAGGGCGGCGAAGGCCGGCTCGAGGGTCACCGAGCGCGGGAAGCGGCGCGCCTCGGCGTCGAGGGTTGCGGTGAAGATCCCTGCGATCTCCTTGAAGGCGCGGTACTGCAGGAGGCGGGCGAAGAGGAGGTCGCGGGCCTCGAGCCGGGCCACGTCCTCCTCGTCCTCGACGGCGCCCTGGGGCAGGAGCCGGGCGGCCTTGAGGTCGAGCAGCGTCGCGGCGATGACGAGGAACTCGCTGGCCTCGTCGAGCGCCCAGTCCTCGCCCTTCGCCTGGAGCGCCCGGGTGTAGGCGATGAAGTCGTCGGTGACGGTCGCCAGGGCCACCTCGGTGATGTCGAGGCGGTGCTTGGCGATGAGCCCGAGCAGCAGGTCGAACGGTCCGGTGAAGTTCTCGAGGCGGACCTCGAAGCCGCCCGCACCCGGTGCGGCGTCGGCCGGCTCGGGATCAGGGAGCTCCACCGCGGGCCACGAGCTCGCGGGCCAGGCTGCGGTACGCCTCGGCGCCCGGGTGGTTGGACGCGTACCGGGTGATCGGCTCCGCGGCCACCGTGGCGTCGGCGAACTTGATGGTCCTCTTGATGACGGTCTCGAAGACCTTGTCGCCGAAGGCCTCGACGAGGCGCGCGAGCACCTCGCGGCTGTGCAGGGTGCGGGCGTCGTACATCGTGGCGAGCACGCCGTCCACGACGAGGCGCGGGTTGAGGCGGTCCTGGACCTTCTCGATGGTCTCGACGAGCAGGGCCACGGCGCGCAGCGCGAAGAACTCGCAGATGAGCGGGATGACCACGCCGTGCGCGGCAGTGAGCGCGTTGACGGTGAGGAGGCCGAGCGAGGGCTGGCAGTCGATGAGGATGACGTCGTACTCGTCCTCGACCTTGCGCAGCGCGCTCGCGAGGACCTGCTCCCGGGCCACCTCGGTGACGAGCTGGACCTCGGCGGCGGAGAGGTCGATGTTGGCCGGAAGGAGGTCCACGTTGGGCTCCTCCGTGCTGCGGATGGCCTGCCGGACGTCCACGTGGCGGTCCATCATCACGTTGTACACCGTGGTGTCGAGCTCGTGCGGGTTGATGCCGAGCCCGGCGGAGAGGGCGCCCTGGGGATCGAAGTCGACGAGCAGGACCTTCCGGCCGTACTCCGCGAGGGCGGCGGCCAGGTTGATGGTCGACGTCGTCTTGCCCACGCCGCCCTTCTGGTTGACCATCGCGATGATCCGGGCCGGCCCGTGCGAACTCAGCGGCGCGGGGACCTGGAACGTGTGCAGGGGCCGGCCCGTGGGTCCGAGCTCCACCGTGCCCTCCGTTCCCTCGAGGGAGCCGGAGATGCCGTCCAGAGTCGCTGCGCTCTGCTCTGTGCTCACGTGTCCATCCACACTTTCGATTCGTTGGCGGCGATTCGCGTACCTACGGCGTCCTTGGCTCACCAGCCTACACACGGGCGACATGCATTGTGCGGACCTTGACAATCGGCCCCCGGGCGCGCCTCACCCTCAACTTGAACTTCAAGGTTCGCCTCGCGGAAGGCGGGCACGACGCCGGGCGGGGCCCCTCGCGGAGGCGACCCGCCCGGCGTCGTGCGCGGGGTCCGGCGGCGGCAGATCAGGCGCGGACGAGCTCCTCCTCGGCGCCGGCGCCGGTGGCCCCGACCGAGAGCTCGCCGCCGTCGCCGTGGCCGTGGTCGGCGATCATGGTGGTCTCGTCGAACGGGCTGCGGCCGGAGAGCACCTCGGTCACCTGCGCGGCGTCGATCTCCTTGGTCCACGTCCCCATGAGGACCGTGGCCACCGCGTTGCCGGTGAAGTTGGTCAGGGCGCGGGCCTCGGACATGAAGCGGTCGATGCCGACGATGAAGGACACGCCGCCCACGAGCTGCGGGGCGTGGGCCTGGAGGCCGCCGGCGAGGGTGGCGAGGCCGGCGCCGGAGACGCCCGCTGCGCCCTTGGAGGCGATGATCATGAACACGAGCAGCCCGATCTGCTCCCCGAGGGCGAGCGGCTGGCCCATCGCGCTGGCGATGAACAGGGAGGCCATCGTCAGGTAGATCGCCGTGCCGTCGAGGTTGAAGGAGTAGCCCGTGGGCACGGTGACGCCGACCACCGGCTTGGACACGCCGAGGTGCTCCATCTTGGCGATGAGGCGCGGCAGGGCGGCCTCGGAGGAGGACGTCGAGACGATGATGAGGTACTCGCGGCCGAGGTACTTCATGAGCTTGAAGATGTTCACGCCGGAGACGACCTTGAGGATCGTGCCGAGGACCACCACGATGAACAGGATGCACGTGATGTAGAAGGCGATCATGAGCGTCGCGAGGCTGAGGACGGCCTTCCAGCCCGTCGCGCCGACCACGGCGGCGATCGCGCCGAACGCGCCGATGGGCGCGACCCACATGATCATGATCAGGATCCGGAACACGAGGGCCTGGGCCTGCGCGATGAAGTCGAGCAGCAGCCGGCCGGTGCGGCCCATGCGCTGGAGCGCGAAGCCCACGAGCAGGGCCACGAAGAGCGTCTGGAGGACGTCGCCTGCCGTGAGCGAGGAGAGCAGGGACTTAGGGATGATGCCGAGGAGGAAGTCGGTCGTGTCCGCGGACTGCGTCGCCTTGTAGGTCGCGTCCTTGAGGTTGAGGCCCTGACCCGGGTGGACGAGGTTGCCCACCACGAGGCCGATGCCGAGCGCGAACGTGCTCATGACCATGAAGTACAGCAGCGCGAGGCCGCCGACCTTCCCGACCGTCTTGGCCTTCGCGATCGAGCCGATGCCGAGGACGATCGTGCAGAAGATGACCGGGGAGATCATCATCTTGATCAGGGCCACGAACCCGTCGCCGAGGGGCTTGAGGTTGGCCGCGAACCCGTCCTTGCCGGGGAACATCAGGCCGACCGCCACGCCGAGGACCACGGCGATGACGACGGCGATGTAGAGCCAATGGGTGCGGTCGACCGACTTCTTCTTGGCGGGCGCCGCATCGGGTGCCGTTGGCGACATTGCCACGGAGAGCTCCTTCGTTGATACCTTGACTTCTGGCCCGGGGTGGGCCGGTTCACATCCCACTGTGGATGGCGCTGTGACAGACCTCACCGTTGCGGTCATATTGGTCACTGGAGGATGAGAGGAATCCGATGCGCCCGCTGAGCCTGGCCGCCCGGATGCTCTGGACCCTCGTGCTCGCCGTCATCGTGCTCACGGGCTTCATGGGGACGGCCATGTACGTCGACGCGCGGGACCAGACGCACGACCAGGCCGGGCGCCGCACCCTGGCCGTGGCCTCGGCCCTTGCCGACAGCCCCTTCGTGGTGGACGCGGCCCGCGGTGCCGCACAGGTCAACCCCTCCTCCGTCCTGCAGCCGTACGCGAAGAGGGTCATGGCCGATGCCGGCCTGGACTTCATCACGATCATGGCCCCGGACCGGACGCGGTGGACGCACCCGGACCCGTCCCAGATCGGCGGGAAGTACATCGGGAGCATCGACCAGGCGCTCGCGGGGCACCCGTTCACCGAGGAGGTCGAGGGGACCCTGGGGCCCTCCGTGCGCACGATCGTCCCGATCACAGACGGCGGCAGGGTCATCGGCATGGTCGCGGCGGGCGTGACCGTGAGCGCCATCGAGGTCGCCGTCGCCGGCCGGCTGCCCGCGCTCCTGGCGATCGCCGCCGTCGTGCTCGCCCTCGGTTCCCTCGGCTCCCTCGGCGTGGGCCGGTACCTCAAGCGGGTGACGCGCGGCTACGGGCCCGAGCAGCTCGGCCAGCTCTTCGCCTACTACGAGTCGGTGCTGCACTCGGTCCGCGAGGGGGTCCTCCTCGTCGACGCCAGAGGCCGCGTGGTGATCCGGAACGACCAGGCCTCCCGGCTCCTCGGCCTCCCGGAGGAACAGGAGGCGGACGACGCCGGCCCCCGCACCTCGCGCTGGCCCCGCGCCCCGCGCCGTGCGCTCCCCGCGCCTCCGGCCCTGAGCCGGCTCGGCATCCCGGGCAGCCTGCGCGAGCTGCTCGCGAGCGGCCGGACGGCCCGCGACGAGATCCACGTGACCGACGAGCGGGTCCTCGTGGTGAACCAGGAGCCGGCTATCTCCCAGGAGGGCCGGCGCAGCCGCGTCCTCGGTTCGGTGGCGACCCTGCGGGACCAGACGGAGATCGAGGCCCTCGGGAACGAGCTCGAGACGATGCGCACCCTCTCCGACGCGCTCAGGAGCCAGACGCACGAGCACGCCAACCGGCTGCACACCATCGTCTCGCTCCTCGAGCTGGGCCAGACGGACCGGGCCCTGGCCTTCGCGACCGAGGACCTGCAGCTGAGCCAGTCCCTCGCCGATGAGCTCGTCGTCTCGATCGACGAGCCGGTCCTCGCCGCCCTCATCATGGGCAAGGCGGCCCAGGCCAACGAACGGGGGGTCCGGCTCGACGCGGAGGCCACCGCGTCCCTCGCCGGGGCGGGCCTCGCGGCGGCAGACCTGGTGACCATCGTCGGCAACCTCGTGGACAACGCGATCGACGCCGCAGCGGCGGGGGACGCCCCCCGCTGGGTCTCCCTCGAGATCGCCGAGCACGGGGCCTCCCTCGTGATCGAGGTCGCCGATTCGGGGCCGGGCGTGCCCGGAGGCGAGGCGGAGAAGATCCTGCGCTACGGGTACTCGACCAAGCCGCATGCCGGCCAGGGCCGCGGGCTCGGCCTCGCCCTCGTGAAGCGGTCCGTCGAACGCCTCGGCGGCACCCTGGCCGTCACCGGCGGAGCCGGGGCGGTGTTCACGGTGGAGATCCCGAGGAAGGGGGACACCCCGTGAGCGCGGCGAAGGGACGCGGGTCGGCCACCTCCGGGATCCGGGTGCTCGTGGTCGAGGACGAGCCGATCGCGGCGGCGGCGCACGCCGCGTACGTGGAGCGCGTCCCCGGATTCGTCCATGCCGGGACGGCGCGCGACGGCGCGTCGGCGCTGCGCCTGGCCGGCGAGCTCGCGGCCGCCGGGGAGCCCGTGGACCTGGTCCTGCTGGACATGAACCTGCCGGACCTGCACGGGCTGGACGTGGGCCGGCGCATGCGGGCCGCGGGCCATCCGGTGGACATCATCGCGATCACGGCGGTGCGCGAGCTGCCGGTCGTGCGGCGGGCGATCTCTGTCGGCGTCGTGCAGTACCTCATCAAGCCGTTCACCTTCGCCGCGTTCGCCGAGCGGCTCGAGCACTACCGCGCCTACCGGGAGGCGCTCGCGGACGGCGCGGGCCCGGCCTCGCAGGCCGCCGTGGACGAGGCCCTGGCCGCCCTCCGCGCCCCGGTGGCCCGGCCCCTGCCCAAGGGCCTCTCGGCGGGGACGCTCGAGGCGGTCCGGGACTTCCTCCGTGCAAAGGCGGCGCCCGTCTCCGCCTCCGAGGTCACGGAGGCGGTGGGGGTCTCCCGGGTGACGGCGCGCCGGTACCTCGAGCACCTCGCGGAGACGAAGGAGGTCACCCGCTCGGCCCGGTACGGGGCGCCCGGTCGTCCCGAGAACGAGTACCGCTGGAACGGCTAAGGCGCCTTCCCGGGACCCTGTCGCGACCGCCGCGGGCGGCCTAGATTTGATGCAGGAACAGCGAGAGGACAGATGATGACCCACAGCCTCGACTTCGGCAACACCGAGGACGATGACCTCACCGAGCCCCTCGACGGCCGGGACAGCCAGGCTCCGGAGGGCTCCAGCGACAATCCGGAGACCATGGACGAGCTCGACCCGCTGCACGATCCGCGCCGGATGATCGAGCTCGACGCGGAGGAAGAGGAGAACCCGGACATCGAGCTCGGGATCGACTGACGCGCGTGCGGCGCAGACTCGCCGGCGCGGATCGCGCGCACACGTGGACACTCGCCCCAAGGGCCCCGCTCCTGTACCGTTGTACCTGTAGTCGTTGTGTTTCACGTTGTGCCTGTACGGCTCCTGCCTCCGCCGGAGGCGGGGTGCGGTGCGTGCTAGCGGTTTTACGAACACCGCTGCATATCAGGTCCCGACCGCCGGGGCCTGCACCGACCCCGAAAGGGCAGTCATGACAACTGGCACCGTGAAGTGGTTCAACAGCGAAAAGGGCTTCGGCTTCATCGCTCCCGACGACAACTCGGCTGATGTGTTCGTTCACTTCAGCGCCATCGAATCGAACGGCTACCGCGAGCTCCTCGAGGGCCAGAAGGTCGAGTTCGAGACCCAGCAGGGCCCCAAGGGCCTGCAGGCCGCCAAGGTCCGCCCGCTCTGATTCCCGGGCGCCCCGCACGGGGCGCCGGTGATTGATGAAGCCTGAAGAGGGCCGGCAGCGACTCGCTGCCGGCCCTCTCGGCGTCTCAGGACCCGGATCGGCGGAGGCCGCCCGGGCCCTCCTCCGGCCTAGACGTGGTCGCGCCAGGAGTGGCGCGGATCGTAGCCGAGCAGCCTGCGCGCCTTGTCGATCCCGAGCAGGGTCTCGTGCTCGCTCAGGCCCTCCCGCACCTCGACCCCGGGGAAGACCTCGGCGGCGAGCGAGGCGGAGCTGCGCGACATGACTGTGTCGGCCGCAGCGATGATGTAGGCCTCGAAGCCGGGCCGGGCCGACTCCAGGGCCCGCTCGACGGCCTGGGCGCCGTCCCGGGCGTCGATGTACCCCCACAGGTTCCACTTCCGCTGCGTCGGGTCCGCGTCGAACGACGGGAAGGCGGCGTAGTCCTCGGGCACCATGACGTTGGAGAACCTGAACGCGCTGATGCTCAGTTCCGGGTCCCAGCGGCACAGCTGGATCGCCATCTGCTCCTCGAGGTGCTTCACGAGCGAGTAGGTGCTCTCGGGCCGCGCGGCGTACTCCTCGTCGACGGGGATGTAGGGCGGCGGGGTGTCGAAGGGCAGCCCGAGCACGGTCTCGCTCGAGGCGTAGGCGATCCGCTTTACGCCCGCGCGCCGGGCGGCCTGGAACACGTTGTACGTGGCCAGCATGTTGTTCCGGAACGTCGCGGCGTCCGGAACGAGTCCGGGCGCCGGGATGGCGCCGAGGTGGACGACGGCGTCGATGCCGTCATGGCGGTCGTCGACCCCGAGGAAGGCGTCCACCACCTGGCCGTAGTCGGTGAGGTCGGTGCGGATGAACCCGGGGTCCCGCTCCCCCGCCACGTCCAGGCTCCACACGCGGTGGCCCGCCTCGCGCAGGTGCGCTAGGACCACCCGCCCCAGCTTCCCGCTTCCTCCGGTGAGCACGATCTCCATGGACTCCCCTTCCCGTGCGGCCCGTGTGGCCACTGCCGACCATCCTTGCCGGGTTCGCCCCGGGGCGCCACCCCCGTCCGTCAGAGGGCGGTGGCCCCCGCGCGGACGGACTCGAGCGCCCTGGTCCACACCACGAGCTGGTCCAGCATGGGATCGACCGAGGCCGCCTGCATCTCCGTCGGCGCGAACACCGAGAAGTTCTCGAAGTCGCCGAAGAGCGAGAACATGCCGGCCTTCTGCACATGCGCGACCTGGAGCTCGGAGAGGATGCCGCGCAGGTGCTCGACCGCGCGGACGCCGAACGCCGAGCCGTAGGAGACGATGCCCGCAGCCTTGTTCGCCCACTCGGCATTGAGGTAGGACAGCGCGTTCGCCAGGGCCGGGGCCACCGAGTGGTTGTACTCGGGCGTGACGAAGATGAAGCCGTCGAACTCGTCGATGCGGGCCGAGAATTCCTTGGTGGCCTCGTTGCTGTACTGCTGGTACCCGGCCGGGACCGCCTCGTTGAGGAGCGGGAGGTTGAAGTCGGCGATGTCCACGAGCTCGAACTCGACCTCGGGCTGGCGCTCCTGGGCGCGGGCCAGCACCCACTCGGCGACCTGGCGGTTGTTCCGGCCCGGGCGCGTGCTTCCGGTGATGACGGCGATCCTGCTCATGTGCTCTCCTTGTTGACGCATCAATCAAAGTTGATGGTTCAACTACAGCACGCGCATAATTGATGTGTCAAGCATCAAGGGGACCCGAGGAGATGCCGTGAGCACCCGCACCACCGCCGAGCCGCGCTGGCTCGATGACCGAGAGAAGGACGTCTGGCTCGCCCTGCGCCGCCTCGTGTGGGGCCTCACCCCCGCGGTGGACCGGCAGCTCACGAGGGACTCGCAGCTGTCCGGACCCGAGTACTCGGTACTCGCGACCCTCTCGGAGTGCCCCGACAGGGTGCTGCGTTCCGGGACCGCCGCCCAGGAGCTCGGCTGGGAGCGCAGCCGGCTCTCGCACATCCTGAGGCGGATGGAGGCCAAGGGACTGATCCGCCGCAGCTGTTCCGCGGACGACGCCCGCGGCCAGGATGTGACCCTCACCGAGGCCGGCCGGGCGGCGATCGTCGACGCGGCGCCCGGCCACGTCGACTTCGTCCGGCGCATCGTCTTCGACCCCCTCACCCCGGAGCAGCAGGCGGTGTTCGGGCAGGCGTGCCACCGGATCGCGGAGGCGATCGCCGCGGCCGAGGGCGAGGCCGCCGGGCCCGCCGGATGCGGGGACACCGGCCATTAGACTGCGGCCATGACCTGGCATCGCACGGCATCCCAGTGGTTCAACCTCCCGGCAGGCGCCCTCTGGGAGGTGCTCTCCGAGGTGCGGCGGTGGCCGGAATGGAATCCTGCGGTCGGTGAGGCCGGGCTGGGCTCGGCGCTCGCCGAGGGGACCCGGGGGCACTACGCGCCCGCGCAGCGGCTTCTCGGGGCGCTCCACCGGCGCACGGCTCCCGGGTTCACCGTCACGCAGGTCGAGCCGGGCCGCCGGCTCGTGCTCCGCCAGCCCCAGCCCCGGGGCGCCCAGGAGATCGAGTGGGCCCTCACCGAGCGCGACGGCGGCACGCTCTTCACCCAGCGCGTCGTGATCGACGGCCCGCTCGCGCAGCAGTTCGGCCTCACGGCCGGAGAGCCCCTCGTGCGCGGCTTCGCGGCCCAGTGCGCACGCCTGTACCAACTCGCCGCGCCCGCGGGGAATCCTGCGGACGACGCCGCGGCACGCCCGGCGCTCACGGTCCTCGCCGGCGGCAGCGGGTACCTCGGCACCCTGCTCGCGGCGGACCTGCTCTGCTCGGGCCACGAGGTGGCGCTGCTCGCCCGGTCCCCCCGCCCCGGGCCCTTCCGGCAGATCCTCTGGGACGGGCGAAGCCAGGGCCCCTGGAGTGCCGAGCTGGGCGCGGTGCAGCGGCTCGCCCTCGTCAACCTCAGCGGCGCAAGCCTCGACAGGCCCGCGACCGAGGCGAACCTCGCGCTGCTCCGCGACAGCCGGGTCGCGCCCACGCGCGCCCTCGTCGAGGCGAGCCGGACCTGGGCCCGGCCGGTCGAGCGCTGGGTGCAGCTCAGCGCCGTCGGCATCTACGGCGACTCGCAGGAGCCGATGGACGAGCGGGCCGCTCCCCCGTCCGACGCCCCCGGCCTCGCGGCGGTGGTGCGCGACTGGGAGGCCGCGTTCGATCCCTCCGCCGCCGCCCGCGCGACGGTGCTGCGCACGGCGGTGGTGCTGGACCGCGACGCCGCGGTCCTGTCGCGCCTCACCGGGCCCGCGCGGCTGGGGGCGGGAGGCCACCTCGGCACGGGCGAGCAGTGGTTCAGCTGGATCCACGCCGCGGACTGGCTGCGGATCGCGCGCGCGGCCCTCGGCCTCGTCCCGTCGGCGGGCGAGGCCGCGGTGGAGCTGCCCGACGGGGTGGTGAACGCCACGTCGCCGCAGCCGGTGCAGAACCGCGAGCTCATGGCGCACATCCGGGAGTTCGTGGGAGTCCCCGTGGGCATCCCGGCCCCGGCCGGACTCCTGCGGGCTGCCGCCGGGGTCCTGCGCACCAATCCCGACCTCGCCCTGGACAGCGTCCGGGCCGTCCCGGGCGTGCTCAAGGACGCCGGCTTCGAGTTCCGCTACCCCCAGCTCGCCGCGGCCTTCCGCGAGATGGCTGCCTAGCGCGGGCCCAAGGCGCCGTCAGCGCCCGACGGCGTAGCCGGCCATTCCCCGGGGATTCGCCCCTGCGCGCAGGATGCCGGTGGCCGGGTCCCGGGCCACGGCGCACAGCCGCCCGATCTCCCAGTTCCCGGCCACGCCCACCCGGTGGCCGCGCCGCCGCAGCCCTTCCACGACGTCCGCGCCGAACCGTCCCTCGAGCAGGGCAACGCCGGGCTGGTGCTCGTGCGGGTAGAAGCTCGACGGCGAGTGGACGGAGTGGAACCCGGGGGCGTCGATCGCCTCCTGCAGCCCGGCTCCCCGCAGGGCGACGTCGAGGAAGAAGTGCGGCTGCCACTGGTCCTGCTGGTCGCCGCCGGGCGAGCCGAAGGCGAGCACCGCGTCCCCGCCGCGCACAGCGAGGGAGGGCGAGAGCGTGGTGCGGGGCCTGCGCCCCGGCGCCAGGGTGTTGGGCAGCCCCTCCTCGAGCCAGGCCATCTGGAGCCGGGTGCCGAGCGGGAAGCCCAGCTCGGGGATGACCGGCGAGCTCGAGAGCCAGCCGCCGCTCGGCGTCGCCGACACCATGTTCCCCCACCGGTCCACGACGTCGATGTGGACAGTGTCGGTCCGGGCCCTCCCGTCCGCTGCGGGCAGGCCGCCCGCGGCAGTGGCCTCCTGCAGCGCGCGCACCGCGTTGGGCTCCCCCAGCCCGTTCACACCGGCCGCGTCGAAGCCGCCCCGCACCACGAGATCGGGCAGGCGCGGCTTTCTCCCGGCGGGCGAGCCGGGGACCAGCTCGAGCGAGGCCGTCTCGCCGATGAGCGCCGCACGGGCGGCCGCGTACCCGGGCGAGAGGAGCTCGTCCGCCGGCACACCCGGTCCGTCGCCGTACCACGCATCCCGGTCCGCGAGCGCGAGCTTGGTCGCCTCGAGGACGGTGTGGAGGTACCCCTCGGTGCCCGGGGCGAGCGCGCCCTCGCCGAAGCCGGGGACGGCATCCAGGATGGCGAGCTGCTGCAGGAAGGCGGGCCCCTGGCTGAAGAAGCCGCACTTGTGCACGGTCCAGCCCCGGAAGTCGAGCGAGACCGTGGGCTCGTAGTGCGGGCGCCAGGCGGCCAGGTCCGCCGCCGTGATGAGGCCCGCGTGGGCGTCGCCGCTCGAGTCCCGCTGCGGCACGCGGCAGAACGCGTCGATCGCCTCGGCGACGAATCCGGCCGTCCATTCGCGCACGACGGCGCCGATCGCGTCCGCGCGGCCCGCACCGCGGGCGGCCGCCCCGGCCTCGGCCTCGAGGAGCCGGCGCCACGTGCGGGCGAGCGCCGGGTTCCTCAGCAGGGTGCCGGCGGCCGGCGGCTGCCCGCCGGGGGCGTACACCGCGGCCGAGGAGGGCCAGTGCTGGCGGAAGTGCGGCGCCATGCGCTCGAGGACTGCTGCGAGCCTGGCCGTGACGGGCAGACCGTCCTCGGCCACGGCCAGCGCCGGCCCGAGGACGTCCGCGAGGGCGAGCGTGCCATGGTCGGCCAGGAGCGTGAGCCAGCCGAGGGTCGAGCCGGGGATGGCCGCGGCGAGGAGCCCGGTGCCCGGCACGTGCCCGAGGCCGAGCGCCCGGAACGCGGCGGGCGTTGCCGCGGCGGGCGCGGGACCCTGGGCGCTCAGGACGCGGGGCGGCCGCCCGGGCTCGGCGACGATGAGGGTCATGTCGCCGCCGGGGCCGTTCTGCTGCGGCTCGGCGGCCTGGAGCGCGAAGCCGGCGGCAGCGGCGGCGTCGAACGCGTTGCCCCCGCGTTCGAGCATCGCCATGCCCGCCTGGGCGCCGATCCAGTGGGTCGCCGAGACCATGCCGAAGGTGCCGGCGAGCTCGGGCCGGGTCGTGAAGTCCATCACCCCACGCTAGCCCTACCAGAGGTGCGGTGCGGGGCGGCGCGTGCTGGGCAGCGCGTTCTCCTCGCGCCAGCGGTGGAGGAACTCGGGCAGCACGAGGTCTGCGGGCGGCCGGCCGGTCTCGGCGAAGATCTCCTCGTTGGCCACCGGCCCGGACTTCGAGACCAGGCGCGTGGCGAGGTAGGCGCGGGCGTAGATCTCGCCGCCGGCCACCATGCGCTGCTCGAAGAAGATGGCCTTCTCGTCGAACCCGATGATCCTGGTCTCGATGGTGTAGGCCTGCCAGAGCGTCAGCGACCTGCGGAACGTGATGGTCTCGAGGTTCACCACGGGGCTCCAGCCGCGGGCGCGCATGCGGTCCCACATCCCGGCCCGCACCATGAGGTCGAACCTGCCGAGGTCCATGAGCGAGAAGTACATCCCGTTGTTGACGTGCAGGGCGATGTCGATGTCGGTGGGAAGGACGCGCAACTTCAGGGACGAGGTCCCCCAGAGGCTCAGCGGAGGCCGCCGGCGCGAGGTGACCAGGAGCATCAGGGTTCGCAGGAGCAGGTGCATGCCGCTATGTTACCCGTGGGTAACCGTGGGGGGTCACGCGCCGCGCAGGACGGGGACGAGGCGCTCGATCACCTCCGGGTCCTCGATCGTGGAGGGCACCGTGTACGCCTCGCCGTCGGCGATCTGCCGCATGGTCTTGCGCAGGATCTTCCCCGAGCGCGTCTTGGGCAGGGCGTCGACGACGAGCGCCTGCTTGAAGTCCGCCACCGCGCCGATCTGCGAGCGCACGAGCGCCACGAGCTCGGAGGCGAGCGCTTCCTCGGACACCTCTGCGCCTGCCTTGAGCACCACGTAGCCCACCGCGCGCTGGCCCTTGAGCGTGTCCTTGAGGCCGATCACGGCGCACTCGGCAACCGCCGGGTGGCCCGCGAGCACCGCCTCGATGGCCCCCGTCGAGAGGCGGTGGCCGGCCACATTGATGATGTCGTCGGTGCGGCCCATGACGAACACGTATCCGTCCGCGTCGCGGTAGCCGGAATCGCCCGTCGCGTAGCAGCCGGGGAAGGCGCTCAGGTAGGAGGAGATGTAGCGCTCGTCGTTGTGCCAGAGCGTGGTGAGGGTGCCGGGCGGGAGCGGCAGCCGCAGGACGATGTTGCCCTCCTCGCCGGATGCGACGGGCCCCCCGGCGCCATCGAGGATGTCCAGGTCGTAGCCGGGCATCGGCACCGACGGCGACCCCGCCTTGAGCGGGAGGTCCTCGAGCCCGCGCGGGCTGCCGCAGATCGCCCAGCCGGTCTCCGTCTGCCACCAGTGGTCGATCACCGGGACCTCCAGCTTCTCCCCGGCCCAGCGGTACGTCTCGGGGTCCAGGCGCTCGCCGGCGGCGTAGAGGCGCTCGAGCGAGGAGATGTCGTAGCCGGCGAGCAGCTCGGCCTCCGGGTCCGCGCGGCGGATGGCCCTCAGGGCGGTGGGCGCCGTGAAGAGGACCTTGACCCGATGGTCCGCGACGACGCGCCAGAACGCCCCGGCATCCGGGGTGCCCACGGGCTTGCCCTCGTACAGCACCGTCGTGGCCCCGGCCAGGAGGGGCCCGTAGACGATGTAGGAGTGGCCCACGACCCAGCCGACGTCCGAGGCCGTCCACATGACCTCTCCGGGCCCCACTCCGTAGAGGTTCTTCAGGGTCCAGGCGAGCGCGACCGCATGGCCGCCATTGTCCCGCTGGACACCCTTCGGGGTGCCGGTGGTGCCGGAGGCGTAGAGCACGTAGAGCGGATGGGAGGCCGCGACGGGCACGCATGCTGCCGGCGCGGCGGAGCGGAGGGCGGCGTCGTAGTCCTCCCAGCCGGGGTAGTCCTCGAGCTGGTGCGCGAACCCCGGGCGCACCTTGACGAGGACGGGGAGCTCCGGCAGCTCCCCAATCCCCAGGGCCTCGGCGACGGCCGGGAGGTATTCGACGCGGCGGTTCGGCTCGATGCCGCCGCTGGCCGTCACGATGAGCCTGGGGCGCGCGTCCCTGATCCTGGCGGCGAGCTCGCGCGGGGCGAACCCCCCGAACACCACGGAGTGGACGGCTCCGAGCCGCGCACACGCGAGCATGGCGACGACGGCCTCCGGGACCATGGGCATGTAGATGACGACGCGGTCCCCGGTCCCGACGCCGCGGGCGGCCAGGGCGCCGGCGAATCGCGCCACGAGGTCGGTCAGCTGCGCATAGGTGAAGGTGGACCTCGTGCCGGTCACGGCGGAGTCGTAGACCAGGGCGGCCGCGTCGCCGCGGCCGCCGGCCACGTGGCGGTCCAGGGCGTTGTAGGCGGTGTTGAGGGTGCCGCCCGGAAACCACCGGTAGAGCGGCGGCTCGGAGCCGTCCAGTGCTGCTGTGGGCTCTTCCACCCAGTCGACGGCCTTGGCGGCGTCGAGCCAGAAGGCCTCGCGGTCCGCCAGGCTCCGGCGGTAGACCTCGGCGTACGGTCCCGTCCCCTGTGTCACTGTCCCTTGGGTCATGGCAGCACTCCTCACTTCCTCGTGATGGGGTTCAGCGTAGGGCAGCAGCCGGGCGGACGACAAGGGTTCTGTATACATTGTCTGCTGCGATCCGGGGCAGCGGCCTTGATTTCGGCCTACTGGCCTGCGAATGTATACAGAGAACGAGTGAGGGACGAGGGAACGAGTCTGGAGAGGAGAGCCGTGAAGGCCAGCGACCGCGCCTACGCGTCACTGCGCGAGGACATCGTGGAATGGCGGCTGCCTCCCGGGACCGTGCTGGGCGAGGTCGAGCAGTCGGAGCGGCTCGGCGTCTCGCGCACCCCGCTGCGCGAGGCCCTGGCCCGCCTCACCGCGGAGGGCCTCGCCTCGGCCCAGCGCGGGCGCGGTGTGGTGGTCAGCGACATCTCCCTGGCCCACATCGACGAGCTGTTCGAGCTCCGCGAGGCGCTCGAGGCGAAGGCGGCCGCGCTCGCAGCACTGCGCGGGGACCGCGCACGGTTCGCCGGGCTGCGCGACCGCTTCGCCGCCGCCTCGACCCTCCTGCACGACGACGACCCGCAGCGCCACCAGTACTACGCGCTCGCGGCAGAGCTCGATGCAGCGATCGACGACTCGATCGCCAATGCCTACCTCACCCAGTCGCTCGAGGGCCTGCGCGTCCACCTCACCCGTGTGCGGCGCCTGGCCAAGGACGATGCCGCACGCCTGAGGCAGGCAGCCTCCGAGCACGCTGCCATCGCCGGGGCGATCGCCGACGGCAACGCCCACCTCGCGGCGGCGGCCACCGCCGTCCACCTCAGCAACAGCCTGCAGCACATCAAGAACACCCACCCGCTCCCCTGAGCCCCACCGGAAGGTCTGCCATGGTCGAGATGCACAAGGTCCGCGTCTACAAGAGCGAGGAGAACCTCCCCCGCGAGGACCAGCTCGCGCACAAGATCGCCACGGTCGCTGCCGACCCCGTCGAGGTCTCCGACGAGGTCACCGAGATGATCATCAACCGGATCATCGACAACGCCTCGGTCGCGATCGCCTCGCTCAACCGCGGCCCCATCATCGCCGCGCGGGCGCAGGCGCTGGCCCACGCGCCGTCGTCCGGCGGGAAGGGCGCGCTCCTCTACGGCATCACCGACCGGGTCTCCCCGGAGTGGGCCGCCTGGGCCAACGGCGTGGCCGTGCGCGAGCTCGACTACCACGACACGTTCCTCGCGGCCGAGTACTCCCACCCGGGCGACAACATCCCGCCGATCCTCGCGGTGGCCCAGCACGTCGGCTCGACCGGCCGGGACCTGATCCGCGGCATCGCCACCGGGTACGAGATCCAGGTGGACCTCGTGAAGGCCATCAGCCTCCACAAGCACAAGATTGACCACGTCGCCCACCTCGGTCCCTCCGCGGCCGCAGGGATCGGCACGATGCTCGGGCTCGACGTCGAGACCATCTTCCAGGCCGTCGGCCAGGCGCTGCACACCACCACGGCGACCCGGCAGTCCCGCAAGGGCGAGATCTCCACATGGAAGGCCCACGCCCCCGCGTTCGCCGGCAAGATGGCGGTCGAGGCCGTGGACCGCGCCATGCGCGGGCAGACCTCCCCGGTGCCGATCTACGAAGGCGAGGACGGGGTCATCGCGTGGATGCTCGACGGCCCCGACGCGGCCTACGAGGTCCCGCTGCCCGCGCCGGGCGAGGCGAAGCGGGCCATCCTCGACACCTACACGAAGGAGCACTCCGCCGAATACCAGGCCCAGGCCTGGATCGACCTGGCCCGGAAGCTGCACCGCGAGCACCCCGAGGTGACCGACCCGCAGAACGTGGCCAGCATCCTCATCAGGACCAGCCACCACACCCACTACGTCATCGGCTCCGGGGCGAACGACCCGCAGAAGTACGATCCGACCGCGTCCCGCGAGACCCTGGACCACTCGATCCCCTACATCTTCGCCGTGGCCCTCCAGGACGGCACGTGGCACCACGTCGACTCCTACTCCCCCGAGCGCGCCGGCCGGCCCGACACGGTGGCCCTGTGGCACAAGGTCACCACGGAGGAGGACCCGGAATGGACGCGCCGCTACCACTCCCTCGACATCGCGGAGAAGGCCTTCGGCGGCTCCGTGGTCATCACGCTCACGGACGGGACCGTGATCGAGGACGAGATCGCCGTGGCGGACGCCCATCCGCTCGGGGCGCGGCCGTTCGGCCGCGAGCAGTACATCGCAAAGTTCCGGACCCTCGCCGCCGAGTCCGTGGCCCCCGAGGAGATCGAGCGCTTCCTCGACGCCGTGCAGCGGCTCCCCCAGCTCGGCGCCGGGGAGCTGGACGCGCTCAACATCGTCGCCAAGGAGGGCGTGATCGATCTCGCCTCCGCCCCGAAGGGACTCTTCTGATGCTGTACTCGACCACCACCCCCGAGCAGAAGCGCGTCAGGCTGCGCGAGATCCTCGGCTCGGGAACGCTGCAGCAGTTCCCGGGAGCCTTCAGCCCCCTCTCCGCGCGCCTCATCGAGGAGAAGGGCTTCCCAGGGGTGTACATCTCCGGGGCGGTCCTCGCCAACGACCTCGGCCTGCCGGACATCGGGCTGACCACCCTCACGGAGGTGGCCACCCGCGCCGGGCAGATCGCGCGGATGACCGACCTGCCAGCCATCGTCGACGCCGACACCGGATTCGGCGAGGCCATGAACGTGGCCCGGACGGTCCAGGAGCTCGAGAACGCCGGCCTGGCCGGGATGCACATCGAGGACCAGGTCAACCCCAAGCGCTGCGGCCACCTCGACGGCAAGGCTGTAGTGGACCTCGACACGGCGCTCCAGCGCGTCAGGGCGGCGGCCGACGCCCGCCGCGATCCGAACTTCCTCATCATGGCCCGCACCGATGTCCGGGCCACCGGCGAGGGGGCGGCGGGCCTGGAGGCCGCCGTCGAGCGCGCGAAGGCCCTCGTCGAGGCGGGAGCCGACGCGATCTTCCCCGAGGCCATGGCCAGCCTCGAGGAGTTCCGGGCGATCCGCGACGCCGTGGACGTGCCGGTGCTGGCGAACATGACCGAGTTCGGCAAGAGCCGGCTGTTCAGGGCCGAGGAGCTCGCCGGCGTCGGGATCAACCTCGTGATCTACCCGGTGACCCTCCTGCGCATGGCCATGGGCGCCGCGGAACGCACCCTCGAGAGCATCCGCGCGGACGGGACCCAGGAGGCCCAGGTCGCGAACATGCTGACTCGCTCCCGCCTCTACGAGCTGGTTGACTACGAGGCGTACAACCGTTTCGACACCGGCGTGTTCAACTTTCAGGTTCCCGGCCGATACTGAGGCCACGGGGCCATTGACGAAGGAGTCCTGCGATGACACAGGTGCCCAACACCGAAGAGATCAAGAAGGGCCTTGCCGGCGTGGTGGTGGACTACACCGCCATCTCGAAGGTGAACCCTGAGACCAACTCGCTCCTCTACCGGGGCTACCCGGTGCAGGAGCTCGCCGCCCGGTGCAGCTTCGAGGAGGTGGCCTACCTGCTGTGGCACGGCGAGCTGCCCACCCCCGAGCAGCTGGCCGAGTTCGAGGCGCACGAGCGCTCGGGCCGGGCGCTCGACCCGCTCCTGAAGCGGCTCATCGACGACCTGCCGGCCACGTGCCACCCGATGGACGTGTGCCGCACCGCGGCGAGCATCCAGGGTGCACGCCACCCCAAGGCCGGCGACTCCTCCCGTGAGGCGAACCTGGCCAAGGCCGTCGAGCTGTTCGCGGCCATGCCCGCGGTGGTGGCCTACGACCAGCGGCGGCGCCGCGGCCAGGAGCTGGTCGAGCCGCGCGAGGACCTCGGCTATTCCGCGAACTTCCTGTGGATGACCTTCGGCGAGGAGGCCGCCCCCGAGGTGGTGCGGGCGTTCGAGGTCTCGATGATCCTGTACGCCGAGCACTCGTTCAACGCCTCGACGTTCACCGCCCGTGTCGTGACCTCGACCCTCTCCGACCTCCACTCGGCCGTGACCGCCGCGATCGGAGCCCTCAAGGGCCCGCTCCACGGCGGGGCCAACGAGGCCGTCATGGAGACGTTCGAGGAGATCGGCATCCGGACGGACGAGACCCACGAGCAGGCCAAGACCCGCGCGAAGGCCTGGATGGACGAGGCCCTCGCCGCCAAGAAGAAGGTCATGGGTTTCGGCCACCGCGTCTACAAGCACGGCGACTCGCGGGTGCCCACCATGAAGGCCGCGCTCGACGACCTCATCGCCTTCTACGGCCGCCCGGAGATCCTGGGCCTGTACGACGGGCTCGAGCAGTCGATGGACGAGGCGAAGGGCATCAAGCCGAACCTCGACTACCCGACCGGGCCGGCCTACCACCTCATGGGCTTCGACATCCCCACGTTCACGCCGCTGTTCGTGGCCAGCCGGATCGTCGGCTGGACCGCCCACGTGATGGAGCAGCTCGAGAGCAACTCGCTCATCCGCCCGCTCTCGGCCTACAACGGCCCCGACGAGCGCCACCTGGACTGACCCGCCCGGGCGGCCCCGTCTCGGAGGGCCTTCGCGGACTCACTGGCCGAGGACAGCGAAACGGAACACCGTCTCGTTGTCCTCGGCCATTTCCACGTAGAAGTCCGCGACCGTGCCCGCCAGGACCAGGGGAAGCCAGTGGTCAGCGTCCTGCCACATGCCCTCGACCGGCAGGGCCTCGACCGGGTACCACGAGGGCTCGATCTCCTCGCTCTCGCCGATCTCTCCGTCCCAGACGGTCGCGGTGAACATGGTGCACGCCATGTCCCATGCGGGCCGGGCGGGGAACCGGAAGTCGACGGTACCGGCGGGCACCAGCACGGCGGCGTCGAGCACGACGCCGGCCTCCTCCTCGAGCTCCCGCACGGCGGCCTCCGCGGGGGTCTCCCCCGGTTCGATGTGGCCGCCCAGGCCGACGATCTTGCCCCGGCCGAAGCCGCGCTTCTTGCGTCCGAGCAGGACCTCCCGCCCCGCCGCCGTCTCGCGCAGCAGGAAGCACAGCGCCACCGGCGCGCCCATCAGGGCGCACCTCCGCGCGTTCCGGCACCGGCGCTCATCCGCGGGCCCTCGGGTGCGCCGCCGCGTAGACCTCGCGCAGGGTGTCAGCGGTGACGAGGGTGTACACCTGCGTGGTCGTCACCGAGGCATGCCCCAGCAGCTCCTGGACGACGCGGACGTCCGCACCGCCCTCGAGGAGATGGGTGGCGAAGGAGTGCCGGAGGGTGTGCGGGGAGACGTCGCGGTCGATCCGGGCCTTCTCCGCGACATCCTTGAGGATGGTCCAGGCGCTCTGCCGGCTCAGCCTGCCGCCGCGGGCGTTGAGGAAGAGGCCGGGCGTGCCCCGTCCCTTGGCCACGAGGGCGGGGCGGCCGCGGACGATGTAGGCGTCGAGCGCGCGGGCCGCGTAGGAGCCGATCGGGACGAGGCGCTCCTTGGAGCCCTTGCCGAAGAGCCGGACCACGGCCGGGCCGCCGTCGGCCGCTTCGAGCCGCAGGTCGTCCACATCGAGGCCGACGGCCTCGCTGATGCGGGCACCGGTCGCGTACAGGAACTCCAGGAGCGCCCGGTCGCGCAGGCCCGAGGGTGTGTCCGCCGAGGCCGCTTCGAGGATCCGGGTGACCTCGTGCACGGTGATGGCCTTGGGCAGGCGCTGCCCGGCGAGCGGAGGGTGGACGTCCGCGGCGGGGTCGTCCGCGGTGGTGCCCTCGAGGGCCCAGAACCGGTGCAGGCCGCGCACCGCGACCACGGTCCTCGCCGCGGATCGGGCGGTCAGCGGGCTGCCGCCGTCGGCCCCGTCACGCAGCGCCTGGGCGAAGCCGCCCACGTGGCGCCGCTCGATGCCGCGGGGCGAGACGACGCCCTCGCCCGCGAGATAGGCGCCGTAGCGCGCGAGGTCCCGCCGGTAGGCCGCGAGGGTGTTCGCGGCGAGGCCGCGCTCGACCGCGAGGTGGCGCAGGTAGTCCTCGACGGCGCGTGCGAGCGCCGCGGGGACATCTGCCACCGGCGCAGGTACGGGGGCGGCGGCGCCTGCCGCGACGGCAGGCGCGGGATCGGGAGCCTGCACGGCCACGCCGCTCAGCGCTGGGCCGGGTGGGCCGGCCACGGGCTGTCCCCGGGACGCAGCGAGGCGTACCCGCTGCGCCGCGCGGCATCCGCGGCGAGCACCGCGACGACGGCACTGGGGTTGTGGAGCCGGCCGGAGAGGACGGCCTGCACGGCGTCCTCGAGCTCCACCCAGACGAACTCGATCTCCGCCTCCTCGTCGGTGCGCTCGTGCCGGTCTGCGTGCGGGATCTCCGTCAGCCCCCGGGCGAGGAAGATCCGGATGGCCTCGCTGGAGGACCCCGGGGAGGTGAAGAACTCGGCGAGGATGTGCCACTCGGAGGCCGTCAGGTCCGCCTCCTCGGCGAGCTCCCGCGCGGCCGCGTCGAGCGCGTGCTCGCCCTCGACGTCGAGCAGGCCGGCCGGGATCTCCCACAGGTCCATCCCGACGGGGTGTCGGTACTGGCGCAGCAGCAGGATGCGGCCCTCGGCGTCCATGGGCAGGATCGCCACGGCCCCGGGGTGGTCGATGTAGTCCCGCTGGAGTGTGCCGGCGCCATCCGCGAGCTCGAAGGCGTCGCTGCGGACGTCCCAGATGCGCCCGCGGTAGACGGTCTCCGAGGACAGCACGCGCCGAGGGCTCAGGGCGTCCTCGACTCCCGAGGCGCGGTGGCCGGACGTCGGATCGCCGTGCGCTCCCGGCGCGTGCGTGCCCATGGCGTTACTTGCCCTTGCCCGCAGCGGCCGCGGGGGCCTCGGCGGTGGCCTGGGTGCGGCCCTTCGGGGCCGCGGTGCCGGCCTGGCGCTCGAGGGCGGCCTTGACGAGGCCCACGAACAGCGGGTGCGGGCGCGTGGGCCGCGAGCCGAGCTCGGGGTGGGCCTGGGTGGCGACGTAGTACGGGTGCACGTCCTTGGGCAGCTCGACGAACTCGACGAGCTTCCCGTCCGGGGAGGTCCCGGAGAAGACGAGGCCCTTGGCAGCGATCTGCTCCCGGTAGGCGTTGTTCACCTCGTAGCGGTGGCGGTGGCGCTCGGCGACCTTCGTGGTCCCGTAGGTCTCCGCGACGACCGAGCCCTCGTCGAGGACCGCGTCGTAGAGGCCGAGGCGCATGGTGCCGCCCAGGTCGCCCTTGCCCTCGACGATGTCGAGCTGCTCGGCCATGGTGGCGATCACGGGGTACTTCGAATCGGGCTCGAACTCGCTCGACGAGGCGCCCTCGAGGCCCACGACGTTGCGCGCGTACTCGATGACCATGCACTGCAGCCCCAGGCACAGGCCCAGGGTGGGCAGGCCGGTCTGGCGGGCGAGGGTCAGGGCGCCGAGCTTGCCCTCGAGGCCGCGGATGCCGAAGCCGCCGGGCACGAGGATCGCGTCCACTCCGGCGAGGGCCTTCTTGGCCCCGGCCGGGGTCTGGCACTCGTCCGAGGCGACCCAGCGGATGTTGACCTTGGCATCGTTGGCGAAGCCGCCGGCGCGCAGGGCCTCGGTGACGGACAGGTAGGCGTCCGGGAGGTCGATGTACTTGCCGACGAGCGCGATCTCGACCTGGTGCGCGGGGTGGTGGACCACCTCGAGCAGCCGGTCCCACTTGGCCCAGTCGACGTCCTTGAACGGCAGGTCGAGGGCCCGCACGATGTACGAGTCGAGGCCCTGGGCGTGCAGCACCTTCGGGATGTCGTAGATGCTCGGGGCATCGGGGCAGCTGATCACGGCGTCGGTGTCGACGTCGCACATCCGGCCGATCTTGTCCCGCATCGCGTCCGGGATCGCGCGGTCCGAGCGGATGACAATGGCCTCCGGCTGGATGCCGATCGAGCGGAGCGCCGCGACCGAGTGCTGGGTCGGCTTGGTCTTGAGCTCCTGCGACGGGCCGATGTATGGCACGAGGGACACGTGCACGAAGAAGACGTTCGTCCGGCCCACGTCCTGGCGGACCTGGCGGGCCGCCTCGAGGAACGGCTGGGACTCGATATCGCCCACCGTGCCGCCGATCTCGGTGATGATCACGTCCGGGGCGTTCTCGCCCTCGGAGGGCAGCCGCATGCGCCGCTTGATCTCATCGGTGATGTGCGGGATGACCTGGACGGTGTCGCCGAGGTACTCGCCGCGGCGCTCCTTGGCGATCACGGTCGAGTACACCTGGCCGGTGGTCACGTTGGCCGAGCCGTCGAGGGACTCGTCGAGGAAGCGCTCGTAGTGGCCGATGTCGAGGTCGGTCTCCGCGCCGTCCTCGGTGACGAAGACCTCTCCGTGTTGGAAGGGGTTCATCGTGCCCGGGTCCACATTGAGATAGGGATCGAGCTTCTGCATCGTGACCGAGAGGCCGCGGCCGCGCAGCAGGTGGCCGAGGCTGGATGCCGTCAGGCCTTTCCCGAGCGAGGAGGCCACGCCACCGGTGACGAAGATCTGCTTGGTCGTCTTGGCGGAGTCTGAGAAACGGGAATGAGTTCGCTGCACCACGGAGTTCGAGCTTATCACCGATTCCGCGGCCAGCCTCCCGCCCGCGGGCGTGTCTCCCGCGTGTCCCCGGGGCCGGCGGCTTAGCCGGCGGCGGCCGCCCGCGAGGACTGGGCGTCCTCGAGGAGCTCGAGGGCGTGCGCTCGGGCGCTGGCGGAGTCCTCCTGGCCCGCCAGCATGCGCGCGAGCTCGACGACGCGCTCGGACTCGTCGAGGACCCGGACGTCGCTCGAGGTGACCCCCGCGACGCCGTCCGCCGAGCGGCCCGAGGCGAGCGAGGTCTTGATCACCGTGATGTGCCGGTCGGCGAAGGCGGCGACCTGGGGCAGGTGGGTCACGACGAGCACCTGGACGTGGCGGGCGAGCATGGCGAGCCTGCGCCCGATCTCGACCGCGGCGCGGCCGCCCACCCCGGAATCGACCTCGTCGAAGACGAAGGTGGGCACCGGGTCCACTGCCGCCAGGACCACCTCGATCGCGAGCATGACGCGCGAGAGCTCGCCGCCCGAGGCGCCCTTGCCCAGCGGGCGCGCAGGGGCGCCCGCGTGCGGCTGCAGGAGGATCGCCACCGTGTCCGCGCCGTCCGGCCCGAGCTCCCCGGTCTCCTCGACCTCGACCCGCAGGGACGCGTCCGGCATCGCGAGGGCCGTCAGCTCCTCGCTGACCCGCTCGGCGAGCTCCACCGCCGCGGCCCGGCGGAGGGCCGTCATCTGGCCGGCGAGCTCCACCAGACGGGCCTCGTCGTCGGCGATCTGCGCCGTGAGCGTCTCGATCCGCCCGTCGTCGTCCTGGAGCTCGAACAGGCGGGCCTGGCCCGTCTCGGCCCAGGCGATGACCTCCTCGAGCGTGGGGGCGTACTTGCGGGTCAGCCCGCCGAGGGCGGCCCTGCGCTCCTCGACCTCGGCGAGGCGACCGGGCCCCTCGGTGTCGAGGGACGCGGCGTAGCTGGCGAGCTCCTGGGCGATGTCCGCCAGGGCGTACCCCACATCGGCGAGCCTCTGCGCGGAGGCCCCGAGGGCGGCGTCGTGCTCCGCGACGTGCTCGAGCGCGCGGCGGGCGCCGTCGACGAGGGTCGTCGCGTCGGGCACCTCGCTGAAGTCCTCGGCGACGATGGCCTCGTGGGCCTCCTGCGCGGCCAGGCGCAGGGCTTCGGCGTTGGAGAGGCGCTCGGACTCGGCCTTGAGCGCGGCGTCCTCCCCCGGCTGGGGATCCACCTCGCTGATCTCGGCGAGGGCCGCGCCCAGCGACTCGGCCTCGCGGATCCGCTCGCGCGAGGAGGAGGTCAGCTCCTCGAGCTCCCGCCGCGCAGCGGTCCACGAGGCGTAGAGCGCACCGTAGGCGGCCCGCTCCTCGGCCAGCGGAGCGCCGGCGAAGGTGTCCAGCGCGTGCCGCTGCGCGGCGGGCCCCTTCAGGCGCAGCTGCTCGGACTGGCCGTGGATGACCACGAGCTGGGAGCCGACCTCGGCGAGGGCCCCCACGGGCGCCGAACGCCCGCCGAGGTGGGCCCTGCTGCGGCCGTCCGAGCCGACGGTGCGTGCCAGCAGGAGCTCGGCGGCGCCGTCGTGCTCCTCGACGTCCGCTCCCGCCTCTTCGGCGCGGACGACGGCGGCGTGGCCCGGCTCGAGCTTCACGGTCGCCTCCGCGAGTGCGGACTTCGCCCCCGTGCGCACGGCGCCGGCGTCCGAGCGGCCGCCGAGCAGCAGCCCGAGGGCGGTGACCACCATCGTCTTGCCCGCGCCGGTCTCGCCCGTCACGACGCTCAGGCCGGGTCCGAGCGGCAGGGCGGCGTCCGTGATGACACCCAGGTCGCGGATTCTCAGTTCCTCGATCATGCGTGCTCCTCATTGGCTGGATCGATGGCGCCGACGTCCCCGGCGGCGCGCTGGGCCCAGGCCACGGGCGGAACCTCCGGGACCATGGGCCCGGGCTCGGCGAGCGGGGCGCCGGGGGCCGGCCCCCGCCAGCCGTGGATGGGCAGTTCGAACTTGCGCACGAGGCGCGCCGAGAACGGCGTCGTGCTGATCCTCGCGAGCCGGACCGGCAGCGGCGACTTCGTCACCTCGACGCGGGAACCCGGCGGCAGGTCGACCGAGCGGCGCCCGTCGCACCACAGCACCGCGGCCGCGTCGGTGCGGCCCAGGATCTCGACCGCGAGGGTCGAGCGCGGGGAGACGACGAGCGGCTTGGCGAACAGTGCGTGGGCGCTGATCGGGGCGATGAGCAGGGCCTCGACCTCGGGCCAGACCACGGGGCCGCCGGCGGAGAACGCGTAGGCCGTGCTGCCCGTCGGTGTCGCGAGGACGATCCCGTCGCAGCCGTACGAGGTGAGCGGCTTGCCGTCGACCTCCGTGACGACCTCGATCATGCGCTCCCGGTTGGCCTTCTCGATGGCGGCCTCGTTGAGGGCCCACGTGTGCGCGACCTTCGTGCCGTGGTGCCAGACGGTCACGTCGATGGTCATGCGCTCCTCGACGGAGTAGCTCTTGGACGCGATCCACTGGACGGTCTGGGCCAGGTCGGCCCGCTCGCTCTCCGCCAGGAACCCGACGTGGCCGAGGTTGACCCCGAGCAGCGGGACGTCGACGTGGCGGACGAGCTCGGCCGCCCGCAGGATGGTCCCGTCCCCGCCGAGCACCATGACGAGTTCGACGTCCTCGAGCCGGACCTCCTCGCCGAGGACCTCGGTGGGGTGGTCGAGGCCGTCGAAGCGGGCCTCGAGGTGCGCCTGCTGCCCGGCGGGCATGACCGGGGACAGGCCCGAGCCGTACAGCTGGGCCGAGGCCTCGCGGGCGGCGAGCATCGAGTCCTCGCGGCCCAGGTGGGCAAGGAGCAGAATACGGCGGGTCACGCGGGCGCCTCCTGGGGGTCGGTGGCAGGCCAGTGGGCGGCGACCCACTCTGCAGGCTCCTGCCCGGGCGGTGCTGGGTGGCCGGCAGCCGGCGCGTCGCCGTCGTGCGCGAGCCAGAGGAAGTACTCGACGTTGCCGTCCTGGCCCGGCAGCGGGCTGCGGGCGAGGCCGCACAGGGCCAGCCCCTCGCGGGCTGCGGCCTCCGCGACGGCGGTGACCGCGCGGCGTCGTTCGCCGTCGGAGCTGACGACGCCGGTCCGCGCCAGCCGCTCGCGGCCCACCTCGAACTGGGGCTTGACCATGAGCAGGAGGTCGCCGCCCGCCTCGGTGCACGCGGCGAGGGCGCCGACGACGAGGGTGAGGGAGATGAAGGAGAGGTCCGCCACGGTGAGCGCGGCGGCCCCGCCGATCTGCTCCGGGCCTAGGTCGCGGACATTGAGGCCCTCGTGGACGCGGACGCGCGCGTCGTGGCGGAGCGCGTCGACGAGCTGGCCGTGGCCGACGTCGACCGCCACGACCTCGGCCGCGCCGGACTGCAGGAGCACGTCCGTGAAGCCGCCCGTCGAGGCGCCCGCGTCGAGGCACCGCTTGCCCCGCGGGTCGATGCCGCCGAACGCGGCCAGGGCGCCGGCGAGCTTGTGCCCCGCCCGGCTCACGTAGCGGTCGTGCTCGGTCTCGTCCACACTGATGTCCGCCTGCTCGTCGACGGGCTGGGAGGCCCGACCGGCCGCGGCGCCCGCGACGCGCACCGCACCGCTGGCGATCAGCTTCGCGGCGTGGGTGCGCGAGCGGGCCAGGCCGCGGTGCACGAGTTCGAGGTCGAGTCGGGCCACCGCTACTCCGCCGGCTCCGTGTCGAGGATCTCCGACAGGGCCGCGTGGAACGCGTCGAACGCGTCGGCCTGGTCGGCGAGCGGGCGGCCCGCTGCGGCATCCAGCGCCGCGAGGGCGGCATGGGCCTCTGGCAGCGCCGCCGCCGCGGCCGTGTGCGGATCCTCGCTCATGCGTCCCAGCTTAGCGAGACTCGGAGGCCGCTCGGCTCAGGCCCCGCGCCGTCAGTGTGCCCAGCGCAGCTCCGGGGCCGTCCGCTCCTCTGCCTCGGGCAGGGCAGCCCACCACGCGGCGCAGGCCGCGCGCCAGGCGTCCAGGTCCTCGCGGGACCCGGAGACCTCGACCACCTCGCCGTTGGTGCGCGCCGACGAGGTGCCGACGTGCCAGGCGCCCCCGGAGGCAACGGTCTCGGGGTATGGGCGGAACAGGTCGTCCAGCGTCCGCAGGATGTAGGTGGGCCGCTCGGCGTGGCGCGCCCCGAGGATGGACTGCTCGGTGTCGACGCCGGTGAGCACCACCGCGGTCGCGAAGCCCGCGCGGTTCCCTCCCAG
Organism: Sinomonas sp. RB5; assembly: GCF_054063535.1. Classification (NCBI taxonomy): domain Bacteria; kingdom Bacillati; phylum Actinomycetota; class Actinomycetes; order Micrococcales; family Micrococcaceae; genus Sinomonas; species Sinomonas sp. RB5. The sequence goes on from NZ_JBSSGJ010000017.1 coordinate 98,690, forward strand.
GATGTCGGTGTCGAGCCGGTCACCCACCACGACGGGACGCCGCGAGCCGAGCCGCTCCGCCGCCGCGAGGAACAGGGGCGCCTCCGGCTTGCCCGCGACGAGCGGCTCACGGCCGGTAGCTGCGCGCACCGCGGCGACGAGTGTCCCGTTGCCGGGCGCGATGCCGCGTGCCTGCGGGATGGACATGTCCGTGTTGGTCGCGATCCACACCGCACCCGCTGCCACGGCGTAGGCGGCCTCGGCGAGGTCCCGCCAGCCGAGGTCCGGGCTGAAGCCCTGGATCACGGCGGCAGGGTCCTCCTCGGCCGACCACACCGGCGTCAGCCCGCGCAGCTCGACCTCGTGGGCCAGGGCGGCGCTCCCCGTCACCAGGACCCGGGCCCCGGCGGGCACCTGCTGCGCCAGCAGCGATGCACCCGCCTGGGCCGAGCTCACCACGTCGTCGTCCCCGGCTGGGGCGCCGAGCTCCCGGAGATGGGCGGCGACCTCGGCCGGGGAGCGGGAAGCGTTGTTCGTCACGTAGCCCAGGCGGACCCCGCGCGGGGCGAGCGACTGCAGTGCCTCGACGGCGCCCGGGATGGCGTGCGGGCCGGCGTAGACGACGCCGTCGAGGTCGGACAGGACGGCGTCGAACGCCTCGATGAGCTCGGCCATGCTACGCCTGGTGCTCCTCGCCGCCCGGCGCCTGCTCGTCCGCGGCGTCGGCCTCGAGGGGGGCGCCCTCGGTGGGCTCGACTGCGTCGTCGGTCTCGTGGATGCCGATCTCGTCCTCCGCCAGATCCGTCTCCTCGTCGTCGTCCTCGTCCGACGGCGCGTGGCCGGCGTCCTCCGCCGTCCCGCCGTCGCGCTGCTCGCCGGCCTCGTCGCGGGGAGACGCGGCAGCCGCCTTGGCGCGGCGCTCCTCGGCCTCGCGGCGCTCCTCGGCCTCGTCCCAGCCGAGATCGACGATCTCGGGCTCCTCGAACTCGCCCACGCCGAGCGCCTTCTCCGCGACACCGATCTGGCGGTACCACTTGGAGGCCTCCGACGAGCGTCCGGCGGCGGAGAGCGCGTCGGCATAGGCCTCGAAGAGGCGCGGGCTGAAGGAGAACGCCCGGTTGATGTCCAGCTGCGGGATCTCGAGCTCCGCGACGGCGCCCTCGTGGTCGCCCATGTCCGACCGCGCCCCGGAGGCCACGATGGCCAGTTCGGCCTTGTTGGCGTTGTCGAGCATGTTCTGCTCGTCCGAGTGGGCGAGCTCGAGCGCCTTCTCGGGACGGCCGAGGCCACGCTCGCAGTCCGCCATGTGGGCCAGGTGGATGCTCGAGCCGGTTATCCGGCGGAACGTGCGGAATTCGCGGAGTGCGTCGTCGTAGCGGCCCGCGGCGTAGGCAGTCATGCCGACGGCCTCCCGCACGGCGCCGATGCGGCCCCCGCGCCGGCTCGCGGCGAGGGCATGCTGGAAGGCGGCCTCGGGGTCATCCTCGATCAGGCGGCCGGCCATCACCAGGTGCTTCGCGACCCAATCGCTGTTGTTGCCCTCGAGGGTGCGGAGCTGCCCGAGCGTTCCCCGGTCCAGCTCGCGCCCGGTGACGTCCGGGTCGATCTCCGGGGACCGCTCGCGGTCCGCCCGGTTCGAGACGCGCAGGTCCCCGGCATTGTGCGGGCGGGGACGCTCTTCCCGACGCTCGCCGCGGTCGTCACGGTTGAACTGACGGGGACCACGGTCATCACGCTGCGGGCGGTCACCGAACGGACGACGCTCACCACGGTCATCACGCTGGAACGGACGACGCTCGCCGCGGTCGTCACGGTTGAACTGACGCGGACCACGGTCATCACGCTGGAACGGGCGACGCTCACCACGGTCATCACGCTGCGGGCGGTCACCGAACGGACGACGCTCACCACGGTCGTCACGCTGGAACGGACGACGCTCGCCGCGGTCGTCACGGTTGAACTGACGGGGACCACGGTCATCACGCTGCGGGCGGTCACCGAACGGACGACGCTCACCACGGTCGTCACGCTGGAACGGACGACGCTCACCACGATCGTCACGCTGGAACGGACGACGCTCACCACGATCGTCACGCTGCGGGCGGTCACCCGCGTCGCGCCGGCCGGACTGCCGCTCGTCGCGATCGCCGTACGAGCGGCGCTCACCGAACTGGTCGTCGCGGTTCCGGTCCCGGAAGCCGCGCGGGCGTCCGCCCGAGTTGCTCGTACCACGGAAGGGGCCACCCCGCCTGTCAGAGCTGCCGCCGTCGCCTTGGCCCCTGCGAGGACCGTTGTAGTCCCCCCTGCCCGAGCCGCGCCCGTTCTGCTCTGCCATGATGGCTCCTCTTTCTGTGTATTCCTTGGATCGACGGCCTGTAGGCCGCGTCTCGTCACTATTGGTTTGACGGCCCAGTGCTCACCTGTGCGGTGACGTCTGGCAACCATCAACAATTCTACGGTGCTGCCAGCCGGGACGCGGTCCCGGGGCTCCCTGGGTGGGTGTTAAGTGCGGGAGCCCCCCAACCGGGTGGTTGGGGGGCTCGACCGTGTGGTGTTGTCCGGCGGTGTCCTACTCTCCCACACCCTCGCGGGTGC